>NZ_JBEXLA010000016.1:0-193351 GCF_040609715.1 Streptomyces sp. NPDC004610 | reverse complement strand
GGGGTATCAACATATCTGGCGTTGATTTTTGGCACGCTGTTGAGTTCTCAAGGAACGGACGCTTCCTTTGTACTCACCCTCTCGGGCTTTCCTCCGGGCGCTTCCCTTCGTGTCTCCGACTCTATCAGACCGTTTCCCGGTCCGATTTCCTCGGAATGCTTTCCAGGTTCCCGCTTTCGCGATTCCCTTTCCGGCGGTTTCGACTTTATCAGAAGTTTCTTGCCGGTCTGACCGGCCGTCCATTTCCGATTTCATCGGGGACGCCACAACAAAGCCGAATCTCATGAATGAGGAGTCGACTTGAGGTAGCGAGTGGATTCTGATGGTTGCCGACCGAGTGAGACCCAGTTCCAGGCAACTGTTCGAATCTACCTCCCCATGGGCGCCGTGTCAACGGCTCCTGCGGGGCGAAGAGGAGACTAGCAGCTCAGCAGACCCGTCCGCACATCAGGCGGCTGTCGGGACCGTGGCGCTGCGCTCGGCGGGGTCCAGGTCACCTGTGGCGCCGGCGCGGGCCGCGCGTCCGCCGAGGACATAGACGTAGGCGAGGAAGGCCAGCTCGGCGGTGATGCCGATGGTGATGCGGGCCCAGGTCGGGAGGCCGGACGGGGTGACGAAGCCTTCGATCAGTCCGGAGATGAAGAGGACCAGGGCCAGGCCGATCGCCATGCCGACGGCGGCGCGGCCCTCTTCCGCGAGGGCGGTGCGGCGGGTGCGGGGGCCCGGGTCGATGAGGGTCCAGCCGAGGCGCAGGCCGGTACCGGCGGCCACGAAGACCGCGGTGAGTTCAAGGAGTCCGTGCGGCAGGACCAGGCCGAGGAAGACGTCCAGGCGGCCGGCGGAGGACATCAGGCCGAAGCCGATGCCCAGGTTGAGCATGTTGGTGAAGAGGATCCAGATGACCGGCAGGCCCAGAAAGACACCCAGGACCAGGCACAGGGCGGCTGCCTGGGCGTTGTTCGTCCAGACCTGAGCGGCGAAGGAGGCGGCGGGGTTGCTGGAGTAGTACGCCTCGTAGCCGCCGCCTGGGCGGGTCATCTCGCGTAGCTCGTCGGGGGCGGCTATGGAGGACTGGACCTCGGGGTGGGTGCCGATCCACCAGCCCAGGAGGGCCGCCAGGAGGGTGGAGAGCAGGGCGGTGGGGACCCACCAGTGGCGTGCCCGGTAGACGGCTGCCGGGAAGCCGTGGGTGAGGAAGTGGGTGACATCGCGCCAGGAGGCGCGGCGGGTGCCGGTGACGGCGCTCCGCGCGCGGGCCACGAGTTGGCTGAGGCGGCCGGTCAGCTGGGGGTCGGGTGCGCTGGACTGGATCAGGGAGAGGTGGGTGGCGGTGCGCTGGTAGAGGGCGACGAGTTCGTCGGCCTCGGCGCCGTTGAGGCGGCGGCGTCGCAGGAGGGTGTCGAGGCGGTCCCACTCCGCTCGATGGGCGGTGACGAAGACGTCGAGGTCCATCGGTGTGCCTGCTCCCCGGCTGTTCGTCGGTGGATCCTGACGGATCCTGGTGGATGTCTGCTTGTCGTACTGCGGCGCTCCGCGTTCTCAGCTTGGCAGACTGATCGTGCTGTAGGCAGGCCAGGGGAAGGACGACGGGTGTGAATGAGCTGGTGACGGGCGAGGCGGTGGCGCTGGAGTTGCGTCCGGCGAAGCTGCCGAGCAGGGCGTTGGCGGTGCTGCTCGATCTCGTCGTGGCCTTCGCCGCGTATCTCCTGGTGTCCATGGGGCTGCTGATCGCTTCGGCTTCGTTGGACGAGGCGGCGCAGATGGCGCTGTCGATCGCGTCGTTCCTGCTGGTGCTGGTGGGGGCGCCGATCGCGGTGGAGACGCTGTCCCATGGGCGGTCGCTGGGGAAGATGGCGGTCGGGTTGCGGGTGGTGCGGGACGACGGGGGGCCGATCCGGTTCCGGCACGCGCTGGTGCGGGGCGGGATCGGGATGATCGAGATCTTGATGACGTTCGGGGTGGTGGCGTGTATCGCGTCGCTGGTGTCGGCGCGGGGGCGGCGGCTGGGGGATGTGTTCGCGGGGACGCTGGTGGTGCGGGAGCGGGTGCCTGCCGGGCAGGCCGGGTTTCTGCCGCCGCCTCCACCGTGGCTGGCGGGGCGGTTCGCCACGCTGGATCTGTCGGCCGTGCCGGACAGTCTGTGGCTTGCCGTACGGCAGTACCTGACGCGGATGCGGCAGCTGGATCCGCAGGTCGGGTGGGGTATGGCGCAGCGGCTGGCGGCTGATCTGGCGGAGCGGTCGGGGGCTCCGGTGCCGCCGGGGGTGCCGCCGGCGGCGTATCTGGCGGCGATGCTTCAGGAGCGGCAGGTGCGGGAGGCTCGGCGGGCTGCGGGGAGTGCGGCGGCGGCGAGGGGTGAGGGGCGGGGTGGGCAGTGGGCGGGCGGAGGGTTCTCCGCGCCCTCGTCATCGCCGTCGCCTTCGTCTTCGGCGTCGCCCTCGTCTTCTTCTCGGCCTTCCCAGTCTTTTCGTGCGGCTGCTTCCCCGGCCGCTCCGGCTGTTTCTCCGGGTTCGCCGGAGGCGGAGGCGGCCGGTGAGGGTTCTACCGGGTTTGTGCCGCCTGCGTAGCGGGGGGCGGGGCTGCTACTCGGGGGACGGGGGTGAGTCCAGGTCGTCCAGGTCGATTCCGGGGGCTGCCAGTACGACGTCGCCGGTGATGTGGACGGGGTGTTGTTCGCCGGTGTCCAGGGCTGTGACCTGGTATTCGTCCACGGTCAGGGGGCCGTTGTCAGTGGCGTGTGCTTCTCTTTTCAGCAGGGCCCAGGACTGGTCCACGGTGCGGGGGGCGAGGACGGGGTGGGTGAAGTCGACCAGGCGGACGCGGGTCGCGGCCGGGGAGGGGGTGAGGCGCAGGAGTCGGGCGGTGGCGATGAGGAAGGCGGGGGATGTGCCGGTGAAGGCGTGGGCGCGGACATTGCCTTCGGTGGCGTGGTGGCCGGTGGGGTCGGTGCGGACCCAGGTGACGCCGTCCAGGGCTGCGCCGCGCACCTGCCAGCTGGCGGCGTGGAGTTCGAGGCGGAGGGGGCGGCCGAGGCTGTCGAGGGTGAGGTCGACGGAGCCGAGGTGGTCGCCCGTGGGGGCGGTCAGCTGGGAGACGTAGCGCCAGCCGGAGGGGCCGGGGGCGCAGTGGAAGTGTTCGTGTGCGAGGGGGGTGTGATCGTGCGGATCGAAGAGCGAATAACGGCCGCGGGGCATGGGGGTCGTCCTGGGGTGTGACGGGCCGGTCCGGCCGACGGGGTCGGGCGGGCCGACCACGGGGACAGGCCCCCGGCACGGGGGTGCGGGGGCCTGTCCTTGAGGTCGCTGGGGAGCGCGGGGCTCAGTAGCGGTAGTGGTCCGGCTTGTACGGGCCCTCGACCTTCACGCCGATGTACTCGGCCTGCTCCGGGCGGAGGGTGGTGAGCCTGACGCCGAGGGCGGCCAGGTGGAGGCGGGCGACCTTCTCGTCGAGGTGCTTGGGCAGGGTGTAGACGCCGGTGGGGTACTCGTCGGGCTTGGTGAACAGCTCGATCTGGGCCAGGGTCTGGTCCGCGAAGGAGTTGGACATCACGAACGACGGGTGGCCGGTGGCGTTGCCCAGGTTCAGCAGGCGGCCCTCGGAGAGGACGATGAGGACCTTGCCGTCGGGGAAGGTCCAGGTGTGGACCTGGGGCTTGACCTCGTCCTTGACGATGCCGGGGAGCTTGGCGAGGCCGGCCATGTCGATCTCGTTGTCGAAGTGGCCGATGTTGCCGACGATGGCCTGGTGCTTCATCTTGGCCATGTCGGCGGCCATGATGATGTCCTTGTTGCCGGTGGTGGTGATGAAGATGTCGGCCGTCTCGACGACGTCGTCCAGGGTGGCGACCTGGTAGCCGTCCATCGCCGCCTGGAGGGCGCAGATGGGGTCGATCTCGGTGATGATCACGCGGGCGCCCTGGCCGCGCAGGGACTCGGCGCAGCCCTTGCCCACGTCGCCGTAGCCGGCCACGACGGCGGTCTTGCCGCCGATGAGGACGTCGGTGGCGCGGTTGATGCCGTCGATGAGGGAGTGGCGGCAGCCGTACTTGTTGTCGAACTTCGACTTGGTGACGGCGTCGTTGACGTTGATCGCCGGGAAGAGGAGGGTGCCGTCGCGCTGCATCTCGTACAGGCGGTGGACGCCGGTGGTGGTCTCTTCGGTGACGCCGCGGATCTCGGAGGCGAGCTGGGTCCACTTCTGGGGGTTCTCGCCCAGGGTGCGGGTCAGCAGTTCCAGGATGACGCGGTGCTCGTCGGACTCGGCGGTGTCGGGCGAGGGGACCTTGCCGTCCTTCTCGTACTGGACGCCGTTGTGGACGAGGAGGGTGGCGTCGCCGCCGTCGTCGAGGATCATGTTGGGGCCGCCGGTGGGGCTGTCCGGCCAGGTCAAGGCCTGCTCGGTGCACCACCAGTACTCCTCCAGCGTCTCGCCCTTCCAGGCGAAGACGGGGATGCCCTGGGGGTTGTCGGGGGTGCCGTTCGGGCCGACGGCGATGGCGGCGGCGGCGTGGTCCTGGGTGGAGAAGATGTTGCAGGAGGCCCAGCGGACCTGCGCGCCCAGGGCGGCGAGGGTCTCGATGAGGACCGCGGTCTGGACGGTCATGTGCAGGGAGCCGGTGACGCGGGCGCCGGCGAGCGGCTGTGCCTCGGCGTACTCCTTGCGGATCGCCATCAGGCCGGGCATCTCGTGCTCGGCGAGGGTGATCTCCTTGCGGCCGAAGACGGCCAGGGAGAGGTCGGCGACCTTGAAGTCCTGTCGGTTGTCGACAGTCGTCATGGGGAGCTGCTCCTCGGTGTCGGTGCGAGGTGGGTACGGCTGGTCTGCGCGGCGGCGGACACAGGGGTGCCCGCGTGCGCGCAGCGCAGTCCGTCGGAGGCCCTCTCTCCCTCGGCCGGTCCGCTGGGGGACCGCCCGACCGCCATCAGCAGCGACGTCTGGCTCCGTCCCAAGCTACACCGGACGGCCCGGACGTCCCCAGTGGGCCTGAGAAGAGTTCGAGCCGATCCGGTGGGGAGAGGGCGGGGACATTGGCCGGTTTCGGGTGGGTGCGGGGGTGGTCAGGGGGCGGGGTCGGGGTGGGTGGGGCCGCCGGGGGTGGTGGTGGGGTCGGGGCGCTTGGCGGCCTCGGACTCGCTGTAGACATCGGGTTCGAGGTAGATGACGCGGGCGATGGGGACGGCCTCGCGGATGCGGGACTCGGCGGCGTCGATGGCGGTGGCGATCTCGGTGGCGGTGTCGTCGTGCCGGACGGCGATCTTGGCGGCGACGAGGAGTTCCTCGGGGCCGAGGTGGAGGGTGCGCATGTGGATGATGCGGGGGACGGTGTCGCCGTCGACGAGGGCGGCCTCGATCTTTCGGACGTCCTCCAGGCCGGCGGCCTCGCCGAGCAGCAGGGACTTGGTCTCGGCGGCGAGGACGACGGCGATGAGGATGAGCAGGATGCCGATGCAGAGGGTGCCGATGCCGTCCCAGATGCCGTCGCCGGTGAGCAGGGCGAGGCCGACGCCGCCGAGGGCGAGGAACAGGCCGACGAGGGCGCCGAGGTCTTCGAGGAGGACGACGGGGAGTTCGGGGGCCTTGGCGTGGCGGACGAAGTCCTTCCAGGACTGCTGGCCGCGCAGGGCGTTGGACTCCTTGATGGCGGTGCGGAAGGAGAAGGTCTCGGCGATGATCGCGAAGATGAGGACGCCTACGGGCCAGTACCAGTGGTCGATCTCGTGGGGGTGCTGGATCTTCTCGTAGCCCTCGTAGATGGCGAACATGCCGCCGACGGAGAAGAGGA
Source organism: Streptomyces sp. NPDC004610 (assembly GCF_040609715.1). Lineage (NCBI taxonomy): Bacteria > Bacillati > Actinomycetota > Actinomycetes > Kitasatosporales > Streptomycetaceae > Streptomyces > Streptomyces sp. NPDC004610. The sequence continues at coordinate 187,569 of NZ_JBEXLA010000016.1, read as the reverse complement.
CGATGGAGACGAGGAAGGCGTAGATGTAGCGCTCGCGGCCGTAGCCGAAGGGGTGTTGGGGGGTGGCTTCGCGCTGGGCGCGTTTGCCGCCGAGGAGGAGCAGGCCCTGGTTGCCGGAGTCGGCGAGGGAGTGCACCGACTCGGCGAGCATGGAGGACGAGCCGCTGAAGAGGAACGCCACGAACTTCGCTACCGCGATCGAGAGGTTGGCGAAAAGTGCCGCCACGATCGCCTTGGTGCCGCCTGACGCGCTCATGTGGTTCGGGGTGTCCCTTCTGGGTGCCGTGCGCCGCCGTACCGGGCTGTGCCCGTGCGTTGTCGGTGGGCATTGTTGCAGTCCGGTACGGCGGTGGCGGGGCAGTCGGGGAGATCGGCGGCCGGGGCCTCGCCCGGGGCGCAGGCGGGCGGCACTCGGGGTGGGACGCGGGGCGGTCAGGCGATGACGGTGGCCCGGAAGAGTGTTCCCGCGCCGGAGACTTCGGCTCGCTCGCCCGCGGGGACGAACACGGACGCGCCGGGGGTCAGATCCTGGTCGCCGGTGCGGAGGGTGCCGGCGGTGCAGAGCAGGATCTGCGGGGTGGCGCGGGTGAGGTCGCGGGGGGTGCCGCCGTCGGGCAGGACGTAGCGGGAGAGGCGGAACTCGTCGATGGGGGTGGCGTAGACCTCTTCGCCGTCCGGGTCGGCCTCGGGGCGCAGGACGCCGGGGTCGGTGGGCTCGAAGCGGACGATGCGCAGGAGTTCGGGGACGTCGACGTGCTTGGGGGTGAGGCCGCAGCGCAGGACGTTGTCGGAGTTGGCCATGATCTCGACGCCGAGGCCGTCGAGGTAGGCGTGGGGGATGCCGGCGCCGAGGTAGAGGGCCTCGCCGGGCTGGAGCCGGACGTGGTTGAGCAGCAGCGCGGCGAGGACGCCGGGGTCGCCGGGGTAGTGGCGGGCGATGTCGGCGTAGGGCGCGTAGGGGCCGCCGAGGCGTTCGCAGGCGGTGGCGGTCTCGGTGACCGTGCGGGCCATGTCCTCGGGGTCGGCGGTGAGGATGGCGGTGAGGACTTCGCGCAGGGCGGCGTCCTCGGGGTGGGCGCGCAGCAGGTCGACGTAGGGCTTGAGGGAGGCGACGCCGAGGCCGTCGAGGAGGTCGGCGGTCCGGTGGGGGGCGCGGAAGCCGCACAGGCCGTCGAACTCGGTGAGGGCGCAGACGAGTTCGGGTTTGTGGTTGGCGTCCTTGTAGTTGCGGTGCGGGGCGTCCAGGGGGATGCCGCGGCGCTCCTCGTCGGCGTAGCCCTCCGCGGCCTGGGCGGGGTCGGGGTGGACCTGGAGGGAGAGGGGGGCTCCGGCGGCGAGGAGTTTGAAGAGGAAGGGCAGGCGGGTGCCGAATCTGGCCACGGTGGCGGGGCCCAGTTCGCGGGTGGGGTCGGTGTCGATGACCTGGTCCAGGGGGCCGCGCGGGGTGCGGGAGGGGGCGCCGGGGTGGGCGCCCATCCACATCTCGGCCTGTGGTTCGCCGGTCGGGTCTATGCCGAGGAGGCGGGGGATGGCGGTGGTGGAACCCCAGGCGTAGGGGCGGACGGTGTTGTCGAGGGGGTCCATCGTTCTCTCAGGGGTTCTCTCTGGGGTGCTCTTCGGGGTTCTCTTGGGGTTCGGCGCGGCTGGGGGTTCGCTCAGCGGGTGGTGTCGGGTCCAGGGGAGGCCCCTGAGGCGAGCGCCAGGTAAACGGCGGCGAAATCCGTCATGGCGATCAGTTCGGCGAGGGTCTCCAGTTCGTCGCCCTCCTCCGGCTCCAGCTCGCTGATCGGCGTGTCGTGGCTGAGGGCCAGGTCACGGGCTGCGGGGGCGGCCGTGAGGCCACCGATCGGGCGGTCCCTGAGGAGCACTACGCGCGCGTGCAGCGCCGGAGTCTCGTCGACGCGGTCGCGGAAGAAGTCGTCGGGGTCGGCTCCCGCGGCGAGCGGGCCGGCGAGCAGCGCACTGTGCGCGGAGAGCGCCTCGGGAAGCTCGGCGACGAGGGCGGGGCGGCCGGAGAGTTCGGCGAGCGCGCCCGCGAAGCGGCGGCCGGCCGGGCCCGCGGAGGTGCCCTCGGTCCAGATCACCGGGAGGGCGTCGGCGAGTTCGGCAGCGAGAGTTTTGGCCGGATTGCTGAAGGTGGCGATGGCCGGGCCGCAGCGCTGGGCGATGTGGTCGAGCCGGTCCGCGACCTTCTCCACGGCCTCGGGGGGTGCGGAGAGCAGGCCGATGCGGTCGAGGAGGGCGAGGAGGGGGGTCAGCAGGGCCCAGAAGACGCCGGGGGCGGACGCGGCCAGTTCCTCCGGCTCGTCCTGGTCGTACGGGGCGGTCGCCATCGGTACGAACAGGCCGTGCACGGCCGCGACGGACTCGGCGAGCGGGGTGCGGGCGGGGGCGACGGCGACGACCGTGCAGCCGCGGCGGTACGCCTGGTCGGCGAGGAGGGCGAGGCCGGGTTCGGTGCCGTCGGGGGTGGCGATGAGGAGGAGGTCGAGGTTGCCGCTCCAGCCGGGGACCTCCCAGCGCAGGGCGCCGGCGACGGGGGCGACGCCGGAGGGGGCGAGGCGGATGACGGGGCTGCCGGGGCCGGCGAGCGTGCCGAGGAGGTCGGCTGCGCCGATCGCGGCGGCGCCGGGGCCGGCGATCAGGACGGCGCGGGGGCGGCCGTCGGGTTTGAGGGCGGTGACGCCCGCCTCGGCGGCGTGCCGGGCGGCGGTGCGGACGCGGGCGCCGGCCTCGGCCGCGCCGCGCAGGAGGCCACGGTGGTCGGCGTCCGTGAGGGCCTCGGGGGTGTCTAGCAGCGACTCGTCGAGCATGGCGGGGGCCTCCGATCGACGGGTGGGTTACGCCGGGCGGCGGGCCTCGTCGACGAGGAGGACGGGGATGTCGTCGCGGACGGGGTAGGCGAGGCCGCAGTCCTGTGACGTGCAGATCAGCTCGGGGTCCTGCTCCTTGAGGGGGGCGTGGCAGGCGGGGCAGGCGAGGATCTCCAGGAGGCCGGCTTCGAGGGGCATGGGGTTCCTTTCGGGGGGTGTGGGGCTGAATGGGCGTGGTTAGGGTACCGCCGTGGGGGGGGGCGGGGGGGTGGTGTGGTGGTGGTGGGGTTGTGCTGGGGGTTGTGGGTGGGTGCGGGTCGGTGGGGGCTTGTCGCGCAGTTCCCCGCGCCCCTGAGGTGGGGTGGGGTCGGCCGTGTTGTCAGGGGAGCGGGGTTGGGGGTGCGGGGACTGCGGGTGCGGGTCGGTGGGGGCTGGGTGCGCAGTTCCCCGCGCCCCTGAGGTGGGCTGGGGTGGGCCGCGTTGTCAGGGGGGCGGGGTTGGGGGGGCTGGGTGCGTAGTTCCCCGCGCCCCTGAGGTGGGGTGGGGGTCAGGCTCGGATGATGGTGAGGGCCTCGTCGCGGATTCGGGTCATGGTTTCGGCGTCGCGGGCCTCGGCGTTCAGGCGGAGGAGGGGTTCTGTGTTGGAGGGGCGGACGTTGAACCACCAGTCGGCCGTGGAGACCGTGAGGCCGTCGAGTTCGTCGAGGGTGACGCCCTCGCGGCCCTCGTACGCGGAGCGGATCGCGGCGAGGCGGCCCTGCTGGTCGTCCACGGTGGAGTTGATCTCGCCGGACCCGGCGTAGCGGTCGTACTGGGCGACCAGCGCGGACAGGGTGCCATCCTGGCCGCCGAGGGCCGCGAGGACGTGGAGGGCGGCCAGCATGCCCGTGTCGGCGTTCCAGAAGTCCTTGAAGTAGTAGTGCGCGGAGTGCTCGCCGCCGAAGATCGCGCCCGAGGTGGCCATCTCGGCCTTGATGAAGGAGTGGCCGACGCGGGTGCGGACGGGGGTGCCGCCGTTCTCCTTCACGACCTCGGGGACCGTCCAGGACGTGATCAGGTTGTGGATGACCGTGCCCTTGCCACCGTGCTTGGCCAGCTCGCGCGAGGCGACCAGGGCGGTGATCGCGGACGGGGAGACCGGGTCGCCGTTCTCGTCGACGACGAAGCAGCGGTCGGCGTCCCCGTCGAAGGCGATGCCCAGGTCGGCGCCCTCGGTGCGGACGCGCTCCTGGAGGTCCACGATGTTGGCCGGGTCCAGGGGGTTGGCCTCGTGGTTGGGGAAGGTGCCGTCCAGCTCGAAGTACATCGCTACGAGGGTCAGGGGCAGGCCCTCGAAGACCGTGGGGACCGTATGGCCGCCCATGCCGTTGCCCGCGTCGACGACGACCTTCAGGGGGCGGATGGAGGTGAGGTCGACCAGGGAGCGCAGGTGGGCCGCGTAGTCCTTCAACGTGTCCTGGCGGGTGATCGTTCCCGGGGTGGCGGCGGGGGCCGGGGCGCCGGTCTCCTGCCAGTTCTCCACCAGCGCGCGGATCTCGGCGAGGCCGGTGTCCTGGCCGACCGGGGCGGCGCCCGCGCGGCACATCTTGATGCCGTTGTACTGGGCCGGGTTGTGCGAGGCGGTGAACATCGCGCCCGGCAGGTCCAGCGCGCCCGAGGCGTAGTACAGCTGGTCCGTGGAGCACAGGCCGATCTCGGTGACGTCGACACCGAGAGCCGCCGCGCCGCGCGCGAAGGCGCCGGACAGGCCCGGCGACGAGGGCCGCATGTCGTGCCCGATCACGATCGCCCCGGCCCCGGTCACCTGGGCGAAGGCGGCGCCGAAGAGTTCGGCCAGCCCCTCGTCCCACTGGTCCGGGACCACCCCGCGTACGTCGTACGCCTTCACGATCTGCGACAGATCAGCAGCCACGGCCAGCCCTTCTGATGTCCTACTCGGTCACCCAAAACTACCTGCCCCCACCGACGGCGCGCGCGTGCCCCGGCCCAGTGCGGTGAAGGGTGGGGTGGTGGAGGTGCCGGGGGGGCGGAGGCGGTCACGCCGGGGTCGGCTGGTACCGGCGGCGGGGAGGCCGGTGCGGCGGCGGTCGCGGTCGGGGTGAACTGGTGGATGGGTTTTGGGTGTTTGGGTGGTGGTGAGGGGCTCGGGCTGTAACTCGGGGGCGGTTGGCCGTCGTTCGGCGGGTCTCGCGCGTGAGGGATGGTGAAGGGGACTTGGGCCGGGGTCAGTTGTCCGGGGAGCGCAGGACCCTGAGATGGCCGCGGCGGGCGACCTCCATCGGGTCGGCTCCGCGGGACGCCCCGCCCGCCTGCGCGCGGCGCTCCTGGGGGCGGGCCGCCTCGCGCACCGCGTTCGCCAGCGCCTCCAGGTCGTCGCCGCTGGGGCGGGCCGGGGCGGAGCCGTCCAGCAGCCGTACGACCTCCCAGCCGCGCGGGGCGGTCAGGCGCTCGGAGTGCTCGGCGCACAGGTCGTAGCAGTGGGGTTCGGCGTAGGTGGCGAGCGGGCCGAGGACCGCGGTCGAGTCGGCGTAGACGTACGTCAGCGTCGCTACGGCGGGACGGCCGCAAGCGGTGCGCGAACAGCGACGTACAGGGCTCACGACGTTGGACGGTACCGCACTCTTGAGCGGGCCGCGACGACTCTCCACCAGGTCACTCCACCGTGTCGTGTTGTGAAACGTCCCACAGATCTGTTCAGTCATACCCCGCTGACCTGCGGGGACATGCACGGGGGTGGGGGTCGGGGCGGGCCGGTTCGGTCAAGGCCCGGTACAAACAGCGTCAATTGCCTCGTGGTCGCCGGTCTCGGAGAGATACGGAATCGAGCCCAACCTTGGCCGGAATGGTCATCTGGCGACATGCCGTACGCGTCCCTCCCGGGGGTTGACCGGGCGGTCCGGGGACGGGGGGCGGGAGCGCGGTGCAGGTGAGGGGTGTACGCCGGGGTGGGCGGGGGGCGGAATCGGGTGGTCCGGCGGGTGGGTGTCAGGCGGGGCCGGGGTCGCGGGGACTACCCTTCACCAGTGATGGACAACCCCGTACCGCCTTCCGCCGCCGGACCCGGGCCGCGCCGCCGTGATCGTCATGGGCGGGGCATGCGCGGGCCGATCGCGCCGCCGCAGGTGCCGCTGGCGGCGAGCCGTGCCGACGCGTTCGCGGATCTTGTGCAGGACTCCGTGGAGCGGCTGGAGCGGCGGTGGCCGCAGCTCGCCGATGTCGACTTCCTGGTGCTGGAGGTGCCCCGGCTGGACGGGGGCGGGCCCTGGAGCGACGAGGCGGTGCCGCTGGGGCGGAGTGTGGCGGCCCTGGACGGGCGGGCGGCGCGGGTGGTGATCTACCGGCGGCCGGTCGAGATCCGCACCAAGGGGCGGGAGGAGCGGGCCGCGCTGGTGCATGAGGTGGTGGTGGAGCAGGTGGCCGAGCTGCTGGGGCTCACCCCGGAGACCGTCGATCCCCGGTACGGGGAGGACTGAGCGACCGGGGAGGACTGAGCGTACGGGGAGAACTGAGCGGCCGGGGGGAGCTGCGGGTGCGCCTCGGTCGCGCAGAGCACCGCTTCCGCGGCGGGCCCCTCCCGACCGGGGGGACTGAGCGCCCTCCCGGTCGCCGGGGCGCCGCTACTGCTGGAGTACCGACAGGTCCTGTGCCGCGTCCGGGACCGAGACCCTGCCCCGGTCGTCGGGGAGGACCTGGGTGGTGAAGGCGGGGACGTCGTCCTGGGCGGATTCGAGGGTTCTGGCGGCGTAGAGGGGGCCGCCGGAGGTGGGTTCCACGGTGAGGGCGTAGGTGCCCTTGAGGCCCTCGGGGACGGGGAGTTCGATGTTCTGGGTGGTGCCGGACTTGATCGTGTAGGACTTCGACACCGGTTCGCCGCCCTCCGTCCCGGCCGACGCGGTGACCTTGACCTTCGTCGTGGTCGTCGGGGCCGTCAGGGAGAGTGTCGTGCCCTTCTCGGTGTTGGCGACGGCTGTCGCGCGCGCGTCCACCGGGCGGCTCGCCGGGATGAAGGCGCTCTCCCGGTCGTCGCCCTCGCCGCGGATCACCTGGACCGCCGCGACGACCGGCACCGAGCCGCCCGTCGGGGTCAGCACCAGGGAGCCCGGCTCGCCCTTGGTGACGTCGGCGAGGTCGACCGAGGTGGTCATCCCCGCCTTGACGTGCAGCGTCTCATGGCCGACCGGGGTGATCAGGCCCGAGGGGCCGGCCAGCCGGAGCTTGAGGTCGGCGTCCGTGTCGCCCGGGGAGAAGGCGATCAGCCGGACCTGGGTGGCGTCCTCGGGGATGCCGGGCAGCACCAGGCTGCCCGCGGGGTCGGCGGACGCGGTCAGCCAGTCGCCGCCCAGCGTGTCGTCCAGCGCCTGGACGGCCGCGCCGACCCGGCCGCTGCGGACATTGACCCGGACCGTCAGATCGCTCTCCTCGGCCTCGGTCAGCGTGGACAGCAGGATCGGCTCGCTGGTGCGCGGCTTGACCGTGATGTCGGAGCCGACCTCGGACGTCAGGGCGCCGTCCTTGCCGTACAGCTCGATGTCGACGACGGCGGCGGAGTCGTCGGGGTTGGTGAGATGGACGTAGTCGGTGCGGTCGGCGGAGGTGCTGGCGGCCGGGAACCAGAAGTCGGTGTCGGGGGTGACGCAGGTGAGGCCCTGGAGGCCGCGGCCGGTGCCCGCGGTGACCTCGGTGGTCTGCTGGACGGTCCAGCCGGGGGCGAGGCGCCCCTCGGCGGTGCCGGTCAGGGCGGGGGCCTCGGCGCCGGACTCCTCGGCGGCGACCGGGGTGCCGGGGTCCTGCTGTTCGAGGACCGACGTGCCGGGTTCGTCCTCGGCGTCCGGGTCGGCCGACTCCTCGGCGGCGGGCAGCAGTTCGGCCGCGCCCCGGTCGCCGGTGCCCTCGGTGGCCGGGGTGAACGCGGTGTAGGTCGTTTCGGCCAGGTCGGACGTGCTGGGTGCCGGGCAGACCAGGCTGGTGCGCTCGACGGGCAGGGTGGCCGCGCGGTCGGCCGGTTCGGCGTCGGCGGTGCCGGGGGCGGAGACCGAGGCGAAGCCGGTGAGCGCGGCGAGGGCGGCCACACCGGCGATCAGGGACACGGTGGTGCGCTTCACTGCTGGCTCCCGTCGGGGCGGTGGCCGTGCGGGTCGTGCTGCCGCGCGGGGTCGTACGAGGTGTCGTGGCCCTGGGGGTGGGCGGTCGGGTCGTACGGCTGCTGCTGGGGGTGTCCGCCGTAGCCGTAGGGGTCGTACTGGGTGCCCTGGTCGGTGTTCTGGCCGGTGTTCTGGTAGGGGTCCGGCGGGTAGGGCTGGGCGTAGCCGCCGTGGGTGGGCTGCGGGGCGTACGGGTCGGCGGTGTAGGTGCCGTGGTCGGCGGTGTAGGTGGTGCCGGGGGCGGCGCCCTGGTGGGCGGGCTGGTCCCACTGAGCGTCGTAGGGCTGCTGCTGGGGGATCGGGGCGGGGGCCGGGGGCGGTTCCGGGGGTGGGAGGTGCTCGCCGGTGGGGGCGGGGTCCTCGGCGCGGTCGCGCAGGCGGCGGGCGCGGCGGCCCTCGCCGGTGGCGGGCTGCGCGGGGATCGCGGGCTCCTCGGGCAGGTCGTCGTCGATGTCGCGGCGGCGGCCGGGCAGGGCGAGGACCACCAGGACCAGCGCGAGGGCGCCCTGGGTCCACAGCCAGGCGGTGTGGGTGACGGGGGCGTCGTAGGTGATGTCCAGGCGACCGCCGGTGGCGGGGAGTTCGAAGCCCTGGGCCCAGCCGTCGACGGTGGTGGGGGTCAGGGGCCTGCCGTCCAGGGTGGCGGTCCAGCCCTCGGCGGCGGTGTCGGCGAGGCGCAGGACGCGGCCGTCGGCGCCGGAGGGGACGTCGGTGTGGATCTCGACCGGGCCTGCGGGCACCGGCTGGGGGTCGCCGCCGCCCTCGGCGGGGACGATCGCCGCGCGGGAGACCTGCCGGTCGACCTGCCACAGGGCGCTGCCGCCCTCCTGCTGGCTGAGGCGGCTGAGGCCCGGGGTGGCGTCCAGGACGCGGCCGACCTCGCGCGGGGCGCCCGGGTGGACCAGGACGTAGCGGACGGCGAAGCCGCCGAGCTGGGCGGCCTGGTCGGCACCGGAGCCGGCGATCAGGTTGGCGACGGCCTTCTCCAGCGGGGCGTTGATCCCGTCGGCGGCGGCGAGGTCGGCGTCGCCGAGGCGGGCGCCGGAGCCGCGGACCAGCGTGTAGCGCACCTGGGCGGTGCTGTCGCTGTCCAGGACCAGGGTGCGGGCCTGGTCGTCGCTGCCGCTCTCCTCGGCGACGAACGCGGGCACCTGGACGGGCTCGCGGCGCTCCAGGGGGCCGTCGGCGCCGCGGATCATCCAGCCGGCGGCGAGCAGCAGGGGGCCGGCGGCGGAGGCGAAGGCGATCAGGGCGGCGACCGGCTGGCGCCAGCCGAAGCTCTGCTCGGCGACCCGGGAGCGGGCTCCGTCGGCGCCGAGGAGGGCGGCGGCGAGCAGGGCCAGGCCGTAGACGAGGGTGGCGGGTCCGGCCCAGGCGGAGGCGTTGGACAGGACCGCGAAGAGCAGGGCGGTCAGGGCGACGGCCCAGGCGGCGAGGATGCCGGTGCGGCGCTCGGAGCGCAGCAGGGCGGCGAGCGCGGCCAGCACGATGCCGATGAGCATCGGTCCGGCGACCGTTCCGGCGCCGCCGGGGGCGGCGGCGAGCAGGTCGAGGGCGCTCGCGGCGGAGGCGCCGTACTCCAGGCCGGCCTCCTGGAAGAAGCCGGTCGGGAGCAGGGACAGCGACCAGGGGGCGAGGATCAGCAGCGGGGTGCCGAGCTGGACCAGGAAGCGGGGGCCGTAGGCGGTGAGTTCGGTGCGGCGCACGGCGAGCAGGGCGATGCCGAGGACCAGCGCGAGGGGCCACACGATCGGGGTGAACGCCGTGGTGACGGTCAGCAGCAGGGCGTAGGCCCAGGTCGCGCGCCAGGTGCCGCGGGTGCCGGCCAGGCCGGAGGCGGCGACGGCGGCGCGGGCCAGCAGCGGGAGCAGCGCGGCGAGGACGGCGGTGCCGATCCGGCCGCCGGCCAGGGCGCCGGTGGCGGCGGGCAGGAAGGCGTAGACGACGGCGGCCCACGCGCGCAGGAGGCGGGACATCACCAGCGGGCGGGAGGCGAAGTAGGCGGTGACACCGGCGATCGGGACCGAGCAGACCAGCAGCACGGTGACGGCGAGTCCGGTGGAGCCGAAGAGGAGGCTGCCGAGGGCGGCGACGGCGGCGAGGTAGGGCGGGGCGGCGGGGGTGCCGCCGGTGCCGACCGGGTGCCAGGCGTCGAGGTAGCGGGCCCACAGCTCGGCGGAGTCGGCGGGGGCGGGCAGCAGGGCGCCGCCCGCGAGGGAGCCGGTGCCGAGGAGCTGGCGGCAGGCGATCAGGGAGGCGAGCAGCAGGATCAGGAAGAGCATCGGGCCGGGGTTGCGGGCGACGCGCTTGAGCCGGGCGAACTGCTCGATCTCCAGGAAGTCGGCGTCGTCGCCGCCGGGTCCGGACTCCACCGCGCCGCCGTGGCGTCCGGCGCCGCCCGCGGTCTCGGTGTCGGAGCCGCCGAAGAGGGTGCCGGCGGCCTGCTCGACGGTGGCCCGGACGGTGGCGCCGGGGGGCGGGAAGAGCTGGCGCAGCTCGGTCTTGTCGACTTGGGACGGGCCGCGCGCGCGGCGGGCGGCGATGATCCGCTCGGGGCGCAGCAGGGTGCCGAGCAGGCCGCGGATCTCGTCGAGGGCCTGTCCGGGGACCTTGCCGACGAGATAGGCGACCGTGCGCAGGACGGTGCCGAGGACGAGCCGGAACAGGATCCAGGGCAGCAGGGCGCCGCGGGAGTTGGCGAGCAGGGTGTGGACGGCGCCGGCCTTGTCGACCTTGTGGGGGGAGGCGGCGGTGCGGCCGACGCAGTCGACGGTGCGGCGCTCGCGGGAGGCGGCCTCGGCGTGCCGTACGACGGCCTCGGGGGCGACCAGGACGCGGTGGCCGGCGGCGTGGGCACGCCAGCACAGGTCGATGTCGTCGCGCATGAGGGGCAGGCGGCGGTCGAAGCCGCCGAGCTGTTCGTAGACATCGCGGCGGATGAGCATGCCGGCGGTGGAGACGGCCAGGACCGGGCGGACGTGGTCGTGCTGGCCCTGGTCCTGCTCGCGGCGGTCCAGGCCGGTCCAGCGGCGGCCGGAGTGGGCGAGGGTGACGCCGACTTCGAGGAGCTGGCGGCGGTCGTACCAGCCGCGGAGCTTGGGGCCGACGATCGCGACGTCGTCCCGGCCCAGCTCGATCTCGTTCTCGACGACGCGGAGCAGTTCGGCGAGGGCGCCGGGTTCGGGGGCGCAGTCGTCGTGCAGCAGCCAGAGCCACTGGACGGGTTCGCCGTGGGGCAGTTCGGGGAGGTCGTAGGCGTCGTCGCGCCAGGTGCGGGTGACCGGGTCCCAGCCGCTGGGGCGCTTGAGGTAGGGCAGGTCCTCGGGGGTGAGGACGGGGGCGGTGCGGTGGGCCTCCTCGACGGCCTGGCCGAAGCCGGTGCGGCGGGCGAGGTGGAGGACCCGGTCGGCGCCGAGGGCCCGGGTGACGAGCTGCGCGGAGTCGTCGGCGCTGCCGGTGTCGGCGGCCAGGACGGACTGGACGGGTCGCTCCTGGCCGAGCAGCCCGGCGAGCGCGTCGGGCAGCCAGCGGGCGCCGTCGTGCGAGACGAGTACCGCGGTCACCACATGGCGCGGGTACTCGGGCTGGCGGGCCGGGTCAAACACTGCGGTGGCGGCCGGGTCGTGCTGGGCCGCCGGGTGGCTGTGCGCGGACATCGAGGTACGGGCCCCGGTTCGGTGGACTGCGGTGGACACCCGTGCCCGGTGGGGGCGATGGGGGTCTCGGACGAGCGCCCACACTAGCGGCTGACCATGACAACGGCCCGCCGCCTGTGGATAACCCACCCGCGACGGGCCGTTCGTACGGTGTTCGATGGGCCGGGGCCGGGGGCCGAGGCCGGGGGCCGGGAGCGAGAAGCTTGGGGGCCGGAGGTGCGGGAGCCGGGGGTCCCGGGGGTGAAGGCCCCGGGGGCTGGAGGCTCGGGGCTGGAGGTCCGGGGAACTGGAGGTCCGGGGAACTGGAGGTCCGGGGAACTGGAGGTCCGGGGAACTGGAGGTCCGGGGAACTGGAGGTCCGGGAGCCGGAGGTCCGGGGAGCCGGAGGTCCGGGGAGCCGGAGGTCCGGGGAGCCGGAGGTCCGGGGAGCTGAAGACCCCGGGAGCCGAAGGTCCCGGAGCCTGAGACCCGGGAGCTGGAGGCCCCGGAGCTGAGGCGCGGGACCCTGAGGCCCGGTGGCGGTGTTTCGCCGGGGCCGCTCCCCGGGCGGGGGCGGGGGGGCGGCGGCCGTGCCGCCCGGCGCCCGTCCGCTCAGACGGCCGCTTTCTTGAGCCGGCGGCGCTCGCGCTCGGACAGGCCGCCCCAGATGCCGAAGCGTTCGTCGTTGGCGAGGGCGTACTCAAGGCATTCGGAGCGGACCTCGCAGGCGAGACAGACCTTCTTGGCCTCGCGGGTGGAACCGCCCTTCTCGGGGAAGAAGGACTCGGGATCGGTCTGGGCGCACAGCGCGCGCTCCTGCCAGCCGAGTTCCTCGTCCGCGTCGTCGACCAGCAGTTGCTCCACCAGCTCGGTCATGTGCGCCCCTCGTCTGTCTTTCGCGTCCCCGTGATGTGGTCGTCACCGCCGTCACCGATCGATCGCGGCTGAACGACACGAGTGAAATTACAAGTGTGCTGCTCCGGGCGAGTCAAGCCGGGATCTGCTATTGGGGCCCTTATTCACTCTGCGGAACCAAGGCCGTGCGGAAAGTGTTCAAATCGCCATAAACCTCTCCACGCAGAGAGGACCCCTGGGGACGCCTGTCCTCACAGGACCTCCACAGACCCCCGCACCCGCGGTACGGAGATCCCTACGGGACATCTATTACGGACAAGGACGCCCCGCAGTTCGATCTCGTTCCGACCCGCGTGCGGAAGCGAACCTGATCACATTCGGATCACGGGACCAGGCCCCGGACCGCGCTCCCGGATGTGCGCCATGTGTCCCGGTCACCGCATGAACAAACCTTTCGGCAGGCGGATGCACCGGATGAGGTGAAAGCCGTCCCGCATACCGGGCGCCGAGTTGACACCACAGGTGTGAACCGGTGTCCTTGTGGGCATGCTCGCGAACTTGGCGCCCACCTCGACCCGCTCCGCCGGGTCCCCCGGTGCTGCCCTCGCTCGTCGTAGCTGTTGTTGCTGTTCCAGCTGTTGAGCCCAACGCGCTCCGGCTGCTCCTGAGTCGACCTCGACTCGGCTGCCCGTCCCCTCCGCCCGCACCCGGGCACACCCCACGCCCGCGACCCGGGCGGACGGTCCGTGACACCCAGCCCCCCGCACCGACGCCGAGGAACCACCCCACCCCATGAACAGCGACAGCGACCTCCAGATCGCCGGCGACATCCTTGAGGTCCCCCATCTGCTCCAGGCCCCGCGCGAGCACCCGGCCACGGTCGCCGAGTTCGCGGGCCTGGCCCGGTCGATCGCCGCGGACCGCCCGGCCTGGGAGCACCTGGTGCGCTACGACGCCACCAGCCGCTGGTACCACCGGCTGCGGACCGGGCCCGGCTACGAGGTCTGGCTGCTGTCCTGGGTGCCCGGCCAGGGCAGCGGACCGCACGACCACGGGCCGTCCTCCGGGGTGCTGACCCTGCTGTCCGGCAGCCTCACCGAGCACACGCGCGGGCGCGGGCGCGTACTGGAGCGCGGGGCGCAGCGGGTGTTCGCGCCGGGCTACACCCACGAGGTGGTCAACGACTCCCTCGAACCGGCCGTGAGCCTGCACATCTACTACCCCGGCCTGACCGAGATGCCGATGCACGCGCGCGAGCGGGCGCATTGCTGCACGGGGCGGGTTTCGCTCCGCTGAGCGACCGGTGGTGGAGGTGGGAGGGACGGGTGCGCTGCGCGGCGGGCGTCTCCCTCGCCGAGGCCAGTGCGGCACTCGGGTCGGGTGCGCCGGGGCTTCTCTCGCCGCTGACCGCTCGGTGCGTTGTCAGTGGCGCCTGCAACACTTTGCCCATGCGCATTGTGGTTCTGGCAGGCGGCATCGGCGGTGCCCGGTTCCTGCGCGGTCTGAAGCGGGCCGTGCCGGACGCGGACATCACCGTCATCGGCAACACCGGCGACGACATCCATCTCTTCGGGCTGAAGGTCTGCCCGGACCTCGACACCGTGATGTACACGCTCGGCGGCGGCATCAACGAGGAGCAGGGCTGGGGGCGGGCCGAGGAGACCTTCCACCTCAAGGAGGAGCTCGCCGCGTACGGGGCGGGCCCCGAGTGGTTCGGGCTGGGCGACCGTGATTTCGCCACCCATATCGTGCGGACCCAGATGCTGGGCGCCGGCTATCCGCTCAGCGCGGTCACCGAGGCGCTGTGCGACCGCTGGCAGCCGGGCGTCCGGCTGATCCCGATGTCCGACGACCGGATCGAGACCCATGTCGCCGTAGAGCTGGACGGCGAGCGGCGGGCGATCCACTTCCAGGAGTACTGGGTGCGGCTGCGGGCGTCCGTGCCCGCCGAGGCGGTCGTACCGGTCGGCGCCGAGCAGGCCAAGCCCGCGCCGGGTGTCCTGGAGGCCATCGCCGAGGCCGATGTCATTCTCTTCCCGCCGTCCAACCCGGTCGTCTCCGTCGGCACGATCCTCGCCGTGCCCGGGATCCGCGAGGCCATCGCCGAGGCCGGGGTGCCGGTGATCGGCCTGTCCCCCATCGTCGGGGACGCGCCGGTGCGCGGGATGGCCGACAAGGTGCTGGCCGCGGTGGGTGTCGAGGCCACGGCGGCGGCGGTCGCCGAGCACTACGGCTCGGGGCTGCTGGACGGCTGGCTGGTCGACACCGTGGACGCCGGCGCGGTGGAGCGGGTGGAGGCGGCGGGCATCCGGTGCCGGGCCGTGCCGCTGCTGATGACCGATCTCGACGCCGCCGCGCGGATGGCGGGGCAGGCGCTGGAGCTGGCCGAGGAGGTGCGGGCCCTGTGAGCGCCGGGGACGCCGCCGCGCGGGAGGGGTTCCGGGTCTGGGCGGTGCCGGGACTCCCCGAGGTGCGCACCGGGGACGATCTGGCGAAGCTGATCGCCGCGGCCGGGCCGGGGCTCGCCGACGGGGATGTCCTCCTGGTCACCTCGAAGATCGTCTCCAAGGCGGAGGGCCGGATCGTCGAGGCCGCCGACCGGGAGGCCGCGATCGACGCGGAGACCGTGCGGGTGGTGGCCCGGCGCGGGCCGCTGCGGATCGTCGAGAACCGGCAGGGCCTGGTGATGGCCGCCGCCGGGGTCGACGCCTCCAACACCCCCGCCGGGACCGTACTGCTGCTGCCCGAGGACCCGGACGCCTCCGCGCGGGCGATCCGCGCCGGGCTGCGGGACGCGCTGGGGGTCGCGGTCGGCGTGATCGTCACCGACACCTTCGGCCGCCCCTGGCGGGCCGGGCTCACCGATGTCGCGATCGGCGCCGCCGGGGTGGGGGTCCTGGACGACCTGCGGGGCGGGACGGACGCGTACGGCAATCCGCTCTCGGCGACCGTGGTGGCCACCGCCGACGAACTCGCCGCGGCCGGTGACCTGGTCAAGGGCAAGGCGGCCGGGCTGCCGGTGGCGGTGGTGCGCGGGCTGGGACATCTGGTCGGCGACGACGAAGGCCCCGGCGCCCGCGCGCTGGTGCGGGACGCGCGGGACGACATGTTCCGGCTCGGCACCTCCGAGGCCGTCCGCGAGGCGGTGACCCAGCGGCGGACGGTCCGCGCGTTCACCGACGAGCCGGTGGACCCCGGGGCGGTCCGGCGGGCGGTGGCCGCGGCGGTCACGGCACCCGCGCCGCACCACACCACGCCCTGGCGGTTCGTGCTGCTGGAGTCGGAGCGGTCGCGGGTGCGGCTGCTGGACGCCATGCGGGAGGCGTGGATCGAGGATCTGCGGCGGGACGGGAAGAGCGAGGAGTCCATCGCCAAGCGGGTGCGGCGCGGGGATGTGCTGCGCGGGGCGCCCTATCTGGTGGTGCCCTGTCTGGTCATGGACGGCTCGCACCACTACGGGGACGCGCGGCGGGATACGGCCGAGCGGGAGATGTTCGTCGTCGCCACGGGGGCCGGGGTGCAGAATCTGCTGGTCGCGCTGGCCGGGGAGCGGCTGGGGTCGGCGTGGGTGTCGTCCACGATGTTCTGCCGGGACGTGGTGCGGCGGGTGCTGGAGCTGCCGGGGGACTGGGATCCGATGGGGGCGGTCGCGGTCGGGCATCCGGCGGAGGCACCCCGGGCGCGGGGGGTGCGGGACGCCGGGGGGTTTGTCGAGGTGCGGTGAGGTGGGTGGGGTGGGGGCGAGTGAGGTGTGCCGGGAGGTGGGTGCGGTGCGGTTCGGGGGGTGGGGTTTGTACGGTGAGGTGTGTGCGGTGAGCGGGATTCGGATCTGAGGGGGTTGCCGGTGGCTGGACGTTTTGCGCCTCGGGCCGTGCCTGGGCAGGTCCGTGCGGGGTCCCGCGTGGGTGGTGGGCTGGTGCGGACATGGGTGCCCGAGGGGCCGGTGGAGCTGGGGCTGGTACTCGGGCCGTTGCGGCGCGGGCCCGCCGACCCCACGTTCCGGGCGCTGCCCGACGGGTCGGTGTGGCGGGCCTGCCGGACGCCGGGCGGGCCGGGGACCCTGCGGGTGTCCCTGGGGGGCGGGGCGGTCCGGGGGGAGGCCTGGGGGCCCGGGGGCGGCTGGCTGCTGGAGCGGTTGCCGGAGCTGCTGGGGAGTGCGGACGATCCCTCGGTGTTCCGGCCCCGGCACCGGCTGGTCGCGCTGGCGCGGCATCGGCGTCCCGGGCTGCGGCTGACCCGGACCGGGCTGGTGATGGAGTCGCTGATCCCGTCGATCCTGGAGCAGAAGGTCACGACCGTCGAGGCGTACCGGGCCTGGCGGATGCTGGTGCGGCGGTTCGGGGAGCCCGCGCCGGGGCCCGCCGGGCGGGGGGAGGTCGGGGGGATGGCTGGGGGGATGTGGGTGATGCCGGACGCGCGGGGGTGGGCGTTGATCCCGTCGTGGGAGTGGCATCGGGCCGGGGTCGATGACAAGCGGGCGTCGACGATCCTGCGGGCCGTGCGGGTCGCTGCGCGGCTTGAGCAGGCGGTGGGGATGTCGGCGGGGGATGCGCGGAGGCGGCTTGAGGTGGTGCCGGGGGTGGGGGCGTGGACGTCTGCGGAGGTGGTGCAGCGTAGTCATGGGGCGGCGGATGAGGTGACCGTGGGGGATCTGCATCTGCCGGGGATCGTGGGGTTCGCGCTGGCGGGGGATCGGTATGCCGACGACAGGGAGATGCTGCGCTTGCTTGAGCCGTATGGGGGGCAGCGGCATCGGGCGGTTCGGTTGATTTTGCTGGGGGGGAAGGTGCCGGAGAGGCGGGCGCCTCGGATGGCGGTGGGGGATATTGCTGGGTTGTGACGGGGGGGAAGGGGGAGTTAGGTGTGTGGATGGGTGCGGGAGCGTTGGGGCTGGTCGCGCAGTTCCCCGCGCCCCTGAGGGGGTGGGTGGTCGGCCGAGTGGAGTGGGTGCGGGAGCGCTGGGGCTGAGTGCGCAGTTCCCCGCGCCCCTGAAGGGGTGGGTGGTCGGCCGAGTGGAGTGGGTGCGGGAGCGCTGTGGTTGAGTGCGCAGTTCCCCGCGTCCCTGGAGGGGTGCCCCAGCGCCCCTGAAGGCAAGGGGCGTGGGGGGGCGCTGTGGGGTTACTGGTCCGAGGAGAAGCGGAGGGCGCCCCGGGGGATCTGGGCGTCGCACCAGACTCTGGCGCCTGACTGGAGTTCGTTGTCGGGGCCGACGAACGCTCCGTCGCCGATGACCGTGCCGGTGAGTATGGAGCGCTCGCCTACCCGCGCGCCCGTGCCGATCAGGGAGTCCGTGATGACCGCGCCGGGCTCGATCACCGCGCCGGGCAGGATCGTGGAGCCGACGACCCGCGCGCCCCTGGCCACCAGCGCGCCCTCCCCCACCACCGTGCCGCCGGTGAGCTTGGCGTCGGGGGCGACCCTGGCCGTGGGGAGGATGAGACGGTCACCGGTGCGGCCCGGGACCGCCGGGGACGGGGCCCGGCCCAGCACCAGGTCCGCCGAACCGCGCACGAACGCCGCCGGGGTGCCGAGGTCCAGCCAGTATGTGGAGTCGACCATGCCCTGGAGATGGGCCCCGGCGGCGAGGAGCCCGGGGAACGTCTCGCGCTCGACCGACACCGGGCGGCCCGCCGGGATCGTGTCGATGACCGAGCGGCGGAAGACATACGCCCCCGCGTTGATCTGGTCGGTGACGATCTCCTCCGGTGTCTGCGGCTTCTCCAGGAACGCCGTCACCCGGCCCGTCTCGTCCGTGGGGACCAGACCGTAGGCCCGGGGATCGGTGACCTGGGTGAGGTGCAGGGAGACATCCGCGCCCGCGCGTTCATGGGTGTCGACCAGGGCGCGGATGTTCAGGCCGGTCAGGATGTCGCCGTTGAAGACAAGGACCGGTTCGTCCGGGGCCGAGTGGAGGCGGGACGCCACATTGCGGATGGCGCCGCCCGTGCCGAGCGGCTCGTCCTCCGTGACGTACTCCAGGTGCAGTCCGAGCGACGAGCCGTCGCCGAAGTGCGGTTCGAAGACCTCCGCCAGATAGGACGTGGCGAGCACGATGTGCTCCACGCCCGCCGCGCGGGCCCGTGCCAGCTGATGCGTGAGAAACGGCACCCCCGCCGCTCTGACCATCGGCTTGGGCGTGTGCACCGTGAGCGGGCGCAGCCGGGTGCCCTTGCCGCCGACCAGAAGGATCGCTTCCGTCACCTGTCGTCTCTGCTTCCTGCCGGGACCGGCCGAACTGTCATTCGGCCGGTCAGTGTATGCAGACGGGTGGTGCGGAGGGTTGTCGCAGCCCCTCCCCCGAGGCCCTACGGCCGGCTCAACGCCCTTGCAGGCGTGCCGCGTCGGTACGGGCGGTGCCGAGTTTGCCGTAGAGCTGGCCGCCGGGGCAGTTCGTGGCGAAACCGTCCCGGTGTCCGGAGATCACATTCAGTCGCACATTCTTACCCTTTGCATAGAGATTGCCACCACCCGACTTGAGAGACGTCGTTCCCTTCGGATTGGCTCCCCAGATGCCCAGTTTCCAGGCGCTGAGCCGGGCGACCGCGGTGACCGCGGACGCGGTGGGCTTGGTGGAGCTGTAGGTGCCGATGACGGCGATCCCCATGCTGTCGGTGTTGAAACCGAGGGTGTGCGCGCCCAGCACCGGCTTCGCCACACCGCCGGCCCGGCCCTCGTAGAGGTTTCCGCATTTGTCGACGAGGAAGTTGTAGCCGATGTCCCGCCAGCCCATGCTCCACACGTGGTAGCGGTAGATACCGCGAATGACGGAGGACGCCTGGGAGCACTTGTAGTTGTTGCCGGTGGCGGTGTGGTGGACGAAGGCGGCCTTGACCTTCTTCGTGTAGAGGAAGCTCTTCTCGCGCAGGCTCTCGTCCGCGCCCCAGCCCTTGCGGGTGACGATCTTCGGGCGCGGGCCGATGTAGGGCTTGGCCTGGGGGGCGCCGGCCGCGGCGGCGGTGCCCGGGGAAGTGGCGCCCTGGGAGGTGGCGCCCGGGGAGGCGAGGGCCAGTTCGCGTTCCGTCTCGGCGCGGGTGAGGGCCGGGAGCTCCAGGGGCTCGGCGGGAGCGGCGGGGGTGCCGGAGGCCGTCGGCGGGGTGGCCGACTGGGGGCCGTCCGCCACTCCCGGGTCGATCAGTTCGATCCGCAGGCCCGCCGGGAGGACCGGCTCGGTGCCGGAGCGGGCGCCGTCGCCACCCGGCTCGGCGGACGTGGCGGACGTGGCGGACTCCTCCGCCTGTGCCTGGACGCGGACCTCGACGCCGTCCGACTCCCCCACCCACAGCGGGGCCGTCGCGCCCCGGAGGCGGGGCGAGGAGCGCTCGGCGGTGTCGGGGTCGGCGGCGTGTTCGGCGTTGTGGGTCTCCAGGTCCTGCCAGCCGGACCAGTCGCCGGTGAGGGCGGAGCGGGTGCGGACCTGGACGGTGCCGTGGAGTTCGGCGTCGGGGTCGTCCCAGATGACGCCGAGGAGGGAGAAGTGCCGGACGTCCTGGACGGGCAGTCCCTGGAGGGTGGCGCCGAGGGCGCGGTCCCGGGAGAGGGGGCCGAGGGGGAGCGACTCCGTACTGCCCGGGATACCGGTGGTGCCGGTGGTTCCGGTAGTGCCGGTGGCTCCGCTGGTGCCGCTGGTGCCGCTGGTGCTGGTGGTTCCGGTGGTTCCGGTGGCGCGGGCAGTGGTGGCCGTGTCGGTGGCGGACCCGGGGTGACCGGGGGCCGCCGCGGCCTCGGGGAGGGTCGTCGGGAGGGCGAGGGCGGCCATACAGGTGACGCCGATGGCGGAGGCAAGGTATCCACGCATGCATCTGATCGTGGACATCACGGTGCAAATCTGTCCATCGCGGAACTGAGGGGGCGTCGGGTGCCGCTGCGCCGAACCGGTGACCCGGACGTTCCGGGCGGCGGGCGGTGCGCGCGTACGCTTGCCCGGGTGAACTCCACCGATCGCACCCCTGCCGACCTGCTGCGTTCCGCGCTGGCCGCGGATCCGGCCCGCCCGCTGGTGACCTTCTACGACGATGCCACGGGCGAGCGCGTGGAATTGTCCGTCGCCACCTTCGCCAATTGGGTGGCCAAGACGTCGAATCTGCTCCAGGACGGACTGTCCGCTCAGCCGGGTGAGCGGGTGGCGCTGCTGCTGCCCGCGCACTGGCAGACGGCGGTGTGGCTGGTGGCCTGTTCCTCGGTGGGCGTGCTCGCCGACCTGGGCGGGGACGCCGGGCGGGCGGACCATGTGGTGGCCGGGCCGGGGGCGTTCGAGGCGGGGCTCGCGTGCCGGGGGGAGCGGTACGCGCTGTCGCTGGCGCCGCTGGGACGCCGGTTCGTGCCGGGCCCCCCGGACGGCTACGCGGACTACGCGGTGGACGTCCCGACCTTCGGCGACCGGTTCGTCCCGTACGCGCCGGTCGATCCGGAGGAACCCGCGCTGATCGTGGCGGGCGCGGAGTTGAGCGGCGCGGAGGTGGTCGAGCGGGCCCGGGGCGACGCGGCGGGGTTCGGTTTCACCGGGCCGGGCTCGCGGGTGCTGTCCGGGCTGCCGTACGACACCTGGGACGGGGTGAGCGCGGGGCTCTACGCGGCGCTGGCCAGCGGGGGGTCGGTGGTGCTGTGCCGGAACCTGGAGCGGCTGACCGAGGACGCGCTGGCGGCGCGGGCGGAGAGCGAGCGGGTGACCGAGATCGTACGGACGCCCCGGTAGGCGCGGGCTCCCTCGACGCCGTCACCCGGTGGGCGTGGGTACGGGCTCCGCTGCCGTCACCCTGGTAGGTGCGGGTAGGGGCTCCCCCCTATGCCGTCACCCCGCCAGGCACGGATACCGGCTCCCCCGGCGCCGTCACCCCGGCAACCGCCCCGCCGCCGTCACCCGTTCGGTCCTCCCCGGGGCGCCCCCGTCGCCCTCCCCCGGCATCGTCGTAGGCGCAGCGAGTCGGTCGTAGGGGGTGTGTGGTGGGTGGCGGGTCAGACGAGGGTGGCGGGGCCTCGGCCGTCGGGGCCGGGGTACGCCGACGGCGGCGCCGGCGCTGGGTGCGCGCGGGCGCGCTCGGGGGCGTGGGGCTGCTGCTGGCCGGGGCGGGCGTCGGATGGGGCGTCTATCTGAAGCTGAACGGCAACATCACCGCCGACGAGGCCGCCGCCCGGGAACTGGCCCGGTACGAGAAGGAGCGCCCCACCGCACTGGTGAAGGGCGCCCAGAATCTGCTGGTCCTCGGCTCCGACTCCCGCTCCGGGGAGGGCAATCGGCGCTACGGGCAGGACGACGGCACCGAGCGCTCGGACACCGCGATCCTGCTGCATCTGCCCGCCGGGCGGAACAGCGCCACGGCCGTGTCGATCCCCCGGGATCTGATGGTGGACGTCCCCTCCTGCCGCGACCGGGACGGCGGGCGCAGCGCGCCGGTGTTCGCGATGTTCAACCACGCCTTCGAGACCGGGGGTTCGGCGTGCACGATCCGGACCGTGGAAAAGCTGACGGACATCCGGATCGACCACCATCTCGTCGTCGACTTCAGCGGATTCAAGGACATCGTGGACGCCCTCGACGGGGTGGAGATCTGCCTGGCGAAGCCCATTCACGACGAGGACGCCAAACTCCGGCTGCCCGCGGGCCGGGTGACGCTCGACGGGGAACAGGCCCTCGGTTACGTCCGGGTCCGCAAGTCGCTCGGGGACGGCAGCGACACCGACCGGATGGACCGGCAGCAGCGCTTCCTGGCGGCCCTGGTGAAGAAGGTGCGCGGCAATGGCGTACTGCTGAATCCGGCGAAGCTCTATCCGGTGCTGGACGCCGCGACCTCGTCCCTCACCACCGACCCGGGACTGGCCAGTCTGCGGAGTCTGTACGCGCTCGTTCGAGGACTGCGGGACATCCCCACCGAACGTGTTCAATTCCTCACGGTGCCGCGAGAGTCGTACGCGGGCAACGCCAATCGCGATCAGCTCGTGGAGCCCGCCGCCGAGCGACTCTTCGAACGTCTGCGCATGGACACGCCGGTCGCGGTGACCCCCGGCGGGGAATCCCGGACATCCCGGAAATCCGGGAAACCAGGGAAACTGGGGAAACTCGGGCAACCAGGGAAACCCGGGAAATCCGACAAGGCGGACAAGAAGCCCTCGCGGGACGCGTCCGCCGCGCCCACTTTCCGGGGTGACACCGCCGCCCGGGACGGCTGTTCCTGAGGTTTCCGGGCCGCCCGGGTAAAGCGGATCCCAAGCGGGCGTACGAGTGTTCAAAGAAATGGGCCGGATTGCCCAGTTGTAGGGACAACCAATTTCGGGCCGCCGTCGCTGGACGCTGAACTGGGCGGATAGTGTGAGCGCTTCGGTGTGTACTCGACCCGCGGACGTCGTGGTGTCGCGCACTGTGTGTACGAGACCCGAGCGCCTTTGAGGGGGAAGGCGCCGCGTGGCCCCGACGGAGGATTCGGACAACCGTGGACGCGCAAGGCCGTGGGCGGGCGGAGAATGTCGATCCCGCAGACCAGTGGGTGCTCAATCCGAACACCGGTGAATACGAACTGCGACTGAGTCCTTCCGCACCGCAGTCACCGGTTCCCGGGCAACGCGGATCGGGCAGACCGCCGCGTTCCCGAAAGGCGCCGGCGCCGGGTGGCGGCGGCACCGCCAAGGAGGCGCGGGGCAGCCGCTCCGGATCCGCTCCGGCCCGGTCGGGCCAGGGCGCGTCCGGTGCGAGCGAGACCCGTCAGGCTCCGGGACGTACCTCACCCGGACGGGACGTTCCCGGCCCGCGCCGGCGTCGTAGCGCTCCCGAGGAGCCGCCGCCCGGCCGGCGCGGGCGGCGCCCGGCGAAGAAGAACAGGGCGAAGAAGGCGCTGGTGTGGACCGGCGGCACGATGGCCTTCGTCCTGGTGGCGGCCGGTGTCGGCGGCTATCTGTATCTGAGGCATCTGGAAGGCAACGTCAGTACGACCGATGTCGGTGACGCGGGCTCCAGCAGCTTCTCCAAGGACGAGGCGTTCAACATCCTGCTCCTCGGTACGGACAAGCGCACCGGTGAGGGCAACGACGGCTACGGCGACACCGGCAGCGAGGGCCACGCCGACACCACGATCCTGCTGCATGTCTCCAAGGACCGGACGAACGCGACCGCGCTCAGCATTCCGCGCGATCTGATCGTGGACATCCCGGACTGCGCGACCAAGCAGGAGGACGGCACCGAGACGGTGGTGCCGGGCGAGACCGGGGTCCGGTTCAACACCAGCCTGGGTCAGGCGGGCCGGGACGCCGGGTGCACCATGCGGACCGTCGAGGCGGTCACCGGGATAAAGCCGGACCACTTCATGATGGCCGACTTCAACGCGATCAAGACACTGACCACGGCGGTGGACGGGGTCGAGGTGTGTGTGGAGGAGGCGGTCGACGACCCCGACTCCAAGCTGAAGCTGCCCGAGGGTACGTCGGTCATCGAGGGTGAGCAGGCGCTCGCGTTCGTCCGGACCCGGCACAGCTGGGGCAACCAGGGCGATCTGGACCGGATCAAGGTGCAGCAGCAGTTCCTGGGGTCGCTGATGCGGAAGATGTCCTCCAGCGACACCCTGACCAGCCCGAGCAAGCTGCTCTCCCTCGCCGAGGCGGCGACCGACGCGCTGACCGTGGACACCGGTATCGGCAAGGTGTCCACGCTGACGGATGTGGCGCTGGAGCTGAAGAAGGTGCCCCCGAAGAACATCACCTTCACCACCGTGCCGGTGATCGACAATCCGGCCGAGGTGGTCAAGGCGACGGTCGTCGTGGACGAGACCAAGGCGCCCGAGGTGTTCGACGCCATCAACGGCGATGTCTCCTTCACCGAGGTGAAGAAGCAGGAGGAGGAGAAGAAGGACGCGGCGGCGGCCGAGGCGGCGAAGCGGCTGGAGGGCACGAAGGCCGATCCGTCGGAGGTGCGGGTGCGGATCCTCAACGGCGGGGGCGGTGACGGGGCGGCGCAGCAGACGCTGACCTGGCTCCAGACCGAGGAGGGGGTCGTCAAGTCCGAGCAGGTCGGCAACGCGGATGCGGACCAGCCGAAGACGAGTCTGGAGTACGCGCCGGACCAGGCGGACGAGGCGCGGGCGCTGGCGGAGATCATGGGGCTGCCGGGGACCGCGCTGAAGCCGGGGGAGAGTGTGGCCAACTCTCAGGGGTTGCCGGCGATGACGTTGATTCTCGGGGAGGACTTCAAGGGGGCGGGGACGCCGGTCACGGGGGCGGCGAAGGCGCCTGAGGTGGAGAAGTCGACGGCGGATCAGGAGAAGTGCGCTAGCTGATTCACCGGGGGGCGTTGTCGGTTGGGTGCGGGTGGGTGGGGGCTGGTCGCGCAGTTCCCCGCGCCCCTAAAAGCCTGGGCCCAGCCCGGCGACGCTCAGCCCATGCGGCCCTGAAAGCCTTGGACCAGCCCGGCGACGCTCAGCCCATGCGGCCCTGAAAGCCTTGGCTCAGCCCGGCGACGCTCAGCCCATGCGGCCCTGAAAGTCTTGGACCAGCCCGGCGATCAGGCCATGCGGCCACCGAAAGCCTTGGCTCGGCCCGGCGACGCTCAGGCCGTGCGCCCGTCGAGAAGCCTTGGCTCGGCCCGGTGCCATGCGTCACTGAAGGGCCCCCTGCGTTGCCCGAACGTTCCCTTCTGCCGCTCCCGTGTGTGAATTTTGCTCGGGCGTGGCCAACCACCGGCCGGTCTCGTGGGTCTGACAGGTAACCCACCGGTGTCGGCGGGTCGGCCCGGGTGGGGAAGGACGGGGACGTGAGCGGGAGCAGTGTGCGGGGGGACGCGCCCGCAGAGGGAAGCCGCGTGGAGGACACCATGCCGCTGCGGCCCCGGATCGTCCGCTCGCGGCGCTCCGGAACCGGGCGTCGGCTGATCCGCTGGTCGGCCAGTACCCTCGCGGTCGTCATCCTCGGTACCGCCGGTGCCGGGTATCTCTACTACCAGCACCTCAGCGGCAATCTGGAGAAGGGCGAGCGCAGCAGCGGTGACTCCAAGGCCGAGCGCACCGCCCCCAACGCGGCCGGGCAGACGCCCCTCAACATCCTGCTCATCGGCTCCGACAGCCGCGCCTCCAACGCCAATGTGGCGCTCGGCGGCAGCCGGGACAACCGGGACAGTCCGCCGCTCGGCGACGTCCAGATGCTGATCCATCTCTCCGCCGACCGCAAGAGCGCGGCCGTGGTCACCATCCCCCGTGACACCCGGGTCGACATACCCGAGTGCAAGGACCCCAAGACCGGCACGACCTATCCGGCGACCAACGCCATCATCAATGAGTCCCTGGGCCGCGGCGGCGCCGGCTGCACCCTCGCCACCTGGGAGAACCTCACCGGCGTCTATATCGACCACTGGATGACCATCGACTTCGCCGGGGTCGTCAGCATGGCGGACGCCATCGGCGGGGTGGAGGTCTGCGTCCGGCAGAACGTCTGGGACCGTCCGCTGCCCGGGATGAAGGGCGGCTCCGGGCTGAAGATGACCGCCGGACGCAAGAAGGTGCAGGGCGAGCAGGCCCTCCAGTGGCTGCGCACCCGGCACGCCTGGGGCAGTGATCTGCTGCGCGCCCGCGCCCAGCACATGTACCTCAACTCCATGATCCGCACCCTCAAGCAGCAGAGCGTCTTCACCGACGGCGGCCGGCTGACCCAGCTCGCCGAGGCGGCCACCGAGTCGCTGGCGGTCTCCGAGGAGATCGGCTCGCCCAAGAAGCTCTACGACCTCGGGATGCAGCTCAAGACCGTACCGACCGACCGCATCACCATGACGACCATGCCCAACGTCCAGGACCCCCAGGACTCCAACCATGTCGTCCCCGACACCGCCGACGCCGAGACCATGTGGACGATGCTCCGCGACGACGTCCCCTTCGACAGCAACGGCAAGGAGGAGAAGAAGAAGGGGAAGAAGGAGAACTCGGAAGCGGTCGCCGTGGAGCCCTCCGCGCCCGACGCCGAGATCGGCGTCCAGGTGCGCAACGGGACCCGCTCCGGGAGTGAGGCCGCCGTTCCCGGGCGGGCCGGGGCCGTCGCGCAGGAACTGGTGGGGGCCGGGTTCGTACGGGCGGCGGCCGATTCCTCGGGGTCGCTGGCGCAGGAGCGCACCGTGGTGTCGTATCCGAGCGCGGAGTTGGAGGGGGACGCGCAGCGGGTGGCCGAGGCGCTGGGGATTCCGCTGAGTTCGGTCAAGCGGTCCACCGAGGTCTCGGGGGTCACGCTGGTCGTCGGCGCCGACTGGCGGGAGGGCGCGGCGTATCCGCGGCAGGCCGCGCCGGAGGCCGGGGACGTCCCCGACACCGCCGACGCCCTCAACGGTTCCGACGACACCCCGTGCATGGAGGTGTACGCGCCTTATCGCTGGTGACACACGTCACTCAGGCAGGGGTTGCCCGCCCGGGGCCCGCTCGAAAAGATCGCAGCTGTTCTGGTGTAGACCTGTAGAGCCGTGGACCTCGTGGTCCGGCCTCGGGTCCTTGATCCCCGTACCGCGCAGGGGTGGGGGAGGACGGACACAATGACGCAGCACCGTGTGCGAGGGGAGGGCACGCTCACGCGCGCCCGGCGCACCGCCGGAACCGACACCGAAACCGACACCGACAACGTTTCCGGGGCCGACACCGACACCGACACCGACACCGATGTCGACACCGAGGTGGAGGAGACCGAGGCCGGGTCCGAGGAGGGGCGTGGGGCTCCGCCCCGGCGCCGTCGGCGCCGGATCCTGAAGTGGGCCGCCGCCGGGCTCGCCCTCGCCGTGCTCGGCGCGGCGGGCGCCGGATACCTCTACTACGAGCGGCTCAACGACAATCTCCGCAAGGACCATCTCAATCTCGGGGACAGCAAGGTCGCCGCGCCCACCCCGAACGCCGCCGGGCAGACCCCGCTGAACATTCTGCTGATCGGCTCGGACGCCCGGGACTCCGAGGAGAACCAGGAGCTGGGCGGCGCCAGGGAGACCTTCGGGGCGGCGCCGCTGGCCGATGTGCAGATGCTGCTGCATCTGTCGGCGGACCGCACCAACATGTCGGTGATCAGCATGCCCCGGGACACCCTGGTGGAGATACCGAAGTGCACCGACCCCGACGACGGGACGGTGTACCCGGCGAGCGACGGCCGGGTGATGACCAACCGGAGCCTCGGGCACGGCGGTCCGGGGTGTGCGGTGGCGACCTGGCAGGAGCTGACCGGGATCCATATCGACCACTTCATGATGGTCGACTTCGCCGGGGTGGTGAGCATGGCCGACGCGATCGGCGGGGTCCCGGTGTGCGTGGACGCCAACATCCTCTCCCGCACCAGCGACGGCAAGGGCTCCGGGCTGAAGCTGGAGAAGGGCACCACCGCGATCCAGGGTGAGCAGGCCCTGGAGTGGCTGCGCACCCGCTACGGCTTCGAGGACGGCAGCGATCTGGCCCGCGCCAAGGCCCAGCACATGTACATGAACTCGATGGTCCGCGAGCTGCGCGCCAACGCCACCCTGACCAGCCCCAACAAGCTGCGCCGGCTGGTCGAGGAGGCCACCCGGGCACTCACCGTCGACGAGGGCCTGGACACGGTGAAGAAGCTGTACGACCTCAGCAACGAGCTGCGCAAGGTCGAGCCGGCGCGGATCACCATGACGACGATGCCCAACCGGTACGTGGGCGCCCGGGTCGAGCCCACCGAGGACGCCGAGCAACTGTTCCGGCTGGTGCGGGAGGACATCGCGCTGGACGGCAAGGACGAGCCGAAGACGCCCGCCAAGGCCGGGCCCACGAAGCCCGCGGAGCCCTCCGACCCGGCCGCCGAGGACGCCGAGATCGCCGTCCAGGTGCAGAACGGGACCCGGACGGACACGCTGGGACCGGCGTCGGGGCGGGCGAGCACGGTGGCGGGGCTGCTGGTGGAGGACGGCTTCGAGGAGGCGTTCGCCGACCGGTCGTCCGCGCTGAGCGAGGAGCGGACCGTGGTGCGCTACCCGAGCGCCGATCTGGAGGGCGACGCCCTCCGGGTGGCCGAGGCGCTGGGCGTCCCGGCGGACGCGGTGGAGAAGAGCACGGAGGTCTCCGGGGTCACCCTGGTGGTCGGCGCGGACTGGCGCGAGGGCACCCGGTACGAGGCCCCCGAGGCGGACGACTCCATGCCGGACACCGCGAACCCGCTCAACGGGGCGGACGACAGCGCCTGTATGCGGGTGAATCCGAACTACACCTGGTGAGCGGGAACGTCAGCCCCCGGTGAGCCCCGCCGGGCGGCGGGGGTGCGGCCGGGTCGAGGACCGGCATGATCCCGGAAACGGCCGGGAGCCGCATCCCGGCCGGGTCGTTCATCAGTGCGCGCGTTACCGCGAACGGGGGACACGTTTGCGCGCCGCCGGGTGCGCTGCACCGGGTCGCAGATCGTATGGGCCTACGGTGCTCACGGCCGGGCCCTGCATCCCGACGGGCCCCCGATCCCGACAGGCCGGCCGCCCAGGCTCCGCCGGAGGTGTCCCCCATGCCCAGCACGCCACCCCGGTCGCCCGCCGGTCCCCGGCGCCGTGCGCAGCGGCCCGTGCCGCAGCGCCGCCCCCGCCCGGACACGGCGGAGGACCGGCAGCCCGCGCGCTCCGCCGTACGGCCCAGGCGGCGGCCCCGCTGGGCCATGCGGGCGGTGACCACCCTGTCGGTGGTGGTGCTGGCGTCCGCCGGGATCGGGCACGCGGTGATGACCGGTCTGGACGCGGACATCGACCGCGTGGACCCCTTCAAGGACATGAAGAACCGGCCGCGCGCCGGGCACGGCATGAATGTGCTGATGGTCGGCACGGACGGCCGGGAGAAGATCTCCGAGGCCGAGCGGCGCAGATACCGGCTGGGCGGCGCCCCCTGCCACTGCACCGACACGATCATGATCGTGCACATCTCGGAGGACCGGGAGCGGGCGAGCGTGGTGAGCCTGCCGCGCGACTCGTACGCCGAACTGCCCGCGCACACCGACGAGACGACCGGGAAGCGGCACGCGGCACACCCGGTCAAGCTGAACGCGGCCTACGCGGAGGGCGGGCCGCAGCTGACGGTCCGGACGGTGGAGCACATGACGAAGGTGAAGATCGACCACTACCTGGAGGTCGACTTCACCAGCTTCATGAAGACGGTGGATGTGCTGGGCGGGGTGGAGATCTGCACGGCCGAGCCGATGAAGGACACCTATACGGGGCTGAATCTCCCGGCCGGCCGGCATGAGATGACCGGCGGGCAGGCGCTCCAGTTCGTCCGGGCGCGGCATGTGGACGGGGCGTCGGACCTGGGCCGGATGGGCCGCCAGCAGCGGTTCCTGGCGGCGCTGGTGGAGCGGGCCACGTCCTCCGGGGTGCTGCTGAACCCGATGAAGTTCCGGGATGTGACGCGGGCGGTGCTGGGGTCGGTCCGGGCGGACCGGGGGTTCGGCACGGACGAGTTGCTGGACCTCGGCCGCGCGATGCGCAACTTCTCCCCCTCGTCCTCGGAGTTCACCACGGTCCCGATCGGTCAGATGGGGTACGCGGTGAAGGGCATCGGGTCGACGCTGAAGTGGGACCCGGTGAAGTCGGAGGAACTGTTCAAGGCGCTGCGCGAGGACGAGCCGCTGTCGAAGCGGAGCGGGCCCGCCCCGGCGAAGCGGTCCCCCGCGCCGGTACGGGTGCCGGTCGCGCCGGACCGGATCCAGGTCCAGGTCGAGAACGGCACGGGGACGGCGGGGCTGGGACGGCGGGTCGATACCGCGCTGGCGGCGCAGGGGTTCCGGACGACGGGGCAGCCGGTGAACGCGGCGGCGGAGGTCGACCGGACGGTCGTCTCCTACGACCCGCGCTGGGACCGCTCGGCGCGGTCGCTGGCGGCGGCGCTGCCGGGCAGTGAGCTGCGGGCGGTGAAGGGGCAGGGGCCGGTGCTGAAGGTGACGGTGGGCCCCGACTTCCGCGCCCTGCGCGAGGTCCGTCCGGACACGCCGACGCCTTCGCAGGAGCCGGTGGTGCGGGGGGACGAGGTGACGTGCGGGTGAGTGGGGGTACGGGCCGGGCCGTGGCGCAACCCGGCGCGACGGGGTGCCGGGCAGCGCCCTGCTTCTAGGGGCGCTGGGGGCTGGGAGTACCCCCTCTGGAGGAGGAACCGCGCGAGCGACCACATCCGGCCCGCGCCCGGGATGAATCCCTCAGTCCCCCATCCCCTCCGCCGCCCTCCGCTCCCGGAGTTCCAGGATGGCCTGGCGCCGAGCCAACCGGTGCGTGCGCCGGATCTGCGCCTCCTGGTACCGCCGCCGGTCCCGCTCCGTCTCCGGCAGCACCTCCGGCACCCCCCGAGGCTTCCCGTCCGCGTCCACCGCCGCGAAGACGAGGTACGCCGACCCCACCTGCGTCGCCGGAGTCGACTCGTTCCACCGCTCGGCCATGACCCGTACGCCGACCTCCATGGACGTCCGCCCGGTCCAGTTGACCTGCGCCTTCACATGCACCAGGTCGCCGACCCGGACCGGCTCCAGGAACGCCATCTCGTCCATGGACGCCGTCACCGCGGGCCCGCCGCTGTGCCGCCCGGCGACCGCGCCCGCGGCGTCGTCCACCAGCTTCATGATCACGCCACCGTGCACGGTCCCCAACAGATTGGTGTCGTTGTGGGTCATGATCCGGCTGAGGGTGGTCCGCGAGGCGGACGTCGGCTTGCCGGGAATCGCACCGGCCTGATCTGTCATACAGTCCATTTTATGCCGGGGTACGCACCGCGGACTTTGTGTCGGGTTCGCAACAGCCCCGCTCTGATTTTCCGCCGGACCTTGTGAGCCCCATGGTGGCGCACGGCACACTAAGGCCCATGAATGACTGGCCCCAGGGATGGTCCGACGACAACCGCCGCGACGCAGGCCGCAACCGCCATGGCGGCGGCAGCGCGAGCGCTCAGCCGGAGGGCGCACGCGTGATGCGCCAGGTGCGCCGCGGGCCGTCCGGGGCCGGCGGCTACCCGCCCGCTCCCCCGCAGCAGCCGCAGCAGCCGCCGCACCCCCAGGCGTACGACGGCGTCCCGCAGCAGCCGTCGTACGCGAACGGACCCGGTGGTGACCCCTACGACAGCGGGTACAACACCGGCCAGGTCTACGGCAACGCCGGAGGCGGTGGCGGACACGGCGGTGGCGGTGGCGCCGGAGGGCGGCCCGCGCCCGACTGGCGGCGCCGGATCAAGGTGACCGCGATCACCCTGGTCACCGTCCTCGTCGTCACCTCGGTGGGCACCTATTTCTGGGCCGACTCCAAGCTGAACCGCGAGGTCGATCTGTCGAAGGTGATCGACCGCCCGGAGGCGGGCGAGGGCACCAACTATCTGATCGTCGGCTCCGACAGCCGTGAGGGCATGACCGATGAGCAGAAGAAGGACCTGCACACCGGTTCCGCCGAGGGCAAGCGCACGGACTCGATGATGATCCTGCACACCGGCAGCAACGGCTCCACCCTGGTCTCCCTCCCCCGTGACTCGAACGTCGAGATCCCGACCTTCGTCGGCTCCGACTCCGGCAAGACCTACGAGGGCACCGGCCGCCAGGTGAAGCTCAACGCCGCCTACGCCGAGGACGGCCCGGAGCTGCTGGTCCGCACGGTGGAGGCGAACACCGGGCTGCGCATCGACCACTACGTCGAGATCGGCTTCGCCGGGTTCGCGAACATCGTGGACGCGGTGGGCGGGGTCGAGATGGACATCCCGCAGGACATCAAGGACACCAAGTCGGGCGCGGACTTCAAGAAGGGCAAGCAGACCCTGAACGGCGAGGAGGCGCTCGCCTTCGTCCGCACCCGGTACGCGCTGGCCGGTTCCGACCTCGACCGCACCAAGAACCAGCAGAAGTTCCTGTCCGCGCTGGCGAGCCAGGTGGCCACGCCGAGCACGGTCCTCAACCCCTTCACGCTGTACCCGACGATGGGCGCCGGCCTGGACTCGCTGATCGTCGACGAGGACATGGGCCTGTTCGATCTGGCGAGCATGTTCTGGGCGATGAAGAGCGTCAGCGGCGGTGACGGCACCTCGATGAACATGCCGCTGGCCGGGAACGCGGCCAACGGCAACCTCCAGTGGGACACCGAGAAGGTGAAGCAACTGGTGGACGAGCTGAAGAACGACGAGAAGGTCACCGTCACCGCCGACTGACGGCCACGGTCCTCGCGTTGATCAGGCCCGGCAGAGGCAGAACGGATGCCCTGCCGGGTCCGCGTACACCCGCCAGCCGCGCCCCTCGGCGCTGTCCAGCGGCTTGGCGCCCAGCGCCAGCGCGGCCGACTCCGCCGCGTCCAGGTCCGCCACCGTCAGATCCAGATGGAACTGCTGCGAGCGCCCGCCCGACGGCCACTCCGGCGCCCGGTGGTCCGGCGCGGCCTGGAAGGCGAGGGTCCGCCCGTCCGGCAGCCGCAGATCCACCCAGTCCCCGTCACCGTCGGCCGTGCCGCCGACCAGCCCGGCGTAGAAGGCGGCGAGCGCGCGGGGGTCGGGACAGTCCAGGACGACGGCACCCAGCGTGGCGAGAGCCATGATTCCTCCCCTTCGAATCATCCATGTCGGTGGTGTTACTGCTACAGGCCGTCTTACGGTAACGGCCTGCGTTACCGCATCATGGCGCACTGCCGGTAACCTCGCAAGCGTGACGGAGCGATCTGCCGCGCCCGGCGGGCTGGCGCTGATCGAGGCGCTGGTGAACACGGTGAGCCTGGAGTCCGGCGCGGACACCCTCGACAGCGCGGCCGGACGCGCCCCCTTCCAGCTCACCGAGGCCGACCTCGACGAGGCGCGTGAGCTGCGCGAATCCCTGCGCGCGACCTGTCTGGCGCACGCCGGTCGTCCCCCGCACCGCCCGGTGACCCCGCTCGGCGCGCTGCTGGCGCGGGCGCCGCTGTATGTGGCGGTCGACCCCGGGGACGGTTCGGCGCGGCTGATCCCGGGGGACGGGGGCGCGCTGCTCTCCCGGATCGCGGCGGCGGTGGCGGAGGCGGTCACGGCCGGGACCTGGCAGCGGCTCAAGGCATGCGAACTGCCCGACTGCCACTGGGCGTACTACGACCGCAGTCCGGCCGGGCGGGGCCGCTGGTGCTCGATGCAGGTGTGCGGGGCGCGCGCGAAGATGCGGCGCTACCGGGCCAAGGGGGCGTGAGGGGGGCGCGGTCGACGCCCCTGGTGCCTGCCTGGCGCCCGTCCGGACCCCTGTTCGTCTTCGCTGTCCGGGGCCGGGGCCGGTGGGGCAGAATGCGTCGGGACGCCGGTTCGGCCGACTGAGCCTCGGCCGAACCGGCGTCCCCGTCCGCCCGTCCGGGCGTCTCAGGCCGTCGGGCGGCCCATCGCCCGGTACGTCCAGCCCGCCTTGCGCCACACCTGGGGGTCGAGGGCGTTGCGCCCGTCCAGGATGACCCGGCGGGCGGCGGCCTCGCCGAGCACCGCCGGGTCCAGCTCGCGGAACTCCCGCCACTCGGTGAGATGCAGGACGACATCGGCGCCCCGTACCGCCTCCAGCGCGGTGTCGGCGTACCCCAGGGTCGGGAACAGCCGCCGGGCGTTGGCCATGCCCTTGGGGTCGTAGACGGTGACCTGGCCGCCCTGGAGGTGGATCTGCCCGGCGACATTGAGGGCCGGGGAGTCGCGTACGTCGTCGGAGTCGGGCTTGAAGGCGGCGCCGAGGACGGCGACGCGGGTGCCGAGGAAGGAGCCGGTGCCGAGCGCCTCGCGGGCCATCTCCACCATCTGGCCCCGGCGGCGCATATTGATCGAGTCGATCTCGCGCAGGAAGGTCAGTGCCTGGTCGGCGCCGAGTTCACCGGCGCGGGCCATGAAGGCGCGGATGTCCTTGGGCAGACAGCCGCCGCCGAAGCCGATGCCGGCCCGCAGGAACTTGGCGCCGATCCGGTCGTCGTGCCCGATGGCCTCGGCGAGCCGGACGACATCGCCGTCGGCGGCCTCGCAGACCTCGGCCATGGCGTTGATGAAGGAGATCTTGGTGGCCAGGAAGGAGTTCGCGGCGGTCTTGACCAGTTCGGCGGTGGGGAAGTCGGTGACGACGAAGGGGGCGCCGTCGGCGAGCGGTCCGGCGTAGACCTCGCGCAGCAGCCGCTCGGCGCGCTCGCTGCGCACCCCGGCGACGATCCGGTCGGGGTGCAGGGTGTCCTGGACGGCGAAGCCCTCGCGCAGGAACTCCGGGTTCCAGGCCAGTTCGGCGGCGGCCCCGGCGGGCGCGTGGGCGGCGAGGTAGGCGGCGAGTCGCTCGGCGGAGCCGACGGGGACGGTGGACTTGCCGACGACCAGGGCGGGGCCGGTGAGATGGGGGGCGAGCGAGGCGAACGCGGCGTCGACATAGCTCATGTCGCAGGCGTACTCGCCGTGCCGCTGCGGGGTGTTCACACAGACGAAGTGGATGTCCCCGAAGGCGGCGGCCTCGGCGTAGTCGGTGGTGAAGCGGAGCCGCCCGGTGGCACCCTCGATCCCGGCGACATGCTTGCGCAGCAGGTCCTCCAGGCCGGGCTCGTACATCGGGACCTCGCCGCGGCGGAGCATCTCGATCTTCTCCGGGACCACATCCAGCCCGAGCACCTCGAAGCCCAGTTCGGCCATGGCCGCGGCATGGGTGGCGCCGAGATAGCCGGTGCCGATCACGGTGATCCTCAGGGCCATGGGGTACTCCAGGAAGCGAACGTATGTGCCGGGGGGTGGTGCGAGGTGCGGCGCCGGGCGCGGTGCCCGAGCAT
Source organism: Streptomyces sp. NPDC004610 (assembly GCF_040609715.1). Lineage (NCBI taxonomy): Bacteria > Bacillati > Actinomycetota > Actinomycetes > Kitasatosporales > Streptomycetaceae > Streptomyces > Streptomyces sp. NPDC004610. Next base: position 152,450 of record NZ_JBEXLA010000016.1, on the reverse strand, counting down.
AGTCGGGGGTGCGCGCCCGGCCTCAACGGGCAGTTTTCCCGATGTCGTCCAGGTCACGTACCCGCGCGCCGGGCGGCCCTCTAAAATTCGGGTTACTTAACGGTAGTTTGCAGAGACTCTCCCCCGCGTCACCGTCGTCCTTGGAGCGTGAGAAACCGTGGCCGGATCGGCTGATTTCGACCTGTACCGCCCGTCCGAGGAGCACGACATGCTCCGGGACGCCGTCCGCGCGCTGTCCGAGGCGAAGATCGCGCCGTTCGCCGCCGCGGTGGACGAGGAGGCCCGCTTCCCGCAGGAGGCGCTGACCGCGCTGGTGGCCAACGATCTGCACGCGGTGCACGTTCCGGAGGAGTACGGCGGCTCCGGCGCGGACGCGCTGGCCACGGTGATCGTGATCGAGGAGGTCGCCCGGGTCTGCGCGTCCTCCTCCCTGATCCCGGCGGTGAACAAGCTGGGCTCGCTGCCGGTGATCCTGTCCGGCTCCGAGGATCTGAAGAAGAAGTACCTGGGCCCGCTGGCCAAGGGTGACGGGATGTTCTCGTACTGTCTCTCCGAGCCGGACGCGGGCTCGGACGCGGCCGGGATGAAGACGAGGGCGGTCCGCGACGGCGACCACTACGTCCTCGACGGCGTGAAGCGCTGGATCACCAACGCGGGCGTCTCCGAGTACTACACGGTGATGGCCGTGACCGACCCCGAGAAGCGCTCCAAGGGGATCTCCGCGTTCGTGGTGGAGAAGTCGGACGAGGGGGTCTCCTTCGGCGCCCCGGAGAGGAAGCTCGGCATCAAGGGGTCCCCGACCCGCGAGGTCTATCTCGACAACGTCCGGATCCCCGCGGACCGGATGATCGGCGCCGAGGGCACCGGCTTCGCCACCGCGATGCGCACCCTGGACCACACCCGGATCACCATCGCCGCCCAGGCCCTCGGTATCGCCCAGGGCGCCCTCGACTACGCCAAGGGCTATGTCAGGGAGCGCAAGCAGTTCGGCAAGCCGATCGGCGACTTCCAGGGCATCCAGTTCATGCTGGCCGACATGGCGATGAAGATCGAGGCGGCCCGCCAGCTCACCTACGCGGCGGCGGCGAAATCCGAGCGCGGGGACGCCGATCTCACCTTCCAGGGCGCGGCGGCCAAGTGCTTCGCCTCCGACGTGGCCATGGAGGTCACCACGGACGCCGTCCAACTCCTCGGCGGCTACGGCTACACCCGGGACTACCCGGTGGAGCGGATGATGCGCGACGCCAAGATCACGCAGATTTATGAGGGGACGAATCAAGTGCAGCGGATCGTGATGGCCCGCAATCTGCCGTAGCCGCCGTAGCGGTACCCCACCCCTGCCGTCCGCTCAGCCGTCCAGTTCCGCGATCCTCGCCGTCGACGGGGCGCGGCGGGTCTGGGCGGCCTTGGCGGTGGTGTCGGCGGCGCGTAGGACGCGCTGGACGTTGCCCCAGGTCAGCAGGGCGAGGTCGGGGTGGGGCCAGTCGCGGCGCAGGAGTTCGGCGATGAGGTGGGGGTAGGACGCGGGGTCGGGGAGTTCCTGGGGGTGGGCGGTGCCGGCGTCGTAGGTGCCGGAGAGGGCCACGGCGTGCGGGCCGGCCACCCGGCGGACCTGGTCGAGGTGGTCGGCGACGTCCCGGACCGTCGGGCCGGTCTGCTCCGCCGTCAGCGGGACCATGACCAGGCCCTGGGCCGCGCCGATCTCGGCCAGCAGGTCGTCGGGGAGGTTCGCGGGGTGGGGGCGCAGCGCGCGGGACGCCGAGCGGGTGCACACCACGGGCGCCTTGGAGCAGGCCAGGACGCGGCGGACGGCCGGTTCCGAGGCGCCGGAGAGGTCGGCGAGCACACCGAGCCGGTTCATCTCCCGGACGACCTCCTCGCCGAACCGGGTCAGCCCCGCCTCTCCGGCCCAGGAGGTGCCGGTGAGGGTGATGATCCGGACGCCGGTGTCGTGCAGTATCCGCAGCAGTGACAGCGAGTCGTCCAGGGCCGCCGCGGCGGCCGGGCCCAGCAGCACCGCCGTCCGGCCGCAGTTGCGGGCGTCGATGACCTCGCCGGCGGTGTGCGCGTACCGCAGGCCCTCGGGGTGCCCGGCGACGACGGTTCGGACCAGGTCGATCTGTTCCAGGGTGGCGGCCACCGCGCGGTCGGCGGCCAGTCCCTCGGGCAGGTGCAGGGCGCAGAACAGGGCACCCACCCGGCCCTCCCGCAGCCGGGGGACATCGGTGTCGAGGGCGTTCTCGCCCAGTTCCAGGTCGTACCAGGGCAGATGGCGCAGGGCCCAGGGCAGTCCGCTGTAGCCGTCGGCGACGGGGTGGGCGGTGAGCAGGGCGCGGGCGAGCAGCAGCCGGTCACTGTCCGACGCCGGGGGCGGTGCGGGGGGAGTGTCGTACGGGGCCTCCGGCGGCGGCAGCGGGGCGAGCCGGCCCACCTCCGCCGTGGTGTGCAGTTCGTGCTGGAGGTCTGCCATCGTCGGCTCCGTACGTCCGCAATCCATCGATGTGATCGCCAGGCGCGATCGCCTGTTCGATCACCGTCGCACGGAGCCGCCGGGTACTCCTGGTGGAGCGGCTGTTCGGGTCACCCCGCCGGGGTGTCGAGGGCGGTGAGGGTGGCGTTGGAGGGGCCGCGCCCGGTCTGGAGGTCGCGGGCCACGTCCTCGGCCGCGCCGAGCACCCGGACCGCGTTCTGCCAGGTGAGCTTGGCCAGGTCGGGGCGGGACCAGCCGCGGTCGAGGAGTTCGGCGATCAGCCGGGGGTAGCCGGAGACATCGGTGAGGCCGTCGGGCAGGAAGGCCGTGCCGTCGTAGTCGCCGCCGATGCCGAGGTGGTCGATGCCAGTGATCTCGCGCATGTGGTCGAGATGGTCGGCGACCGTGGCGACGGTGGCGATCGGGCGGGGGTGGGCGGCCTCGAAGGCGTGCTGCACCTTGCGGCCCTCGGCGGTGCCGTCCAGCGGGTGGAGGCCGTGGGCGCGCATGTTGTCGTCGGCCGCGGCGGTCCAGTCCACGGCGGCCTGGAGGACGAACTTGGGGACGAAGGTCACCATCGCCATCCCGCCGTTGGCCGGGAGGCGTTCGAGGATGTCGTCGGGGATGTTGCGGGGGTGGTCGCAGACCGCGCGGGACGAGGAGTGGGAGAAGATCACCGGCGCCACGGAGGTGTCCAGGGCGTCCCGCATGGTCGTCGCCGCCACATGGGAGAGGTCGACCAGCATGCCGGTGCGGTTCATCTCCCGGACGACCTCGTGCCCGAAGGGCGACAGCCCGCCGACGCCCGGGGCGTCGGTCGCCGAGTCGGCCCAGGGGACGTTGTCGTTGTGGGTGAGGGTCAGGTACCGCACGCCCAGGTCGTACAGGGCGCGCAGGGTGGCCAGGGAGCAGCCGATGGAGTGGCCGCCCTCGGCGCCCATGAGGGAGGCGATACGGCCCTCGCGCCGGGCGGACTCCATGTCGGCGGCGGTGAGGGCGGGGGCGAGGTCCTCGGGGTAGCGGGCGAGCAACTGCCGTACGCAGTCGATCTGCTCCAGCGTCGCGGGGACCGGGTCGGGCTGGTCGGCGCGGACGTACACCGACCAGTACTGGGCGCCGACGCCGCCCTCGCGCAGCCGGGGGAGGTCGGTGTGGAGGTGGGCCGACTGGTCGGTGGCGATGTCCCGGGCGTCGAGGTCGTAGCGGACCTGTTCGCGCAGGGCCCAGGGCAGGTCGTTGTGGCCGTCGACGACGGGGAACTCGCGCAGCAGGGCGCGGGCGCGGGCCTCGGAGAGGGCACCCTCGGTGCCGGGGGTCTCGGGGGTGCCGGGGGTCACCGGGGTGCCGGGGGTCACCGGGGTGCCGGGGGTCACCGGGGTCTCGGGGGTGCCTGGGGTCGGAGAGGCCGGAGATGTCGGAGAGGTCATGTCCTGGTCACTTCCCGAAACCGAAGCCGCTCGGTCCCTCGGTCTTGGCCCGCAGCCGCTTGCCCTTCTCGGTGGCCTGGTCGTTCAGCTCCTGCTGGAAGTCCCGCATCCGGCCGAGGAGTTCCTCGTCGTGCGTGGCGAGGATGCGGGCGGCGAGCAGCCCGGCGTTGCGCGCCCCCGCGACCGACACCGTGGCCACCGGCACACCCGCCGGCATCTGCACGATGGACAGCAGCGAGTCCATGCCGTCCAGGTACTTCAGCGGCACCGGGACGCCGATCACCGGCAGCGGGGTGACCGAGGCGAGCATGCCCGGCAGATGGGCGGCGCCCCCGGCCCCGGCGATGACGACCTTCAGGCCCCGGTCGGCGGCCCGCTCACCGTAGGTGATCATCTCGCGGGGCATCCGGTGGGCGGAGACGACATCGACCTCGTAGCCGATCTCGAACTCGTCCAGCGCCTGGGCGGCGGCCTCCATGACGGGCCAGTCGGAGTCGGATCCCATGACGATGCCAACGACAGGGCTCATTCGGTGATCGTGCCTCTCAGATAGGCGGCTGCGTGACGGGCGCGCTCCAGCACGTCCGCGAGGTCGTCGCCGTAGGTGTTGACATGGCCGACCTTGCGGCCGGGCTTCACGTCCTTGCCGTACATATGGATCTTCAGCCGGGGGTCGCGGGCCATGCAGTGCAGATACGCGGAGTACATGTCGGGGTAGTCGCCGCCGAGGACGTTCACCATGACCGTCCAGGGCGCGCGGGGGCGGGGGTCGCCCAGCGGCAGGTCCAGCACCGCCCGGACATGGTTGGCGAACTGGGAGGTGATCGCCCCGTCCTGGGTCCAGTGGCCGGAATTGTGCGGGCGCATGGCCAGCTCGTTGACCAGGATCCGTCCGTCGCGGGTCTCGAACAGCTCGACCGCGAGATGGCCGACCACGCCGAGTTCCTTGGCGATCCGCAGGGCCATCTCCTCGGCGGCCAGCGCCCGCCGCTCGGGCAGCTCGGGCGCGGGCGCGATCACCGTGTCGCAGACCCCGCCGACCTGCCGGGACTCCACCACCGGGTAGGCCACGGCCTGGCCGTGCGGGGAGCGGACGACATTGGCGGCCAGCTCCCGGACGAAGTCGACCTTCTCCTCGGCGAGCACCGGGACGCCCGCGCGAAACGGTTCGGCGGCCTCCTCGGCGCTCTCGACGACCCAGACGCCCTTGCCGTCGTAGCCGCCGCGCACGGTCTTCAGGACGACCGGGAAGCCGTCGCCCTCGGCGGCGAAGCGCAGCACGTCCTGCGGGTCGGCCACGATCCGGTTGCGGGGGCACGGGACGCCGATCTCGGCCAGCCTGGCGCGCATCACCCCCTTGTCCTGGGCGTGCACCAGGGCGTCGGGGCCGGGCCGTACCGGGATCCCGTCCGCTTCCAGGGCGCGCAGATGCTCGGTGGGAACGTGTTCGTGATCGAAGGTGATCACATCGCAGCCCCGCGCGAAGGCGCGCAGCGTGTCCAGATCGCGATGGTCGCCGATGACGACCTCGCTCACGACCTGCGCCGCCGAGTCCTGCGGGGTGTCACTGAGGAGCTTGAACCTGATGCCGAGCGGGATGCCTGCCTCGTGGGTCATACGAGCGAGCTGGCCACCGCCGACCATGCCGACTACCGGGAACGTCACACCCCTAGGGTATCGGCCACCCGGATCGCCCCTTGTCCGCCCTTGTCCGCCCCGGGTCGCCCCGGGTCGCCCCGATGTCATCGGCTGTCGTCGGCTGCCATCGACTGCCATCGGCCGACGGTCGGGTTTCTTTCCGAACCTGTGAGCTGGTCCGGGGGCGATCACGGAAGGGGCCTGGATAGCATGGCCGGGTTGACGTCGCCGACCGGACGGGAGCCTTCTCCCCCATGGCACAAGGTTCCTCGGGCTCCCCTGTCGCACACGGCTCCTCAGGATTCCGTGGCACGCCCCCCGGCGGGTGGCGGTCGCGGGTGCGGCGGCTCGGCCGGGAGGTCGCCAAGTTCGGCGCCGTGGGCGGGGCCGGGCTGCTGGTCAATCTCGCGGTGTTCAACCTGGTCAGGGCGGTGACCGACCTCCAGGTGGTGCGGGCCAGTGTGATCGCCACGGTCGTGGCCATCGTCTTCAACTACATCGGCTTCCGCTATTTCGCCTACCGCGACCGGGACAAGAACCGCCGGACCCGGGAGATGAGCCTCTTCCTGCTGTTCAGCGCGGTGGGGCTGGTGATCGAGAACGGGGTGCTGTACCTGGCGACCTATGGGCTCGGCTGGGACACCCCGATGCAGAACAACGTCTTCAAGTTCCTCGGCATCGGGATCGCCACGCTGTTCCGGTTCTGGTCGTACCGGACGTGGGTGTTCCGGGCGCTGCCGGGTTCCCGGGAGGGCGGGGCGGGCGACGAATCGTTCCTGGAGGACCGCGACGACCGTGACGGCCGGGGTGGCCGGTCGGCGGGGGCGGTACGGCAGCGGCAGCGGGCGCGCGCCCGGGTCTGACCCGCTGACTGGTCCTCGGGCGGGGCCTAGCGAACCGTCCGCTCCTCGTCCTCCGAGGCCCGCTGCACCGCCGTGCGTGACAGGAACAGCCCGAAGATCGGGGGCTGGGTCTGGAGCATCTCCAGGCGCCCGCCGTCGGCCTCCGCGAGGTCGCGGGCGACGGCGAGGCCGATGCCGGTGGAGTTGCGGCCGCTGATCGCGCGCTCGAAGATCCGTGCCCCGAGGTCGGCGGGGACGCCGGGCCCCTCGTCGGTGACCTCGATGACGGCCTGGTTGCCGGTGACCCGGGTGCGCAGGGCGACGGTGCCGCCGCCGTGCATCAGGGAGTTCTCGATCAGCGCGGCCAGCACCTGGGCGACGGCGCCGGGGGTGCCGACCGCCTTGAGATGCCGTTTGCCGGAGCTGACGATGGCCCGTCCCGCCTGCCGGTAGGCGGGCCGCCACTCGGCGAGCTGCTGCTGGATGACCTCGTCGAGATCGAAGGAGACGGCGGAGCCGGTACGGGGGTCGCGGGAGTTGGTCAGCAGCCGCTCCACGACATCGGTGAGGCGCTCGACCTGGGCGAGGGCGATGGTGGCCTCGTCCTTCACCGTCTCCGGGTCGTCGGTGAGGGTGATCTCCTCCAGCCGCATGGACAGCGCGGTCAGCGGGGTGCGGAGCTGGTGGGAGGCGTCGGCGGCGAGCCGTCGCTCGGCGGTGAGCATCCGCCCGATCCGCTCGGCGGAGGAGTCCAGCACATCGGCGACCCGGTCCAGCTCGGGGACGCCGTAGCGCTTGTGGCGGGGGCGGGGGTCGCCGGAGCCGAGGCGTTCGGCGGTCTCGGCGAGATCGGTGAGCGGGGAGGCGAGCCGGTTGGCCTGCCGTACGGCGAGCAGCACGGCGGCGACGACCGCGAGCAGGGCGACGAGCCCGATGATCAGCAGGGTGCGGCCGACCTCCTGGGTGATGGAGGAGCGCGGCTCCTGGAAGGTGACCGTCTCGCCCTCCTCACCGCGGGCGGTGTACTCGATGACATCGCCGCTGGGCTGCTCACCGATCTCGATGGGCGGCCGGTCGGGCAGCCGGATGACCGCGTACTGGTCGGCGCCGACCTGGTCGCCGAGGATGGGGGCGGAGATCTCCTCGTGCCCGAGGATGCGGCTGTCCACGATGCTGGCCAGCCGCAGCGACTCGGACTCGACGCGCTCCCGGGCGCTCTCGGTGATCGTCCGGGTCTCGACGATGACCAGCGACACCCCGAAAACGGCGATGACGACGAGCACGACGGCGAGGGTGGACTGGATGAGTCGGCGACGCATGCAGACACCTACCGCCGGGGTGACGCCGGGAGGGGGGCACGGGGCCCCCGCCGACCGGCCGTCGCTTCAGCCGTCTTTTCAGGGGCGCGAGGAACTGCGCGAACGTCCGTCGCTCTCGACCCGCACCCGACCCACCGACCAGCCGTCACCTCAGACCCGCACCCAACCCGCCGACCAGCCGTCACCTCAGGGCCGCGAGGAACTGCGCGCCCGACCGTCGCTCCCGACCCGCACCCGACCCACCGACCAGCCGTCACCTCAGACCCGCACCCAACCCGCCGACCAGCCGTCACCTCAGGGGCGCGGGGAACTGCGCGACCAGCCACAGCGAAACCCGCACCCTGCCCCACCGACCACCCCACCACCACCGGCTCAGCTCTTCTCGAACCGGAAGCCGACACCCCGCACCGTGGCGATGTACCGCGGATTCGCGGCATCGTCGCCGAGCTTCTTGCGCAGCCAGGAGATGTGCATGTCCAGCGTCTTGGTGGACGACCACCACGTCGTGTCCCAGACCTCCCGCATCAGCTGATCCCGGGTGACGACCCGTCCCGCGTCCCGGACCAGCACCCGCAGCAGGTCGAACTCCTTCGCCGTGAGCTGGAGCTCCTCCTCGCCCATCCACGCCCGGTGCGACTCGACGTCGATCCGCACACCGTGGGTGGCCGGCGGCTGCTGGGGCTCGGCGGCGCCGCGCCGCAGCAGGGCCCGGACGCGGGCGAGCAGTTCGGCGAGCCGGAAGGGCTTGGTGACGTAGTCGTCCGCGCCGGCGTCGAGACCGACGACCGTGTCGACCTCGTCGGCACGGGCGGTGAGGATCAGGATGGGCACGGTGTGGCCTTCGGCACGCAGACGGCGGGCCACCTCCAGACCGTCCATGCCGGGCAGGCCGAGGTCGAGCACGACCAGATCGACGCCGCCCTGCATGCCCGCGTCGAGTGCGGTGGGTCCGTCCTCCCGCACCTCGACCTCGTATCCCTCCCGGCGCAGTGCGCGGGCCAGGGGCTCCGAAATGGAGGAGTCGTCCTCGGCGAGCAGTACACGGGTCATGGGGTGATGGTAGTCCCGCAGGCCACGACACCGAGGTGAGATCGCCTGGACGGATTCTTACTGGCGCACATGGCGGACATTTCGGCCAGGCAGCTCGCGCGAGAGCGGAATGACTGCTTACGGTTCCGTCACAGTCTGTGATCCCTGTCTCAAGTCCTTCCATATCAGATGGTGCCCTGCTTTATGGTGATGGAACGCCTGTAGCACCGACAGGGACCTTCGTGTCGCGGTTTGACACTGAAGGTCTCTTTTGTGTGCGGGTCGGGGGTTCTCCACCGGCCTTGAAAGGAATGACCTGTGGCCGGGCCTCGTAGCGCATCGACGCGCGTAGAGGCGTGGATCCCGGTGGCCGTCGTCCACCGCCCCGTGATCCGGGGCGGACACCCCGTGGGCGTGGGGTGGACGAACCGGCCCGCCGGTGCCGGCTCCCCCACCGGGCGCGCTCCGCTCCACCCGCGCGTCCCGACAGCAAGGAACGACCCATGGCGTCCAGCCTGACGAAGGACTCGGCCCTCCCGGGCACCCCCGGATCCGGATCCGAGAAATCCTTCTTCGGCCACCCCCGCGGACTGGCCACCCTCTTCATGACCGAGATGTGGGAGCGTTTCTCCTACTACGGCATGAGGGCTCTGCTCCCCCTCTACCTGGTCGCCCCCGCCGGGCTCGGCCTGGACGCCGGTACGGCGATCGCCATCTACTCCGTCTATGTCTCGACGGTGTACCTGCTGGCGATGCCGGGCGGCTGGTTCGGCGACCGGGTCTGGGGCCCGCGCAAGACGGTGGCCATCGCCGGCGCGGTCATCATGGCCGGCCATCTCGTCCTGGCGCTCCCCTCCGCCGGGACCTTCTACTTCGGCCTCCTCCTGGTCGCCATAGGCTCGGGCCTGCTGAAGTCCAACATCTCCACGATGGTCGGCCAGCTCTACGACGGCCCGAACGACCCGCGCCGCGACGGCGGCTTCACGGTGTTCTACATGGGCATCAACCTCGGCGCGTTCGCCGCGCCGCTGGTGATCGGCACCATCGGCCAGAAGGTCAACTGGCATCTCGGCTTCGCGCTGGCCGCGCTCGGTATGGCGCTGGGCCTGGCCCAGTTCCTGCTGGGCAGCCGTCACCTCTCGGCGAAGTCCAGCATCGTCCCCAAGCCCCTGGACGTGGCCGAGCGCAACGCGACGCTCCGCAAGGCGATGATCTGGCTGCTGATCGCGGTGGTCTTCTACGCGATCGTCGTCGGCACCGGTACATACACCCTGAACTGGGTGATGGTCCCGCTGATGGTGATCGGCCTGGTGGTGCCGGTCATGGTGCTGGCCCGGATCAAGCGCGACAAGGAACTGACCCGCACCGAGCAGTCCAAGGTCTCCGGCTACATCTGGTTCTTCGTGGCCGCGGCCGTCTTCTGGATGATCTACGACCAGGGTGGCTCCACGCTCGCCCTGTTCGCCGAGAAGAGCGTCGACACCCAGGTCTTCGGCTGGGACTTCCCGGTCTCCTGGTTCCAGTCGGTGAACCCGGTGCTGGTGATGGCCCTCGCCCCGGTCTTCGCCACGGTGTGGCTGGCCCTGAACCGCGGGGGGCGCGAGCCGAGCACGATCGCCAAGTTCTCCGGCGGTCTGGTGATGGTCGGCATCTCCTTCTTCGTCTTCCTCCTCCCCCTGACGGCGGCGGGCGACGGGGCGGTGTCCCCCTGGTGGATCGTGCTGATCTACTTCTGCCAGACCACGGGTGAGCTGATGCTGTCCCCCGTCGGCCTCTCCGTGACCACCAAGATGGCCCCCGCGAAGTACGCCTCGCAGATGATGGGCGTCTGGTTCCTGGCGGTCACGGCGGGCGACGCGGTGACCGGCCTGCTCTCGACGTACGGCGTCGACCTCAACAAGACGGGGGTCGTGGCGGCGGAGGCGGCGCTGGCGGTGGCGGCGGGTGCCGGGGTGTTCATGTACCGGCGGAAGGTGAAGCAGTTGATGGGGGACGTGCGCTGAGGCCGGGGGGCCGCCCCGCACCGGGCCCCCTCCTCTCCCTCCCCCTCCCTCCCCGTTCTCCCCTCCCCCCTTACTTCTTCTTCGCCCCCTTGCTCGAATGATGCTTCTGGCGGTCGTGGTGGGAGGTCTTCTTGCGGTCGGGGTCACCCTTGGTCAGATAGGACTGGCAGTAGTCCTTGGCCTTGGTGGTCGGGTACGTGGCCCACTGGTTCTCGGTGGCGTCGAAGGTGTAGAGCCCGAGCATGCCCGTCCTGCTGTTGCCGTAGGCGAACACGGTCCGGTCCAGGGGGTCGGGTACGGCGCCGACGAAGTTGTGCCGTTCGCCGTCGCTGGTCACGATCCGGCTGAAGTCCGGGGCGTAGTGCAGCGCGTTCTGCGAGTCGTACTCGAAGCCGTCGTTCAGATGGGTGTTGGGCAGGCCCTGCTCGGGCAGCCAGTTGGCCGGGTTCAGGGCCTCGTTCATCTGCGCGCTCAGGGTGGACTCGTACGACCCCGAACTGTCCGACGCCTTCCCCTTGAACTGGCCGGAGCCGTCGGAGTCCGAGCCGGTGCTGTGGGTCGGCTCGGTGGTGACGTACGGGGAGTCGTCCGTGGCCGACTCCAGGACTCCGCCGCCGTGCACCGGTTCCTGGACGGGACCCTGGTAGCGCAGGGGCTCCTCGGGGTAGAGGGACAGCTTCCAGTACCGGTCGGTGTCGGCGGCCTCCGCGCCCTCCTGGGCCTGCGCACCCTCCGGGGCCTGTGCGGCCGAGGAACTCTCGGCGTGCGACTCCCCGACCTGGTACGCCCCCTCGCCGTACGCCTGGGCCTGGGCCTGGGTCACGGAGTCGGAGTCGCCGTCGGAGTGGGAGGTGTGGGCGTCGGCGTCGTAGCCCTGGTCGGTCTCGGCGGGGGCGGAGTGGTGCATCGGGACGGCACTGGAGTTCCCGTACGCCGACCGGGCGACATGGTCCTTGAACCGGCCCGGCACCACGGCGAACTCCTCGTGCACCGAGCCCTTTTCCCGGTCGTAGGAGAGGACGGCGGTCTTGACGTCGGCGCCGGGGAAGTAGTGCGCGACATCGTCGGTGAGCTGCTGTGCCGTGTCCGTGCAGCTGTTGCAGGGTCGGCGGCTGGTGACGAGGTCGATGGCGATGCGGTAGGGCTGCACCTTCCCGATGAGCCCCCGGATGTCCCGCAGCGCGTCATCGGCGGACGCCTTCTCGGAGTCCTTCTTCGCCTCGGTGTGCTCGGGAGCGGTGCCCGGCTTGCTGTAGTGCGAGTCCGTCGTGGCGGTCAGCCCACTGCGGCGGACCGGGGTCGAGCGTTCGATCAGCTTGCGCTTCTTGCCGTCCTTGAGGGTGACATGGATCAGGATCATGGAACGGCTGTCCCCGCGGCGGCTCTTGGGGGCGTTCTTGTGCGCCTCCGCCATCAGCCGGGCGGCGCCCTTCCGTGAGTCGCGGTACTCGTCCGTCCTGGGCATGGCGTCTCCTTCACGGGGCGGGTGCGCGGGCGCGCAGCGCCGGGGTGTCCCGGAGCACCTCTACAACGGGGGGTGGGGTGGGGGTGGTTCAGGGTTGTTGGGGGGTGTTGTTGGGGGGCGTTTCGAGTTCGTCTACCCGATCACGCGCATATCGGCGAAGTGCCGTGGACCTGGTACCGGAGTCCGTCCTACCGTCCTCATGACCACAGGGAACGGCTCTGTGTCCCAGAGAGGGGGAACGATGGCGCGTGCGGAACTGACCCGCCTCACCGGCATCGTCAGCGGGCCCGATTGTGACGACGACTGCCCGAACGTCTATCGGACCGAGAGCGGTTCCATCGTCGTGCAGGGCAGTTTGTCTGACGCCTTCTCGCCACCCGTCGGCGAGGGACTGGTGGAGATTCCCGAGCACACTCTGAGGGAGGCTGTCCGTGCTCTTGGATGGTGACGACTGGCGCCGGTTCTTCGACGCCTTCGAGCACGAGGCTTGGCGGTTCGAGGCTCAGCCCACGTACACCATGCCCAGGGAACAGGAGAACGTGGCCCGCTTCCTGCGGGGTGGCGAGAAGCCCGTCGGCCACAACGCCCGCTGGCACGACCGAGTGCGCGGATACGTCGGATCCGGCAAGCGCATCGGCCGGGTCCGCATCGTGCGTCGACCGCTCACCGACTACCAGCGGTATCAATTCGCATGGGGCATCCCCGGAAACCTTGCGGCCGGGGAAGACATCCGGATCCTGGATGTGACGCGAGACGACTTCGGGTTGCCGCTCTCCGGCCGCGACTGGTGGTTGTTCGACGACTCCCGCATCGCCCACCTCGACTTCCGCCCGGACGGAACCCAGATCAACCGCTCGGCGCACACCGGCGATCCGGAGCCCTACCGGGAGTGGAAGCGGGTGGCACTGGAGCACGCCCTTCCCTTCGAGGAGTACGTGCGGGGCCTTGACGCTCGACCCTGACCAACTGGGCCGGTCGAAGGCCGACCTGGCGGAGAGGCTCCGCGGTCTGCGCAGGGACGCCGGGCGCACTCAGGTCTGGCTCGCCCAGCGCGCCACCATGTCGCAGACCAAGTTGAGCAACATCGAAACCGGACGCGTCACCCCGGGCCCGGTTGATGTCGAGCTGATCTTGTCGTTGATCCACGAGGGGACGTAGGCCCACCGCGCCCAGGGGGCGACTCTGAACTCCAGTCCCCCGTAGTTGGGGTGCTCGTAGAAGCAGAGGGTCGACGACGAGTTGTTCACGAGGGAGGACGTGACGTCGTGGGCAACGGTGAAGTTGCCGTCGATCGGGAGGTAGTCCCACATCACGCGGGTGTTCTCGTAGTTGCCGTCGTACCAGAGGCAGAGCTGGTACCCGTTGCACACATTGGGGTCGCCGACGGCGGCGGGAGTGGCGGTCACGAGACCGGCGGTGGCGGCGAGGGCGGTGGCCCCGACGAACAGGGCGGCCGTGCGCTTGGCCTTGCGGAGGGTTGCGATCATGCGCGGGAATCTAGCCAGGCAAGAGGGGATTCGGCCGGGGGCGGAGACGCCGATTCCCGGACGACCGGGGTATACGCCTGAAGGTGGAGAGTAGCGTGCAGGTGGCGTGACGCACCGGTGGCGATGCGGGTGAGGGACGGTCGGGCCGGGTCGGACCGGGTCGGGGTCGGGGCGGCCCGGGGGAGCCACAGCGAGCAGGCTCGTCAGGTGGACGCGGTGCTGCGGCGGTTGGGAATCCTCGGCGTGGTCGCGCCGGAGGACACGGCGGGTCCCTGGCGCGTGTACGACTCGGCGGACCCGGTCGCCGGGCGCCGGGATGTGACGGCCAACGCGTTGGCGGCTGTGGTTGACGCGTTCCCCGGGGAGGAGCCTGGTCCGGGACCGACGCGAGGGTTCGTGGTTCCGCCGAAGGAGGGGTGAGCCGGGGGCCGCTGCCAGACGGATGCGGTGAACGCGGCCCAGGCGGGTTCTCCGAAGATGAGGGCGGGCCCTGCGGGGTTTTGGAGTCTCGGACGGGGACGAAGGCGGGGAGATCGTCGGTGACTTCGAGGCATTGACCGCCGTCGCCGTTGCTGTGGCTGCTCTTGCGCCAGGTGCACGTGGTCGGGTCGATGGGTCGCAAGGGGTGCCTCCTTGTGGAGTTGTCTGATGCCGTGCGGCCGGCGGGCGCGGCTCTTCCCTTAGCAGGTCACGCCCGCGCGTTTGGCCAGGCGGGTCAGGCGGGGGTTGCTGCGGCGGTGCAGGGAGGTCAGGACTCGGATCAGTTCCTGGCTGGTCGGGTGCACTCCGGCCATCTCCGGTGCCACCTCCCACGCCTCTTCGAGGGACGCGAGGGCTCCGTCCCGGTCGCCGAGGGCCAGTTTCGAGCGGCTGATGTTCATGTGGAGGGGGCCCACCCGGGTGGCCGGGAGGGTGAGGCCCGCACGGATCAGGTCGTCCGCCGTCGCGAGGGACTCGCGGTGGTTCTCCATGTCCGAGGCCGTCGAGATGACATGGACCGCGGTGTTCTCCGGGCCGAAGTGGATGCCGTGGTCCTCGATGTCGTCCGGGAACTCCTCGGCCACCCGCCAGGCCGCCTCGGTGTGCTGTCCGGCCGTCGCCCCGTCCCCGATCCGCCCGGCCAGCGTCAGCCCGCGCAGATGCAGAATGCCCAGTCCGTACGCGCGGTCACGGCCCCGCAGGACCGACTCCGCCGCGACGATCGCCCGGTCGACCACGGCCAACCCGCCTTCGAAATCCCCTGAGTTGAGGAACGCCCCCGCCTCGTCGCGGGCTGCGACGGTCGCAGCGATCGGGTGGGCGCGTTCGGCGGCCGACCACTGCTTCATGACGGCGAGTTCGGCGAGGTGCATCCAGCGGTGCCGGGCGGCGAGCCAGTAGACCACGCTGTAGGTGTCGGCGACCCGCGTCCAGGCGTCCGGGGACTGGGTGGCGTGGGCGTGGTTGGTCATGTCGGCCAGGACGCCGGGCAGTTTGCGCAGTACGGCGGACAGCTCTGTGCGATGGCGGTGACCGTTCAGGTCTGCCAGTGCGCGGGGCAGGTCCTCGGGGTGCGGTGGGGGTGGGCCGGGGATCTCGAAGCGGCGGATGGCGTGGTTGAGGCCGGTGAGGCTCGCCTCGTCGCTCCGCCCGACTGGCGCGGTGCCGAGCAGCTCGTCCAGGGTCAGGCCCATGGCCTGGGCGAGAGCGGCGGCGATACCGGAAGTGAGAGCACGGTCGCCGACCTCGATCTTGCTGAGCAGCGAGACCGAGATACCGGCCCGTCGGGCGAGAGCGACCTGACTCAGGCCGCGGGCTTTACGGCGGAGTGCGATGTTGGCACCGGGTCCGGGAATCCTGGTCACGCTCATGTGTTTGCGTCTTCCCCACTCGACATCCGTTTCGTCCCATGGTGGCACTCACGCCCCGCAGGTGCCCCGGGGTGTGCATGAGATGTGCAAGTCGGCCTCCTGCGAGAGCAGTTCTCTTGGGTGAGAGACATGCCCCCAGTCAGGAGGAGCCGTCGTGACCGGCACGCACAGGGCGCCACCGACCCTGATCAGCGACGGAACGTTGCCCTATGCGCGAGGCACCCTCGTGGAGGACACCACCACACATCGCCACGGTGAGTTACAGGGCGTGATCGAGGAACGCTCAAAGAGCACCGGGCGGCTCATCGCCCGGACCGCCTACCTTCGGCCGAGAGGGGGTGGCGTGGAATGGGAGACCCCTTTGACCCACGTCCGGCTCGTGCACGAGAGCGGTCACACCACCGCACCAAACTCGCGGCCCTGATCGGGCCGGGCGATGTGATCGCCTACGACGGCAAGTGGCGCACCGTACGGACGACGGGCACCGACCGGGGCCCGATGGGCGGACTGGCCGTGGTCGTCGTCTGGGAGGACGGGGGCACCGTGCGCTTCCCCGCCGGTGACGGACTGCTCGTACGAGACTCGGATTCCGGCTGACGGGTGCCTGCCCGGCGCCGCCCTCATGTGAGAGACAGATCCAACCCCACCCAGTAGAGGAGCCCAGCCATGCCCACCTCCATGCCCATTCCCACTCCCAGGCCCACCCCCCATCGCCCCCAACTCCCCTGGCGCACCCGGGATTACCGTGCCGAGCGTTGGACGCCGCCCGGTGGCTGGACTCGGCCGACCCCCGCCGTGCTGCGGGCGATCGAGGCCGCGCTGCTGGGACGGATCGGATGACCCTCGTCCCGCCGGTCCCCGTGGACGGCTGCACCCTCTGTACGGAGCTGGCCGCCCGGCAGCGCAGAGCCCGTGCGGCGGGCAACCAGAGCGCGCTGGTCGACGTCAATGTCCTGCTGCGGCGGCACATCCGGCGGGAGCACCCGGCATGAAACCACGCGTCCCGCACGACGACGCCTTCTGGAGCGGCGTTCTGACGGCGTGCAGCCTCATCGCCCTGATGCTGGCGATCTGGCGTCACGGATGAGGACGACCTCGGAGTCCGGTGCCGTGTCGCAGCCGCAGCGGCGCCCAGGACAGCGTCACGCCCCATGGCCGACCGACCCAGGAGCAGCAGTGTCAGGGCCAGCGCGACGGCCGAGTACTCGGGGCCGGTCTGCGGGAGCCGCATGGGCCGTCAAGGGGAGGCAAGCGGAGGGAGGAGAGGCCGCGCGGTGAGTCGTGGGGAGTGGGCGTGCGCTATGCCGGGGCGCTCAGTTCCGCCCAGACCGTCTTGCCCGCTACGCCCGGGGTCCGGACGACCCCCCAGTCCAGGCACAGGCGCTGGACGATGAACATGCCGTGCCCTCCGGGGCGGCCCGCGCGGTGCGGGGTGCGCGGGGACGGCTGGCCCGCGCCCCGGTCCGAGACCTCGATCCGGATCACCTTGCGGTCGCAGGTGAGCCACATCTCGTCCGGGCCCTCGGCGTGCAGACAGGCGTTGGTGACCAGTTCGGAGACGACGAGCAGGACATCCTCGGCGGCGGCCCGGCGGTCGGCGGTGGCGGCGGGCAGCCAGCCCCAGGCGTGGAGCGCCTGCCGGGCGAAGTCGCGGGCCATCGGCACGATGCCGACCTGGCCCTCGAAGTTGAGGCGGCGCAGCTGGCGTCCGGGAGTGGTGGTGGCTCCGCCGGGCTGGTCGGGGGTGGGGGTCCGGGGGGCGGTTCCCTGGTCGTCGTCCCCGGCAGCCGCGCCGCCCTCAGCGACTCGGTCGGTCCCGGCGAGTCCGTCATCCCCGGCGCCCCGCTCGCCCCCGGCCGCCTGACCAGGCCCTCCGGTGGTGCCCGTCGCGCCGGACGTCACGCCCGCGCGGCCCGTCGCCCCGGGGTGCACGTCGGAGACGCCCGGGTGCAGGTCGGAGACGCCCGGCTGCACGTCGGAGACACCCGTGGCGCCGGGCGGCACACCGCAGGTACCCGCGGGCTCGGACGCACCGGACGTGCCGGACACGGAGGAAGTGCCGGACGTGCCTGGCACTCCGGACGGGCCGGAAGCGCCGGTGGGCTCAGGGGAGCCCGGCGGGTAGGGCCGGGTGGTGCTCATCAGCGCTTCACCTCACCGATTCACCAGTTCATGATTCAAGCGTCATTGTCGGTGGTACCGGCGGTTTTCTCATCGTGTCGAACATCCCACCGGTGCCACGATCTCTTCTGCCCGACGATTCGGGAGGAACACCCCTCAGGTGGACTCGTCGGCGAGAGCCGCTTCCACCGAGTCATGGAGAGTGAAGACCGCCTCCACACCAGTGATCTCGAACACCCTCGCGACCACCGGTTGCATTCCCGCCAGATGGACCCCGCCACCTGCGGCCTCGGCCTTCAGCCGGGCGCCGAGCAGCACATTGAGGCCCGTCGAGTCACAGAAGTCCAGCCGGGTGCAGTCGACGACCAGCCGGGTCAGCCCCTGGGCGAGGCACTCCTCCAGCGGTTCGCGCAGCAGATCGGCCGTATGGTGATCCAGCTCACCCGCCGGAGTGACCACGGCGCTCACCCCCTGGTGCCGCACTTCCACCAGAAGCCGGCCCGACTGTGCGCTGCCGAGCATCCCGTGGTCCATGCCGTCTCTCTCCCGGGGGTTGTATGGCCGCCGACCGGTCCGTCCGCCTGCCGGCGGACCCTGTGCCCGCCGCGCCGAAGCGGCGGACGACGCCCTCGAACCCTACGCCCTCACTCCCCTCCGCGACACCCGAACAACCTCACATATTTGGACATTTGCGACGCAACGCTACTTGCAGTGGGTACGGAAGAGCGGGTAGGGCTAGTAAGGACACGTACCCGACACGGCCGGCTTCGGAGGCGCCGCACACCGCACCGCACGTACCGGCTTCGGCAGTCATGCAGCCAGCGGCCATGCAGCCATATGCCGAGAACGATGGAGGACACCCATGTCACCCCGGCTCGACGGATCGCAGACCCAGACGGCGACGTCGACGCACGACACCGAATCCGCCACCGACATCGACATCGACACCGCCAGTACCCCCGGTACCGCCACCATGACCGACCCCATGGCCGGGATCCCCGAGATCCCCCCCTTCGCCGAGATCGGGCCGGTCGACGCGCGGGCCCTGTCCAAGACCCTCTTCGAGCGGCTGGAGTCCCTTGAGGAAGGGACCCACGCGTACGCCTACGTCCGCAATACGCTGGTCGAGCTGAACCTCGCCCTGGTCAAGTTCGCCGCCTCCCGCTTCCGCTCCCGCAGCGAGCCCATGGAGGACATCGTCCAGGTCGGCACCATCGGCCTGATCAAGGCGATCGACCGGTTCGAGCTGTCCCGGGGGGTGGAGTTCCCCACCTTCGCGATGCCGACCATCATCGGCGAGATCAAGCGCTTCTTCCGTGACA
This sequence comes from Streptomyces sp. NPDC004610, assembly GCF_040609715.1. Taxonomy (NCBI): domain Bacteria; kingdom Bacillati; phylum Actinomycetota; class Actinomycetes; order Kitasatosporales; family Streptomycetaceae; genus Streptomyces; species Streptomyces sp. NPDC004610. Next base: position 133,477 of record NZ_JBEXLA010000016.1, on the reverse strand, counting down.
CCTCCTGGTCGGTGCGGGTACCGCGACGGCTCCAGGAACTCCGGCTGGACCTGGCCAAGGCCGGTGACGAACTGGCCCAGCGGCTGGACCGCGCACCCACCGCCGCCGAACTCGCCGAGCACCTCGGCATCTCCACCGACGAGGTGGTGGAGGGCATGGCCGCGGCCAACGCGTACACCGCCTCCTCGCTGGACGCCCAGCCGGAGGACGACGACACCGAGGGCACGCTCGCCGACCGGATCGGCTACGAGGACCACGGCATCGAGGGCATCGAGTACGTGGAGTCACTGAAGCCGCTCATCGCCGGACTGCCCTCCAGGGACCGGCAGATCCTGTCCCTGCGGTTCGTGGCCAATATGACCCAGTCCGAGATCGGCGACGAACTCGGCATCTCCCAGATGCATGTCTCACGGCTGCTGTCCCGCACCCTGCGGCGACTGCGGCGGGGGCTCACGGTGGAGGACTGACCCCGGACGTCACCGTCGGACCTCACCGTCCGGACCTCATCGTCCGGCGTCCGCCGTCGGCGTCCACCCGTAGGAACCCCACAAAGACTTCGCACCCGGCGTCCGGCGGCGCCGGGTGTGGCATGTGGGGCGGGCGGCGCTCCCGGGGGCCGTATGGGAGCGCGCCCATGCCGCCCTGGCGCATTACCGCCGGTAGCCCCTTTTCCCGCAAGCCCCTCTGGACCACTATGGTCACCCTCCAAACTGGCCGGTACGTCAGCAGTGCCGATCGAGGCGCCGCCGCCCCGGCCGTGCTCCAGCGGGGGAACGCGAGGAGGCTGGTGAATGGCTCGGCCCGAGAGGACCGGCGACGACCGCGCGACGCATCCGTACGCGACGCATCCGTACGCGGCGCATCCGGCGGGGACCCATACGGCGGGAGTCCGTCCGGAGGGGGCGAATCCGGCGGGGATCCATCCGGAGGGAGCGCATTTCGGCGCGTCCGACACCCGGCTGACCGAAGCGCTGCGCGGCCCCACCGCCGTCGCCTACCCGGCGCTCCAGGAACTGCGCGCCCGCCACCGCGAGTCGGTCCTCGGCTACGCCCGGCTGTGCACGACCGGCGACTCGGCGGCACGTCAACTCGCCGCCCAGGCGTTCACCCTGGCCGCCCGCGAGACCGCCCGGGGCACCGACCCGTCCGTCCCCTGGCGCCATCACCTCCTGCTGCTGGTCGGGCGGGTGGCCCGCGGCTGGGCCGACGGCGACCGCTCCGCCGCGCTGGACGCGGGTCTGCTGCTGGTGCTGAACACCGGCGGCCCGGACGGTCCCGTACCGCCCCTGCTCACCGCGTACCGGACGCTCCCGGACCGGACCCGGGGGCTGATCTGGTACGGGCCGGTGGAGGGCGAGAGCCCGGAGCGGACCGCCCAACTGCTCGGCGTCACCCGCGCGGACATCGCCTACGGCACCGAACCGGCGCTCACCGCCCTCGGCCGCGCGCTGCTCCGCACCCGGCTCGCCGCCTCCGACGACCCCGACTGCCAGGACTTCCGGCGGCTGATCGAGGAGTCCGTACGGCCGGACTCGCCCCGGCACAGCTCGGACCTCGTCGCCCATATGACCCACTGCCCCTACTGCTCCGGCGCCTATGAGGAACTGACCGCGCTGCGCGACACCCCGCGTACCGCGCTGGCGGAGGGGCTGCTGCCCTGGGCGGGCGCCGCGTACGCCGCCCGGCCTCGGGGCGGGGAGCCGGGTGCGGGGGCGGGGGAGGGGGAGGGGAAGCGGCGGGGCCGGTTCTTCCCGTCGTGGTCCTCGCGGTCCTCGGGGTACTCCCGGTCCTCGCCGTCGTCGCCGTCGTCGCCGTCGTCGCGGTCGTCGCTGCGGGTCGTGGTGGTGTCCGCGGGGCTGGTGGTCGCGCTGATCGCGCTGATGTCCGCGCTGTCGCCGGACGGTCCGCAGCCGCCCGCGCAGGCCGCGAACCCGGTGACGGTCGCTCCGCCGCCACCGCCCCCGGTGACCGTGACAGCCACCGCGACGGAGACGGAGACGGTGTCCGCGAGGCCGACACCGATACCGACGACGACGCCGACACCGACCTCCGTCCCCCGGAAGCCATCGTCGTCGTCCTCGTCCTCGCCCCGGCCCACGTCGGTGTCCCCGCCGGGCGCCTCGTACGCGCAGGTGGTGAACGTGGTCTCGGGGCGGTGTCTGGACGTGCGGGACGGGTGGTTCGACAAGGGGGTGGACGTGGTGACCGCGCCCTGTTCGTCGGCGGCCACCCAGCGGTGGCGGGTGGACGCCGGGCGCGGGGTGGTGCAGTCGGCCGCCGATCCGGAGTACTGCCTCGACAGCCGGGGCGACCCGGAGCGCGGGGTCGGCATCTGGACCTGCTCGTCGGTGGAGGGGCGCAGCGGGCGGAACCTGCGGTTCACGGTCGACGGCTCGGGGCTGATCCGGCCCGAGATCGCCCTGGACACGGCAGTGACGGCGGAGGGCGGGGAGGGGGTCGTCTTCCGGTCCGTGGCGGGGGCGGACGGGGATCCGGGGCAGCGGTGGCGGGCGGGGCGGGCCTGAGCCGGGAGGGAGGGGTGAGGGGGCGTCAGGTGGCGGGGGTTCGCGGCGCCGGACCCGGAGGGGGCTCAGGTGACGGGGGTTCCGCGGCGCCAGACCCGGGAGATCAGGGGGACGCCGGGGCGGTAGGCCAGATGGACATGGCTGGGCGCGTCCAGGAGCGCGAGGTCGGCGTACGCGCCCGGGGTCAGTCGGCCGATGTCGGTACGGCGCAGGGCCGCGGCGCCGCCCGCGGTGGCCGACCAGAGGGCCTCGTCCGGGGTCATCCGCATGTCCCGTACGGCGAGGGCGATGCAGAACGGGACGGAGGAGGTGAAGGAGGAACCGGGGTTGCAGTCGGTGGACAGGGCGACGGTGACGCCCGCGTCCAGGAGGCGGCGGGCGTCGGGCCACTCGGCGCGGGTGGAGAACTCGGCGCCGGGGAGCAGGGTGGCGACGGTGCCGCCCTGGGCGAGGGCGTCGACATCGGCGTCGGTGAGGTGGGTGCAGTGGTCGGCGCTGGCGGCGCCGAGTTCCACGGCGAGCTGGACGCCGGGGCCGTAGGAGAGCTGGTTGGCGTGGACGCGGGGGGTCAGGCCCTTGGCCCGGCCCGCGGTGAGGATCGCGCGGGCCTGGTCGCCGTCGAAGGCGCCCTGCTCGCAGAACACATCCACCCAGCGGGCGTACGGGGCGCAGGCGTCGAGCATCTCGCCGGTGACCAGGGCGACATAGGCGGCCGGGTCGTCGGCGTGGTCCGGGGGGACGATATGGGCGCCGAGGTAGGTGACCTCGTCGGTGTGGGCGGCGGCGATGCGCAGGGCGCGGGACTCGTCCTCGACGGTCAGGCCGTAGCCCGACTTGGTCTCGAACGTCGTCGTGCCCTGGCGGAGGGCTTCGTGGAGGTAACGGGTGAGGTTCCGCTCCAGTTCCCCGTCGCTGGCGGCGCGGGTCGCGGCGACCGTCGTCCGGATGCCGCCCGCGGTGTAGGAGCGGCCGGACATCCGGGCGTTGAACTCCTCGGTGCGGTCGCCCGCGAAGAGGAGGTGGGAGTGGGAGTCGACGAAGCCGGGGATCACGGCCCGGCCCGCGGCGTCGAGGCGATTGTCAGTGGCGGGTGCTTTGCTTGAATCACCGGTCCAGACGATCCGGTCGCCCTCGATGGCGACGGCCGCGTTCTGGATCAGACCGAGAGGGGAGTTGTCGCCGAGGGAGGGGTCGTTGGTGACCAGTGTGGCGATGTTGGTGATGACGGTGCTGCTGCTCATCGTGTCCTCGTGGGGGCGGGAGGGGGCGGGCCGGGCGAGCGTCGGGCGGGTCAGGCGCGGAGCGCGGCCACGGCCCGGGTCAGCGCGTCGGCGGCGTCGGGGATCCGGGTGTGCGCCCCGTCGCGCACGATCTGGCGTCCGGCCACGATCGTGTGCCGTACGTCCGCCGCTGTCGCCGCGAAGACGGCCGTCTCGGCGCCGAGCCTGGGCGGTGGCCCCGCCGTTCTGACGGTGTCGAGGGCGAGGGTGGTGAGGTCGGCGCGCGCGCCGGGTTCGATGGTGCCGGTCCGGTCCCAGCCGAGCGCGGCATGGCCGTCGGCGGTGGCGGCGCGCAGCAGCGCGGCGGCGGTCCAGTGGCCCCGGGTGCGGGTGCGCAGCCGCTCGTTCAGCTCCATCGCGCGGGCCTCTTCGAGCAGATCGATGACGGCGTGGCTGTCGGAGCCGAGCGAGAGCGGCGAACCGGCGCGCTGGAGGGCGGCGGCCGGGCCGATGCCGTCGGCGAGGTCGCGTTCGGTGGTGGGGCACATACAGGTGCCGGTCGCCGAGTCGCCGATCAGCCGGATGTCGGCGTCGGTGAGATGGGTGCTGTGGACGCCGGTGGTGCGGGGGCCGAGGACACCGTGGTCGGCGAGGAGTTGGGCGGGGGTGCGGCCGTGGGCGGCGAGACAGGCGTCGTTCTCGGCGGTCTGCTCGGACAGATGCACATGCAGCGGGGCCCGCCGCCGCTCCGCCCAGTCGGCGACGATGCCCAGCTCCCGCGCGGGCACGGCCCGCACCGAGTGCACGGCGGCCCCGATCCGTACGTGATCCCGTTCCTTGAGAAGTGAAGAGCGTGCGGCCCAGGCGTCGGCGGTGCCGTCGGAGAAGCGGAGCTGATGGGTGGTGGGCGGCTCGCCGAAGCCGGCGGAGAGATAGCAGGTGTCGAGGAGGGTGATCCGGACCCCGGCGTCGGCGGCGGCCTCGATCAGCGCCTCACCCATGGCGTTGGGGTCGGTGTAGCGAACGCCGCCGGGGGCGTGGTGGACGTAGTGGAACTCGCCGACGGCGGTGATCCCGGCGAGCGCCATCTCGGCGTACACCGCGCGGGCGAGGGCGTGATAGGTGTCCGGGGTCAGCCGGTCGGCGACGGAGTACATCACCTCGCGCCAGGTCCAGAAGGTGCCGGAGCCGACCTGGACGGTGCCGCGCAGGGCGCGGTGGAAGGCGTGCGAGTGGGCGTTGGCGAGGCCGGGGAGGGTGAGCCCGCGCAGCACCTCGGCGCCGGGGGGCGGGGCGGTGACGCCGGGGGTGACGGTACGGAGGGTGCCGTCGGCGGGGGTGACGGTGACGAGGACGCCGGGTTCGACATGGGTGCCGAGCCAGGCGTGTTCCAGCCAGTAGGTGGGGTGGCCGGGGCCCGGGGCGGTTCCGTCGGTGTTGTCGTCGGTGTTGCCATCAGTGCTGCTGTCGCTGTCGCCGTCGCTGCTGCTGTCGCTGCTCACGGGTGGATCAGCCCTTCCAGGACATCGGCGAGGGCGAGGACACCGGTCACGCAGTCGTCCTCGGTGGCGTGCTCGGCCGGGGAGTGGGAGACGCCGGTCGGGTTGCGCACGAACAGCATGGCGGTGGGCACGGTGGCGGAGAGGATCCCGGCGTCGTGTCCGGCGCCGGTGCCGAGGACGGGGACGGTGAGGCCGGTGTCCCGGCCCAGGATCCGCCCGATCCGGTCCCGCAGGGCGGGCTCGAACTCGACGACGGGGGTGAAGGACTCCCGTACGACATCGAGGTCCACGCCATGGGCGTCGGCGTGGGCGCGGGCGGCCTTCTCCACGGCGCCGACGACGGCGTCCAGATCCCGCTGGTCGGGGGCGCGGGAGTCCAGCCAGCCGCGGACCAGGGAGGGGATGGCGTTGACGCCGTTGGGTTCGACGGCGACCTTGCCGAAGGTGGCGACGGCTCGGGCGAGTCCGGCCTCGTGACGGGCGGCGAGGACGGTCTCGGCGTAGGGCAGCATCGGGTCGCGGCGGTCGGTCAGCCGGGTGGTACCGGCGTGGTTGGCCTCGCCCCGGAAGTCGAACCGCCACCGTCCGTGCGGCCAGATGGCACTGGCGACGCCGATGGCATCCCCGCTGAGGTCAAGCGCGCGGCCCTGCTCGACATGGAGTTCGACGAACGCGCCGATCCGGGCGAGCCGGTCGGGGTCGGCGCCGATCGCGTCCGGGTCGTACCCGGCGGCCTCCATGGCGCGGGGCAGGGTGATGCCGTCGCCGTCGGTGAGGCGGTGCGCCTGGTCGCGGGTGAGCTGTCCGCTGCTGAGCCGGGATCCGACGCAAGCGAGCCCGAAGCGGGCGCCCTCTTCGTCGCCGAAGTTGACGATGCCGAGGGGGCGGGTGAAGTCGGTGCCCCGGCGCCGGAGTTCATCCAGCGCGGCGAAGGCGGAGACGACACCGAGGGGGCCGTCGAAGGCGCCGCCGTCGGGCACGGAGTCGAGATGGGAGCCGGTGACCACGGCGTCACCCAGGGCGGGATCGCCGAGCCAGGCCCACTGGTTGCCGTTCCGGTCGACCTCGTGGACCAGTCCGCGGGCCTCGGCCTGCGCGGTGAACCAGGCCCGGCACTCGGCGTCGGCCGGGGTCCAGGCGAAACGGCGGTAGCCACGGGAGGCGGGGTGGCGGCCGAGGGGGTGGAGGTCGCGCCACATCTGGTGGAAGGAGGGGGGTGGGGGTGGTTGTGGGGACGAGGGCGGGCCGTCGGGGGGGCCGCCGGGTGCGCGCCGGGTCACTTGGACTCACCTTCGCCGTGCGGCTTGCCTTGACCCCGGGCCTCGCCCTCGACCCCGTTCCCGCCCTCGCGCATAGGTACCCGTACCCCCCGCTCCCCCGCCACCGACTCCGCGATGTCGTAGCCCGCGTCGACATGGCGGATCACGCCCATGCCGGGGTCGTTGGTGAGGACGCGGCGGATCTTCTCGCCGGCCAGGGGGGTGCCGTCGGCGACGGTGACCTGCCCGGCGTGGATCGAGCGGCCCATGCCGACGCCGCCGCCGTGGTGGAGGGAGACCCAGGAGGCGCCGGAGGCGACGTTCACCATGGCGTTGAGCAGGGGCCAGTCGGCGATCGCGTCGGAGCCGTCGAGCATGGCCTCGGTCTCCCGGTAGGGGGAGGCGACCGAGCCGCAGTCGAGGTGGTCGCGGCCGATGACCAGCGGAGCGGCGAGTTCACCGCCGGCGACCATCTCGTTGAAGCGCTCCCCGGCCCGGTCGCGCTCGCCGTAGCCGAGCCAGCAGATACGGGCGGGCAGGCCCTGGAAGTGGACGCGTTCTTCGGCGAGCCGGATCCAGCGGGCGAGGGACTCGTTCTCGGGGAACAGTTCCAGGATGGCCCTGTCGGTCTTGGCGATGTCGGACGCCTCGCCCGACAGGGCGGCCCAGCGGAAGGGGCCCTTGCCCTCGCAGAACAGGGGGCGGATATAGGCGGGGACGAAGCCGGGGAAGGCGAACGCCCGGTCATATCCGGCGAGTTGGGCCTCGCCGCGAATGGAGTTGCCGTAGTCGAAGACCTCGGCGCCTGCGTCCTGGAAGCCGACCATGGCCTCGACATGCCGGGCCATGGACTCCCGGGCCCGGACGGTGAACCCGGCGGGGTCCTTCGCGGCGGCGGAGGCCATCTCCTCGAAGGGGACGCCGAGGGGGAGGTAGGCGAGCGGGTCGTGGGCGGAGGTCTGGTCGGTGACGATGTCGATGGGGGCGCCCAGGGCGAGCAGTTCGGGGAGCAGTTCCGCGGCGTTGCCGAGGACGCCGATGGACAGCGGGCGGCGGGCGTCGCGGGCCTCGACGGCGAGCCGGAGGGCGTGGTCGAGATCGTCGGCCCGGACATCCAGGTACCGGTGCTCGATACGGCGTTCGATGGCGCGGGGGTCGCAGTCGATACAGAGGGCGACGCCGTCGTTCATGGTGACGGCGAGGGGCTGGGCGCCGCCCATGCCGCCGAGTCCGGCGGTGAGGGTGATGGTCCCGGCGAGGGTTCCGCCGAAGCGCTTGGCGGCGACGGCGGCGAAGGTCTCGTAGGTGCCCTGGAGGATGCCCTGGGTGCCGATGTAGATCCAGGACCCGGCGGTCATCTGGCCGTACATGGTGAGGCCGAGGGCCTCCAGGCGGCGGAACTCCTCCCAGGTGGCCCAGTCGCCGACGAGGTTGGAGTTGGCGAGCAGGACGCGCGGGGCCCACTCATGGGTCTGCATCACGCCGACGGGGCGGCCGGACTGGACGAGCATGGTCTCGTCCTGCTTGAGGGTGCGCAGGGTGCGGACCATGGCGTCGAAGGAGCGCCAGTCGCGGGCGGCCTTGCCGGTGCCGCCGTAGACGACCAGCTTGTCGGGGTGCTCGGCGACCTCGGGGTCGAGGTTGTTCTGGAGCATCCGCAGGGCGGCCTCCTGCTGCCAGCCCAGGGCGCTCAGTTCCGTACCGCGGGGGGCTCGGACGGGCCGGGGTCCTGACATGGTCTGCCTCCTGGCTGATCGCTCCCGTGACCGGGCCGGTGTCCGTGCGGGCCACCGTCCGTCGCCTTCCGTTTACTGCGATTATTCACATCCTGAGGCGATGAATAAGGCTAGTCAAGGGTGGGGGCCCGGCGGGGCCCGGACGGCGGGCGTGTTTGGCTGGACATATGGGTTCGTACACCGAACGGAACAGGCTGGACAGGTTGGACGGGACGGGGGCCGACATGACGGACGACGCCACGACGGGCAGAGCGGACGGTACGGCGGGCATGGCGGGCGATACGGCGGGCATGGCGGGCGATACGGCGAGTGTCGCGGGCATGGTGGGCGGGGCCCAGGTGACGGCGGCGGACAGGGCGGCGCGGCGGGACGGTGCCGTGCGGGCGGCCGTGGAGCAGGGGCTGCTCGGCCCCGACTCCCCCCTCGTCGGGCTGCTGGACGTGACCGGCGTCCGGGAGTCGGCGGCGGCGCTGCGGGCCGCGTTCGCCGAGGTGACGGCACCGGGCACCCCGGTGCTGCACGCCTTCGCGGTGAAGGCGGGCCCACTGGTCCCGGTCCTGCGGCTGCTGCGCGCGGAGGGCATCGGCGCGGAGGTGGCGAGCCCGGGTGAGCTGGCGCTCGCACGGGCGGCGGGCCTGCCGCCGGAGCTCACGGTGCTGGACTCCCCGGCGAAGACCCCGGCCGAGCTGCGCGAGGCGCTGGCGCTGGGCATCGCGGTGAACGCCGACAATCCGCAGGAGCTGGACCGGATCGACGCCCTGATGCGGTCGGCGCCGAGCCGCTCACCGCTCGGTATCCGGGTGAACCCGCAGATCGGCGGCGGGGCGATCGGCTCGACCTCGACGGCGACGGCGACCTCGAAGTTCGGGGTGGCGCTGCGCGACGAGGGGGCCCGGGAGTGGGTGGTGCGGGCGTACGCGGAGCGGCCGTGGCTGTCCCGGCTGCACGCGCACACCGGGTCGCAGGGCATCCCGCTGGAGCTGCTGGCGCGCGGGGTGGCGGAGACGTACGCGCTGGCGGAGGAGATCAACGAGCGGCTCGGGCGGCGCCAGATCGACACCCTCGACATCGGCGGCGGGCTGCCGGTGAACTTCGGCTCGGACGAGGAGAGCCCGACCTACGCGGAGTACGCGCGGCTGCTGGCGCGGACGGTGCCGGGGCTGTTCGACGGGCGGTACGGGCTGGTGACGGAGTTCGGCCGGTCGCTGCTGGCCAAGCACGGCACGGTGGTGGCGCGGGTGGAGTACGCCAAGAGCGCGGGCGGGCGGCCGGTGGCGGTGACGCACGCGGGGGTGCAGGTGGCGACGCGGACGGTGTACGCGCCGCAGTCGTGGCCGCTGCGGATCGCCGCGTACGACGGCAAGGGGCGGGCGAAGTCGGGGCCCGGGGTGGTGCAGGACGTGGCGGGACCGGCCTGTTTCGCGGGTGACCTGCTCGCCGAGGGGCGGGCGCTGCCACTGCTGGAGCAGGGCGACTACGCGGCGGCGCTGGACACGGGCGCGTACTACTTCGCCCACCACTACGGCTACAACTCGCTGGCCCGGCCGGGGGTGTACGGCTTCCTGACGGACGGGACCGGCCCCTCGGGGAGCGGCGTCACCTTCGCCACCGTCCGCGAACCGCAGCGGCTGGAGGAGATCGTCGCCGAGTCGGGCGGGGCGCACACCGAGGCGCTGACCGCCCTGCGCCCACCGGACGCCCGCTGACCTGCGCCCACCTCACCGGGGCACCGGACACCGGGGGCCAACCGGCGTGAAACACACGTCAGTTGGTCGACATTAGTACCCCGGACGCATGTTCCACCGGAAAATGCCGGAACCACCACTCCCCTTCCGCACTGTGCGTAGTTTCTACGTCACTCAGGCGAACACCAGGCGGGAGGGGAGACCGGCGTGCCCGGAATCGACGAGTGTCTGCTGGAGACGATGCGGTTGCCCGGGGCCCGGGGTGCCGCGCTGGTGGACTGGACGAGCGGGCTGGCGCTCGGGGTCGTCGGGGAGTTCCCGGGCGGTGACGCGGAGGCGGCGGCGGCCGAGGCGGCGGAACTGGCCCGCCCGGCGGCCGAGCTGAGGCTCTTCGCACCGCAGGACGACGACCCCGGCGGGGGCGGAAGGGGCGGATCCGGCGCGTCCGACGCGTCCAACGGATCCGGCGCGTCCGGCAAGTCCGGCGCCTCCAACGGATCCGGCGCGTCCAACGGGTCCGGCGGGTCCAGCGGGTCCGCTCCGGCCGGTCCGCCGGTGGAGGATCTGATCGTCACCAGCCGGGACGGCTACCACGTCCTGCGGTTCCTGCCGACGTCGTTCGAGAGCACGGTCGTGCTGCATGTGTGGCTCGGCCGCGCGGACGGCAATCTCGCCCTCGCCCGGATCCGGCTGGGGGAGATATCCGGACGGCTGGTGCTGGGATGATCATGGTCGACACCCCGCTCCCACCCCCGCCGCCCGCATCACCGCCACCCCCTCCCCCGCCCCCGCTGCCGGTCCGCCACCACCCCCGGCACCGCCGCCCGGCCTCCGACCAGGACTCCGGGGCCCTGTCCCCGATGCTGATCCGGCTGGCCGCCGAGGGGGCGACCGGCACCCTGCACCGCGAGCGCGGCTCCCTGCGGCTGGCGGCCGGGCAGGTCGTGCACGCCGAGAGCCCCTCGGCCCCGGGCGTCGAGGCCCTGCTCCCGGCCGACGCCCCTCTCCCCCAGGGCGCCCTGGAACTGCGCCGCCTCGAAGCCCTCTACGACGCCGCGTACTTCGCACTGGCACCGAGCAGCACGCCGGGCCGGTTCCGGTACGGGGGTGAGGCGGGGGGCGAGGGGGTGGGGCCGGTGCGGGTGCCGGTGGCCGTGCTGGAGCGGACGGTGGTGCGGCGGCGGGCGCTGCTGGACCGGATCTGGCCGGACCCGCGGGCCGACACCGCGCCGCTGGTCCGGGCCGGGGACGTACCCGCCCGCTCGGTCACCGTGCGCCAACGGGCGGTACTGGACCGGGTGGACGGCGTCCGCACCGCGCCGGACATCGCCCGGGAGCTGGGGAGACAGGGGTTCCACACGCTGGTGGACGTACGGCGGCTGGTGGCGGCGGGCCTGATCCGCCCGGCGGAGCCGGAGCCGGAGCCGTACCCGGACCCGGAGCCGTACCGGGAACCCGCGCCCATCCCCGCGCCCACCCCCACTCCCGACCCCGACATCACCTTGCTGAAGAGGCTCAGGGATGCGCTGGAGGCCCTTTGAACGCCGACGCCCGGACACCGCCGAACCCGACAACGAAGCCGACGAAGCCGGTGACCCCGCCCCCCGTCGCATGGGTGACCTCATGACCACCCCCACCGTCCTGGACGAACTGCACCGCCTGCGCGCCCTGCTGCCCCAGCTCACCGGCGCCCTGGCCGCCGGGGTCGACGGACTGGTCGTCGCCCATGACACCCCCGGCGTCGAACCGGAGGGCCTCGCCGCGCTGACCGCCGCCGCGCTCGGCGTCGCCATGCGCAGCACCGAGGCCACCGGCAAGGGCGAGTTGCGGGAACTGCTGCTGCGCGGCACCCGGGGCTATGTGGCGACCTACGCGGCGGGCCGTACCGCCGTACTGACCCTGCTCACGGAGGACCGGGTGAACGTCGGGCGGCTGCATCTGGAGGGCCGTCGCGCGGCGGCCCGGATCGGTGAGCTGGTCGACGCGGCGGCCCCACCGCGCACCCCAAAAACACCCCCCACACCCCCCACACCCCCCACGCACCACCCGAACCATCCCCCCACCAGCTACACGAAGACACCCGGCAACGACAGCTGAGAGGACCCCCATCATGGCCAACACCGAGACCGCCCTGAAGGAAGCACTCGCCTCGATCGAGGGCGCCACCGGAGCCGCGCTGGTCGACTACACCAGCGGCATGGCCCTGGGCACCCTGGGCGGCAGCAAGAGCTTCGATCTGAACGTGGCCGCCGCGGGCAACACGGACGTGGTGCGCGCCAAGATGCGCACGATGGAGCATCTGGGGCTGAAGAGCGAGATCGAGGACATCCTGATCACCCTCTCCGACCAGTACCACCTGATCCGGCTGCTCAAGGGCCGGGGCGGCAACGGGCTGTTCCTCTATCTGGCACTGGACGCGAACCGGGCCAACCTGGCGATGGCCCGGCACCAGCTGAAGAAGATCGAGGAGAGCCTGGAGGTCTGACCCCGGCCACGGCGCCGGGACGGAACGCAACGCAAGGCAACGCAACGGGACGGGACGGGACGCGACAGAACGGCCCGCCACCCCCTCAGACCAGCGCAGCGTCCCGGCGGCGGGCCCCGCCCGGGGCCGCGTCGCCGGCCGCGATGCCGGTGCTGCGGTACCCCTTGACCGCCTTGCCGGCCGGGCGTCCGGCGTTCTTCGCGAGCCAGTCCACCCGCACCCACAGCAGGGCGTCCTCGGTCCGCTCGCGGCGCCCGAGCCAGGCCGCCTTCAGCCGCAGCCCGGCCCCGCACCCGGCGAGCAGCATCCCCCCGGCCGCGGGCACGGCGAACGCGCTGCCCAGCGCGGCGGCGAAGGCCAGCACCAGCCACCAGCGGTGGCCGCGCCGCCAGGCGCGCGTGGTCACCGCCCGGTCCTGGAGCACATCGTGCTTACCCGCCCGGGAGGCACCCCGGGCCAGCCCGTCGTATCGCTTGCGCCCGCGCAGGGCGACGACGGCGAGCGCGACGATGAAGAACGCGGCCCCCGCCATCACCCCGATCCGCCGCCCGGTGATGCCCGGCACCAGCACACCGATCCCGGCGGCGGCCACCCCGAGCCACCACATCGGCGCCGACCCGGCCCGTACGACGACGGCCACCCGGGCCAGCCCCTGAGCCCTGCCCTGCCCTCTGCCACCCGCCTGTGCCATGTCCCTGCCGCCTCCTCGCATACGCGTCTCCTCGCGCATCGTCTGTTCGCGCACCGTCCCGGGCGGCGGAGACTAGCGCCGGAAACTGAGACCAGTCTGAGAACCGAACCGAACCGAACCGGAACCGAACCTCCTCCCCCTCTCCCCCCACTCCCCCCTCCCCCTCTCCCCCCTCCCTCCGGACCGGAGGTCGACTCACTCCACGAACAACCCCCGCGCCGCCGCCCGCGTGTCGAACTCCTCCAGCCGGGCCTGCGCGTCCGGCAGGTCGTCGCACATCGCCTCCAGCAGCACCCGCCCGAGCAGCATCGGCGCGCAGGCGGTGTCGAAGGCGAGCCCGGTGCCGACGGCGGCGGGCAGCAGCAGATCGGAGACCTTGGCGACCGGCGCGAACGCGGAGTCGGCAACGGTGACGACGGTGAGCCCGCACTCCTTGGCGTAGACGAGGGTGTCGACGACCTCGCGCGGATGCCGGGGCAGGGCGAAGCAGAGCAGCGCGGAGGCCCCGGCGTGGACGGCGGCGGCGATGCGGTCCTGGAGCATGGTGCCGCCCTCGTCCAGCAGCCGTACGTCCGGATGGACCTTGGCGGCGAAGTAGGCGAAGCCGTACGCCTGGGCGGCGGCGGTGCGCAGACCGAGGACGGGGAGCGGGCGGGAGGCGGCGAGGAGCCGTCCGGCGCGCTGGACGGGGCCGGGGTCGGCGAGGGCCTCGGCGAGCTGGCGGAGGTTCTCGATCTCGGCGGCGACGGCCTGCTGGTACTCGTTGGGGGCGGCGCTGTCCGTGGCGGGTCCGGCGGGGGCGGTGTCGCGCAGAGCGCGGCGCAGCGCCGGGTAGCCGTCGAAGCCGAGGGCGACGGCGAAACGGGTGACGGAGGGCTGGCTGACTCCGGCGAGTTCGGCGAGTTCGACGCTGGAGAGGAAGGGGACGTCGGCGGCGCGGCGGACCATGCTGTGGGCGATACGGCGCTGGGTGGGGGTGAGCCGGTGGCCCTCGAAGAGGGACTGGAGGCGCGCGGCCGGGGTGTCGGCGGGGCGGCGTGCCGGGCGGCTCTCGGCGGCGGTCATAGGGAGGTGGTGCCCTTCCAGAGGTCGGTGAAGCGGTCCAGGAGTGCGGCGGCGGCGGTGACATCGTCGGTGAGCGGCCGGTCGGCGAGGTCGGCGTCGAGGACGGACTCGGCGAGTTCGAGGGCGTGTCCGGCGGGCAGCCCGGGGTCGGGGCGCAGATCGCGCATCCGCAGGGCGCGGACGGCGGCGACGAGTTCGCAGCCGACGACGAGGCGGAAGGCGTCGCAGGCGCGCAGGGTCTGCCGGGCGGCCAGGGACGCGAAACTGGCCTGTTCCTCGACGCCCCGGGAGAGCACGGCGTGGCCGAGGGAGGCGGGGGCGGAGAAGGCGCGCAGATCACCGAGGGCGGCGCCGGCCGCGTACTCCAGGATCATCACGCCGGAGGAGGCGGGTTCGTGGTCGGCGAGGAAGGGCCGCAGGCGGGTGTAGGCGGGCTCGTTGAGGGTGGAGAGGCGGGAGGTGGAGAGCCGGGCGACCTGGGTGAGGGCGAGCCGGAAGTGGTCGAGGGCGAGGGCGAGCTGGGCCTGGTAGAAGCCGCCGTGGTGGTAGGCGGCGAGATCCTCGGCGGAGATCAGCGGGTTCTCGGAGGCGGAGTTGACCTCAATGGCGAGGACGTCGTCCAGCGCGTCGGCGGCGTCGTGCGCGGGCCCGTGTATCTGGGGCAGGCACCGGAAACCGTACGGGTCCTGGATGCGCCCCAGGGGTGGGGTGGGCCGGTCGGCGGCGCCGATCAGCTCGCGCATCCGCCGGGCGACCTCCAGGGACCCCTTGTGCGGCCGGGCGGCGTGCACGGGGGCGGCGTACGCCTCGTGGGACCCGTCGACGGCGACCAGCGAGAGCGCGGCGACGACCTGGGTGGCGGCGACGAGGCCGCGCAGTTCGTGCAGGGCGAGGGCGGCCTGGCCGAGGGTGAGGGCGTTGGAGCTGATGAGGGCGAGGGCGTCGTTGTTGTCGAGGGCCTGGGGGGCGGGGGCGCCCTGCCCGGCCCAGGGATGCTCCCCGGCGAGCGCCAGCCCGAGCTGGGCGAGGGCGGCGAGATCACCGGTCCCGACGGACCCGAACTCATGGACGACAGGCTGAGCCCCGTTCGCCAACGCCTCGCAGAGCGCCTCCACGACGCTGGGCCGCAGCCCGGCCCCACCCGCGAGCAGCTGATTGGCCCGTACGGCGAGCATGGCGCGGACCTGCCGGGCGGGCACCTCGGCGCCGATCGCCCCGGCGTGGCTGCGCAGCAGCCGGAGCCCGTGCCCGGCGGCGGAGTCGGTGGGCAGATCCTCGGTGCGGTTGGCGCCGACGCCGGTGGAGCGGCCGTAGACCCGCCCGGTGGCGGCGATGCGCCGGGCGGCGTCCCAGGACTCCTCGACCCGCCTCATGGCATCACTGCCCGGCACGGGCCGGGCGCCCCCGTCCGCGAGCCGGACGACGTCCTCGACCCGCAGCCCGATCCCGTCCAGGACGACGATCCCCCCCACGGACGCGACACCCGACGACGAGGACGAGGACGACGAGGACGGCAAGGACGAGGACGGCAAGGACGACGACAACGACGACAACGACGACAACGACGACCATGACGACGGCACCACGACAGCGCTCCCCTCGGTCCCCTGCCCGGCCGCTTCTGCGACCTATTCACACGAGGAGAACTCTGCATGAAGCTATACAGACGGGCAAGGGGACCGATCCGGGCCCGGAGGGGGAGGCCCCGTCAGCCGAGCCGCTCCCCGTACACCCGGTCCACCGCCATGATGATCAGCGCCCGCCGATCGGAGACCATCACCGCCCGGTACTCCTCCCAGTCCTCGTGCTCCCCGGCGGCGAGCCGGTAGTACTCCACCAGCGCCTCGACCTCCGGGCCGTGCGGATCGGTGCCGGGCCCGGTGAGGGTGACGGTGCCCTCGGCGGTGGCCCAGGACATGCCGTCGGTGCTGGTCACCTCCAGCGCGGCACGGGGGTCGCGGCGCAGATTGGCGTACTTGGCGGTGCGCTGCCCGGTGGAGACGTAGAGCAGACCGGTCCGGGGGTCGTAGTGCGGCATGACGGGCGAGAGCTGGGGCCGTCCGTCGGCCTTGAGGGTGGCGAGCACCCCGAGCTTGCGCTCGGCGAGCAGGGCGTGGGGATCGAACGAGGTGGTGGATGTCATAGGACCATCATCGGCGGACCGGCGGCCCGGCTCGCCGCGGTTCGGCGAGAGGGGCGAACCGGGCCGGGCCGAAAACCGGGGGCTAACCCCAGTGCACCCCGCCCGCCCCCCTCCTTACCGTGGGGAGCATGAGCGGAATGGACGCGCAGGACGCAGACCTGAAGAAAGAGCTGAACGCCACCCTGCACGCCCGCAGGGATCTGGGCGAGGAGTACGAGTTCGCGCTGGTCGACTCGTTCCTGGAGAAGATCGACCAGCGGATCGACGGCGAGGTGGAGCGGCGGGTGCGCCGCCAGTTCGCGGAGCAGCGGATGACAGCGGCGCGGGACAGCCGCTCCCCCACGGCGACGGATTCCTGGGGTGAGCGGTTCGGTTTCGGGATCGTCTCCCTGGTGCTGGCGATCCCGCTGTCCGCGATCGGCGGCGGGGTGGCGGATCTGCCGGGCCTGCTGGTGGCGTGGGCGGGCATCGTCGGGGTGAATGTGTTCCAGGCGGTGCGGGTGAATCCGAATCTGTTCGGAGGCCGCCGCCCGAGGAAGACCTCGGACGACGACGCCTGGGAGGACTGACCGCCGTACCCGGTCGATCGTCCGCGCTCCCGAAAATATGCGCGGGGACCGCCGCACCCCCGTCACCGGGGGGCGGGACGACGGCGGTCCCCGCGAGGGACGCGGGCCGGGTCAGGGCCGGGCCTGCGCGTCCGGGCGTCCATGGAGGTCCGGGAGCCGCTCCGGAGGTCCTTGGACGTTCGGTGCCGGCCGTGGCGGGGAGCCGCTCCCGCCCTGCCGACAACGACCAATCTGCCGGACGCGTGTTAAGTCGGTGCTGCGGGTACGTGACACGCTCGTACCACTTCCGCGAAGGGCAGCGTTCGCGCCGGGGACCGGAGATTCGGCGGGGTCATCGGCTGTTCACCGGAACTTGGCCGCGATGCCTTGTTCCCGACCGGAAGGGCCGACGCCCCTCGGTCCCCCGGGCGGCACCTCCACACCCCGGTGATCGGCCCACGCCTCGCAGGCCCTCGCCATGTCCATCAGCCAGCTCTCATCGGGCTTGCGCCGGGAGAAGGCGCGGTACATGCGCAGGGTGGCCGCGGCGAAGGCGTCGACGGCCCGCTGATCGGCTCCGCCCCATGCCGCGCAGCGAGCCGCCCACCCCTCCGCCTCGGCAGGGCTGTGACCGGCACTGATGAGCTGCACCACGAGCAGCGCCGGGTCGATGAACCCCGCTCCCCGGGTGGGCCAGGCCCAGTCGACCACCCATGTCCGGCGTCCGCCCATGATGAAGTTGCTGGGATGGATGTCGGTGTGCAGCAGCACGTCACCCCGGAACAGCCGCGCGTCCTCCTCACGGACGACGAAGCGGTCCCAGCGGGTCTCGGCCCATTCCCGCGCGGGGTGGGGGAGGGCGATGCGGCTGATCGAGTCCACTGTCTTGGCCACTTCGGGTAGATCGGAGGAGCCGGGCAGCAGACCGGCCGCCCGGCCCTCCGCCCACTCGAACCCCAACGCCAGCCACTCGCCGTTTCTCGCATACCACTGGAGCGTCGGAGAGAGCGGCTGGACATACGGGTTGACGAGCCTCTCGCGCGCGAGCGAGGCAACCCGGCCTCCGGCCCGGTTCCGGATGGCCTTGACGAAGAACCGGCCCTTCTCGGCGTCGACACGCGCGGCGAGATCGGAGCTGAAGCCTCTGGGAGTGCGCTGTATCTCGCGCACCGCACCCGCGTGGGGGCGGATCAGGGCAGCGATCTCGGACTCGGGGAAGTCAGGAGTCATGGTCGGGTTCAGTTCCTCGGGCTGCGCTCGTCATCGGTGTTCGCGAAGGCAGGGGCGGGGTTCACGAGTGGTGCTCCGCCGACGCTCACTGCCCGGACCCGATGACCACGGACAGGACATAGGCGAAGACGGAGACCCAGACGATGAACGTCGGCAGCCCCCACCGGAGGGAGGCGTCCTTGACGGCCGGTGGCCTTTCAGCCACGCCCGAGGCCCTGGGGCGGCGCGGGCACGAGCGCCGACGACGGCGGTGGGTTGGTGCGCCGGTCCAGATCGAGGCGTGCCATACGGGCCCGGATCAGCCGGTCCCGCTCCGGGCGCCGGATGTCGTCCGGGTCCGCCGTCCACGGCGGCTCACCGGGCTCCAGCGGGCGGAGCAGATAGCCGACGACCTCGCCCATGCCGTCCGTGGCGGTGTCGAGGACGGTCTCGCCGGTGAGGGGGCGGTGGGGCCGGTCGGCGAGGACGCTGGGCGGGTTGCTCTGACCGAGGGCGACCCGAAGGGCCCGATTGAGCCGCAGCACGTCCGTGACGCCGAGTCGGCCGATGAGGATGGGGGCGGTGTGCTCGTCGCCGGCCCAGTCGACGCGGGCGTGGGAGGGGGTCACGCCGATGCGCAGCAGTAACTCCATGAGCGCTTCGTAGGCGTCTTGGGAGGGGTTGCGGGTGGCCTCAATACTCACGTGACCGTGGGTGGTCGTGGTTGGTTCGGGGGTGGGGTCAGGCATGTGGGGGCTCCTGATGTCAGCCGTATTTGCTGTCCGATATCAGGAAACTGCGTCAGATCAAGATCAGTTGACACAGAACTTGCACAACACCATGGAGCAGCAAAGCATCTGACGGTACGTACGTAGGCGGACGTGCGACAGTGAGGCACATGGAGAACACCCCCGCCCCCGGTGAGAACATCGCCGTACTGCGCAAAGCGCGTGGCCTGGGTCAGGCCAAGCTCGCTCGGATGGGAGGCATCTCCGTGTCCCTCCTGGCCAAGATCGAAGGCGGCACGCGCCCCGCGACTCCTCCCGTGGTCGCCGCCTTGGCCAAGGCCATGCGCGTCACCACCGCCAGAATCCACGGCCAGCCCTTCTCGGACGAGACCCGGCAGGTGGAACTCCTGGACGACCTCCGCGCGGCGGTCCGGCGCTACACCCTCCCCCGCGAGGACGTACCCCCGCCGGAGGCGCTGGCCGCCGAGGTGAGGACGGCCATGGCACTGCGCGCCGGGACCAAGTACCTGGAGTTACTGGACCTGCTTCCCCGGCTTCTCGGGCAGGTGACCGCCACGGCGCTCTCCGCCCCCGGCGAAGCCGGAGTCTGGTCACAGCTGGTCGACGTCTACGGGTGCGCGTACGCCGCCGCGCACCGGCTCGCCCAACCCGACCTCGCCGACATGATCGTGTCCCGCCAGGCGTGGGCGGCGCAGCAGACCTGGAACCCGGAGGCCGAGGTCGCGACGGCCTGGAACGAGGCCGGCACCTACCAGAGCGCGGGCCAGTACGACGACGGCCTCGCGATCGTCGAACGGGCCATCGCGAAGTACGAGCGGGCGGGCGGGGACAGTTCACCCGCACAGGCCATGAGCCTCGGCTCGCTGCATCTGCGCGGAGTCGTCCTCGCTTCCCGGTACAAGGACAAGGAAGCCACGGCCGACCATCTGCGCCGCGCACACCACTACGCCCGGCTCGTCCCCGCCGATGTCCTCTGGCACAACCTCACCTTCGGACCGGCCAACACCGCCCTGTACGAGCTGGCCTCGCATGTCGAACTCGGTGAACCGGGCATGGCCGTGGAGATGAGCGATCCGCTGCTCAGGAATCCGCCGCCGTCCCTCAGCCCGAGCCGCCTCGGACGCATGTACATCGACATCAGCAGGGCCAGGCTCGACGTCAGGAACTACTCCGGCGCCGAAGAGGCCCTGCACAGGGCCTTCGCCGTGGCGCCCGAGATGACCGAGGCGCACCCCATGGCGCGCGAGGTGGTCCGGGTCCTCTTCGTGCTCCACCAAAGGGCCCGGCCCACCCTCATGGGCATGGCCGAGCGGACCGGCCTCGCCACCTGATCCCACGGCGCACAGCACCGATAAGGGCCCCGATCCCCTCGGGAACCGGAGCCCACTCCTTCTACTTCGTCTGATGCGCCAAGAACGCCAGCAGATCCTGCCGCCCGATAACCCCCACCGGCTTCCCCTCCACCAGTACGATCGCCGCGTCCGCCCCGCCCAGTACCTGCATCAGGTCGGACACCGGCTCACCGGAACCCACCTGCGGCAGCGGTGCCGACATGTGTTTCTCCAGCGGGTCGTCCAGCGAAGCGCGCCGGTTGAAGAGCGCGTCCAGCAGTTCCCGTTCCACCACCGAACCGACGACCTCCGCCGCCATCACATCCGGGTGCCCCGCGCCCGGCTTGACCACCGGCATCTGGGACACCCCGTACTCGCGCAGCACCTCGATGGCCTGGCCCACCGTCTCCTCGGGGTGCATGTGCACCAGCGACGGGATCGCGCCGTGCTCCTTGTCGTCCAGGACATCGGCGACCCGCGCGCTGGGACCGGTGTCCTCCAGGAACCCGTAGTCCGCCATCCACTCGTCGTTGAAGATCTTGCTGAGGTAGCCGCGACCGCTGTCCGGGAGGAGGACGACGACCACATCGTCCGGCCCCAGCCGCTCCGCCACCTCCAGCGCCGCGACCACCGCCATCCCGCAGGAGCCGCCCACCAGCAGGCCCTCCTCCTTCGCCAGGCGCCGGGTCATCTGGAAGGAGTCCTTGTCGGACACGGCCACGATCTCGTCCGCGACCGTCCGGTCGTACGCCGTCGGCCAGAAGTCCTCACCGACGCCCTCCACCAGGTACGGCCGTCCGGACCCGCCCGAGTAGACCGAGCCCTCCGGGTCCGCGCCGATGACCTGGACCCGGCCCTCGCTCGCGTCCTTCAGATAGCGCCCGGTGCCGGAGATCGTGCCACCGGTACCGACGCCCGCCACGAAGTGGGTGATCCGCCCCTCCGTCTGCTCCCACAGCTCCGGCCCGGTGGAGTGGTAGTGGGACTCCGGGTTGTTCGGGTTGGAGTACTGGTCCGGCTTCCACGCCCCCGGCGTCTCCCGGACCAGCCGGTCGGAGACGTTGTAGTACGAGTCGGGGTGATCGGGGTCCACCGCCGTCGGGCAGACGACGACCTCCGCCCCGTACGCCCGCAGGACGTTGATCTTGTCGGTGCTCACCTTGTCGGGGCACACGAAGATGCACTTGTACCCCTTCTGCTGCGCCACGATGGCCAGGCCGACGCCCGTGTTCCCGCTGGTCGGCTCGACGATCGTGCCCCCGGGCAGCAAGTCCCCGCTGCGCTCCGCCGCCTCGATCATGCGCAGGGCGATGCGGTCCTTCACGGAGCCGCCCGGGTTGAAGTACTCCACCTTGGCCAGGACGGTCGCCCGGATGTCCTTGGTCACGCTGTTGAGCCTCACCAGCGGGGTGTTGCCGACGAGGCTGATCATCGAGTCGTGGAATTGCACCGTTGTCTCCGGTTGCTGCAAAAGGGGTGGTCGTGATGGTTCGCCCAGCAGCCTACGGCCCCGGTCCCGCGTTCACTCCCCGTTGAGATTGGGCGACGGGCAGTACGGGGCAAGGAGTGGATGTACGGCACGTAAGGAGGTGGCGGCGATCCATGACGAGCATGTCAAGGGCGCGAGTGGCCCGGCGTATCGCGGCAGGCGCGGCGTTCGGCGGGGGCGGTATCGGGCTGATGGGGGCGGCGGCGATCGGGGTGGTCCTCGCGGAGGTCCGGCTCGCCCGGCGGCAGGTGGGCCACGGGACGTCGTCGTCCCGCGTCCCCCACGCGGACGGGCTCTACGGGCAGCTCTACGCCACCCCGGGCGAACCGCCCCTCGCGCTGACCCTCCTGGGTGACTCCACGGCCGCCGGACAGGGCGTCCACCGCGCCCAGCAGACCCCGGGCGCCCTGCTGGCCTCCGGGCTGTCCGCGGTCGCCGAACGCCCGGTCCGGCTGCGCAACGTGGCGCTGCCCGGCGCCCGCTCCGACGACCTCGACCGCCAGGTCGCGCTGGTCCTGGAGGACAGCTCCCAGGTCCCCGACATCTGCGTGATCATCATCGGCGCGAACGACGTCACCCACCGGATGCCCGCCACCCAGTCAGTCCGCCGGCTGTCGGCAGCGGTACGGCGGCTGCGCACCGCCGGTGCGGAGGTGGTCGTCGGCACCTGTCCCGACCTGGGCACCATCGAGCCGGTCCAGCAGCCGCTGCGCTGGCTCGCCCGCCGGGCCTCCCGGCAACTGGCGGCGGCCCAGACCATCGGGGTGGTGGAGCAGGGCGGGCGCACGGTGTCGCTGGGCGACCTGCTCGGCCCCGAGTTCGCCGCGAACCCGCGCGAACTGTTCGGGCCCGACCACTACCACCCGTCCGTCGAGGGGTACGCCACCGCCGCGATGGCCGTCCTGCCGACGGTCTGCGCGGCGCTCGGCCTCTGGCCCGCCGGTGAGGACCGTCCGGACGCCTCCCGCCGCGAGGGGTTCCTCCCGGTCGCCAAGGCGGCGGCGGAGGCGGCCTCGGAGGCCGGCACGGAGGTCGCCGCCGCGATGCCCACGGGGCCTCGCGGGCCGTGGGCGCTTCTGAAGCGGCGGAGGCGGAGGCGGGTGCGGGTGGAGGAGACGGCGCCGGTCACTCCGTAAAGGGGCCGGGTCACTCCGTAAACGGCGCCGGTCATTCCGTAAAGGGGGCGGGGCACTCCGTATAGGGGGCGGGGCGGGTGCGGGTGGTCCGTGGTTGCTCGCGCGGTTCCTCCCCCAGAGGGGGGTACCCCCAGCGCCCCTGAAGGGGCACTGGGGCCAAGCAAGCGCTTGGAAAGTGCGGTCCGTGTCACACGACGGCACCCGTGACCGATGACATACGTGCGGGTAACTTCCAAGCAGCCCCGCCCACCCAGCCGTACGTACGCCCCTGGAGCCGGAAATGCCCGAAGCCGTCATCGTCTCGACCGCCCGCTCCCCCATCGGCCGTGCCTTCAAGGGCTCGCTCAAGGAACTCCGCCCCGACGACCTCACCGCCACGATCATCCAGGCCGCCCTGGCGAAGGTCCCGGAGCTGGACCCGAGGGACATCGACGACCTGATGCTCGGCTGCGGCCTCCCCGGCGGCGAGCAGGGCTTCAACCTGGGCCGGATCGTCGCCGTGCAGCTGGGCATGGACCACCTCCCCGGCTGCACGATCACCCGTTACTGTTCGTCCTCCCTCCAGACCTCCCGGATGGCACTGCACGCCATCAAGGCCGGTGAGGGCGATGTCTTCATCTCGGCCGGGGTCGAGACGGTCTCCCGCTTCGCCAAGGGCAGCTCCGACTCCCTCCCCGACACCCACAACCCCCTCTTCGCCGACGCCGAGGCCCGTACCGCCGCCACCGCCGGGTCGACCGGCTCCACCTGGCACGACCCCCGCGAGGACGGCCTCGTCCCCGACCCCTACATCGCGATGGGCCAGACCGCCGAGAACCTCGCCCGCGCCAAGGGCATCACCCGCGAGGAGATGGACGCGTTCGGCGTCCGCTCGCAGAACCTCGCCGAGCAGGCCATCAAGGACGGCTTCTGGGAGCGGGAGATCACCCC
Source organism: Streptomyces sp. NPDC004610 (assembly GCF_040609715.1). Taxonomy (NCBI): domain Bacteria; kingdom Bacillati; phylum Actinomycetota; class Actinomycetes; order Kitasatosporales; family Streptomycetaceae; genus Streptomyces; species Streptomyces sp. NPDC004610. The sequence goes on along the minus strand of NZ_JBEXLA010000016.1, from coordinate 109,774 downwards.
GGTCACGCTCCCGGACGGCACGGTCGTCGCCGCGGACGACGGCCCCCGCCCCGGCGTCACCCTGGAGGGCGTCCAGGGCCTCAAGCCCGTGTTCCGCGCCGACGGACTGGTCACCGCCGGGAACTGCTGCCCGCTCAACGACGGCGCCGCCGCCGTGATCATCATGTCCGACACCAAGGCGCGGGAGCTGGGCCTGACCCCGCTCGCCCGGATCGTCTCGACCGGCGTCTCCGGGCTCTCCCCCGAGATCATGGGCCTCGGCCCCGTCGACGCCTCCCGCCAGGCGCTGCGCCGCGCCGGGCTCACCATCGACGACATCGACCTGGTCGAGATCAACGAGGCGTTCGCCGCCCAGGTCATCCCCTCCTACCAGGACCTCGGCATCCCCCTGGACAAGCTCAACGTCAACGGCGGGGCCATCGCCGTGGGCCACCCCTTCGGCATGACCGGCGCCCGCATCACCGGCACCCTGATCAACTCCCTCCAGTGGCACGACAAGCAGTTCGGCCTGGAGACGATGTGCGTCGGCGGCGGGCAGGGCATGGCAATGGTGATCGAACGCCTCAGCTGACCCCCGCCCCTCTCCCGTCCCCCATTCCCACGCCTTTCCGTAATCACAAAGGCACTTAACGTCACTCATTGGCCCAGAACCCGGCAATCTCCGGAGTTCTGGGCCGATTTGTGATCCAATCTCCCTCAGGATGTGACCTATCTCCCCCGTCGTGGAAATCACCGCAGGTCAGCGTGTTGAACTGATAAGCCGTGGGTCCAAAGTCCTGTCCGTTTCGTGACGTTACGCACTGACAGCGGGTTAGTTCACCCATCAAGCTGATGTAGGAAGTCGGGGGTCGACTTTAAACCGGGAGTACGTCAGTGAGCGCCATGCCGATCGCATTGCTGGTCACCACGGCCGCCACCGGCGCCGTGGGCGTCGCCGTCCTGCGCACCCTCATACAGCTGCGCCGCCAGGTCGCGGCCCTGCACCAGGATCTCGCCGGCGGCGGTGCCGCCCGGGGTCTGGTGCCCGCGGCCCGTCCCGCCGCCGACACCGATCAGATACGGGCGGCGGTGGCGGAGGCCCTGGCCGAGGAGCGCGAGCGGGAGCTCGCCGAGGCGCGTGCCTTCTGGGCCGCCCAGGAGGCCCGCGACGCCGCCGACGCGCCGTCCCTGCTGGGCCTCGGTGACAACGAGCCGTTCCTGCCCCGCCCCACCGACTTCGCGGGCCTGGAGGCGCTGGAGCCGGTCACCGAACCGGCCCCGGAGACCGAGGACCACCACCACGACCACCACCACCGCGATCACCCGCGTGACTACCCGGCGGACTCGCCCGAGCTGTCCGCGGCCCGCCGCCGCCACCCCTCCCACCCGGACTTCACACCCGTCACCTCACCGGTCGTGGGCGACCACGAGCGTACGGTGAGCACGCTGGAGGAGCTGGCGGCCGACCGGGTCGAGCTGACCGACGTCCGCCCCGGCCCGCTGGGCACGCTGGATGTGTATGTCTTCGCCGACGGCACCACGCTGTGCATGACCCCGGGCCACCGCGAGACCGCGGAACGCCTCGCCGCCGCCCTGCGCTCCGGCGAGATCCCCCACCTGCTGGGCGGCTCGGGCATCTCCGGCGCGTACACGCTCACCTTCCAGTGCGGCGAGGAAACGGTCTACATCCTGGCGGACCGGGTCATAGCGTCCCTGTAGTCACCGGCCCTGTAGTCGCCGTGCCTGTAGTCGCCGTTCCTGTAGCCACCGGCCCTGTAGTCAGTCGCCGGTCCCGTAATCGCCGGCCCCGCAATCGTCGTCCCCGTAGTCACCGGCCCTGAGGCGTCACACCCCGGCCCGCCCCTGCGCGGCCACCACAACCCCCACCGCCTCCTCCACCTCCCCCTCCGTGCGGAGCACGACCGCCAGGTCCCGCCCCGCCACCGTCACCTGATCCGCGACCGCGAACATCCCCGCGTCCGGCATCTCCCGCGGCTCCGCGCCGGGCTCCTCCACCCGTTGCGCCCACCGCGCCAGCTCCCTCGCCAACCCCAGTGCCTCCGCGGCACCGCCCCGCTGGAGACGGCTCTGCGGAGCCGCCCTCAGCCGGTCGGCGAAGTGATCCACTGCTCGGGTCAACGGCGTCGTATCCACCACGCGGCGAGCGTACGCGCCGTACCCGGACTGTTGCCAACAGGCCGATGCTCAGGCACGGTGACCTGAAGGACCGGCTTACACCCGATTGCGTCCGGAGGCGCCGATGTCCCAAGTCTTCTCCGCGGAGACCCATCGCAACCTGCTCGCCCGCATCCCCCATTGCACCGGTCGTGAAGTCGCCGACTGGTTGCGCGCCGTCGAGGACGGCCCGGCTCTCATCCGCTTCGAGGAGAAGGTCAGCTGGCTGCGCCATGAACACAATCTGGCGTACGGCCACGCGAAGGCGATCATCCACGAGTACGACCTGAGGAGGGCGGCGCGCAGGTTCTTCTGAGACTCCTCTGAGACCCCTGCCTCCTGGCACCGAGCGCGCGAAAGGGCCCCGGGATTCCCGGGGCCCTTCTCATCGGTCTACCAGCGGAGCGACCGTCAGTCGTCGCCGCTGAAGATCGCGACCAGCCGCAGCATCTCGATGTAGATCCACACCAGGGTCATGGTCAGACCGAACGCGGCCAGCCAGGATTCCTTGCGCGGGGCGCCGTACGCGATGCCGTCCTCGATCTGCTTGAAGTCGAGGGTGAGGAAGAACGCGCCGAGGACGATCGCGAAGATACCGACGATCGCGCCCAGCGGGCCCATGCTGCGCAGTCCGCCGTCACCGGCGAAGCCGAACGCGACCAGCAGCAGGTTCACCGCCATGACCAGCACGAACGCGATGGCGATCGCCATGCCGATACGGGCGTAGCGGGCCGTGACGCGGATCCAGCCGGCCTTGTAGATCAGCAGGGTGGCGCCGGAGACGGCCATCGTGCCGAGCACGGCCTGGAAGGGGGCGCCGGACCAGCGGGAGTTGAACATCTCGCTGAAGACGCCGAGGAAGACACCCTCGAACGCGGCGTAGGTCAGGATCAGCGCGGGCGACGCGTTGCGCTTGAAGGACTGGACCATCGCCAGGACGAAGGCGATCAGCGCGGCGCCGATGGCCAGGCCGTAGCTGCTGGACGAGACCGGCAGCAGGGCCCACGCCAGGACGGCGCCGACGACGACCGTGCCCAGCGTCATGGCCGTGCGCATGACGACGTCGTCCATCGTCATACGGTCGGTGGTGGCCGGGGCCTGGGGCGGGGCACCCTGCACGCCCGGCTGGGCGTAAGGGTTGGTCGCGTACGGGTTGGTGCCGGCGCCAGGCTGGGCGTAGGGGTTGCCCTGCGTGCCCACTGCTGCGCCCCCGGCCTGCGGCGCGGTGTTGAAGCCCGCGGAGCCGTTGTCGCGGCTGAACCCCCGTCGCGAGAAGACCGGGTTGCTGCTCCTCATTTCACTCCTCCATGGCCACCGTGCGTGGCCTTGGCTCAAGAGTAATGGAAAGGCAAAGGAATGACCCTAGTGCCTGGGGAGGATCTTTCCCTCGCCTGTGTTCAGGAACACGCTACGCGTGTGGGTGATTCCCACCAGTGGTGGGGGGCCGACGATGACCGTTCTGGTACAGAACCGTTCTGCTACGGAGAGGTGCCCGGAACCGCGCCTACCGTGCTCGGCGCCGGGCCTGCTCCCCCCGGCAGGCCCGGCCCCTGACCTGAGTGCCAGGTGTTCAGCGACGCCGGCATTCGACGGACGACGCGTGGTTGTCCTCGCCACCGGTGAAGCCGGGATCCCTGAACAGACAGAGCCTGCTCGCCGGACATCCGCCCCGCCCGCGTCCGGGACCTTCTCGTCCAGCCGCTGGTGTACGTCTCCGGCATCCCGAGGGCGGTCGGCGTGGTGGTGTCAGCGGGGCCCGAGCCGTTCGCCGTGATGCCGATGACATATGCCTGGCATGCGGAGTCCGGCGCCTCGGGACCAGCGGGGGCAGAACCCTCGCCCTCCACCCGAACCAGTGACCGGTGGCCTACTGCCCTTGATCTTTTGCGAGTTGCGCGCATGATGTGACAGCACATCAGTTGGACGGAGCGTCAGCCATGCGCCGGACGGCACCAAAGACTGACGGCGCCCGTCAGCCGTTTTCGCTGGTCAGACGCCGTAGGCAGAGTGGTGCCCGGAACCGGACTTGAACCGGTACGCCCGCGAGGGGCAGCGAGGTTTAAGCTCGCCGTGTCTGCATTCCACCATCCGGGCAGGCCGTGGGCTCCGCATCGAGGCTCCGAGCCTATCGGGGTACGTCCCCCGAACAGCGGACGGGAGGACCGATGTTGTCTTATTTTATTGACGTCTGAGGGAGCATCAGACCGCAAAATAGGCCATCAGCACTTGCCACCAGCCTGTCGCGCGATCACGGACCGCGTATGCGGAATGACGGAATTTCACCGTGCGCGTGGATGCGTTCCCGGCCGTCGCCGTGAGCGCTCCCGGTACCGCGAGTGCCCCCGTGCTCCGCGCGGACGGCGCGCGCTCCCCATCCCGGTGATCACGGCACGCCCCGCGCGGACGGCGCGCGCCCGGCCCGGCCAAGGCTCCGGCGCACTGCTCCGAGTCGGGGGCGCCCCTCATCCCGAGGTATGACACGGCGGGCCGCGGTGCGACCGGAGGCGGGCCATGGAACGGGAGCAGCGGCTGACTCCAGGCCCCTTTGTGCTCGGGACGATGGACCTGTCCTCGAACAGCGTCCCGACCTCCCGACAGGAGCACCCTCCCGTGACCACGACCCCCATCGCCCGGCCCACGACCGCGGCGGCCCGCGCCACGGAGCTGTCGAAGATCTACGGACAGGGCGAGACCCAGGTGGTCGCCCTGGACCGGGTCTCCGTCGAGTTCCGGCAGGCCGAGTACACCGCGATCATGGGCCCCTCCGGCTCCGGCAAGTCGACCCTGATGCACTGTGTCGCCGGGCTGGACACCTTCTCGTCCGGGTCCGCGCGGATCGGTGAGACCGAGCTGGGCTCGCTCAAGGACAAGCAGCTCACCAAGTTGCGCCGGGACAAGATCGGCTTCATCTTCCAGGCGTTCAACCTGCTGCCGACGCTGACCGCGCTGGAGAACATCACGCTGCCGATGGACATCGCCGGCCGCAAGCCCGACAAGCAGTGGCTCGACCGGGTGATCCAGATGATCGGGCTGTCCGGGCGCCTCGGCCACCGCCCCTCCCAGCTCTCCGGCGGCCAGCAGCAGCGCGTCGCCGTGGCCCGCGCCCTGGCCTCCCGCCCCGAGATCATCTTCGGCGACGAGCCCACCGGGAACCTGGACTCCCGCTCCGGCGCCGAGGTGCTGGGCTTTCTGCGCAACTCGGTGCGCGAGCTGGGCCAGACCGTGGTGATGGTGACCCATGACCCGGTGGCGGCGGCGTACGCGGACCGGGTGATCTTCCTGGCCGACGGCCGGATCGTGGACGAGCTGTACGGGCCGACGGCGGACCTGGTGCTGGACCGGATGAAGCAGTTCGACGCCAAGGGCCGCACCAGCTGACCGCAGGGTCACCCCTCACCCCCATCGGACCGTACCGACCGTACCCACTGGACTGAGACAGCCATGTTCCGCACCGCCTTGCGCAATGTGACCGCGCACAAGGCCCGGCTCCTGATGACCGTCCTCGCCGTGATGCTCGGCGTGGCCTTCGTCTCGGGGACCCTGGTCTTCACCAACACCCTCTCCGACGCCCTCCAGAACAGCTCCTCCAAGGGCTTCGACCAGGTCGACGTCGCCGTGACCCCCGACAGCCGCGAGGCCGAGGGCGACCGGGTCGGCTCGACGCCCGAGCTGACCGAGGCCCTCCTCAAGGACGCCGGGCAGGTGCCGGGCGCCGCCTCCGCGACCGGTGTCGTCACCGGCTTCACCGCCCTCGCCGACAAGGACGGCAAGCTGATCGGCGGCGGCTTCCAGTCGCAGGGCGGGAACTACTGGGGCACCGACGACCCCCGGTATCCGCTGGTCAGCGGCAGTGTGCCGAGCGGACCCGACGAGATATTGATCGACTCCGAGACCGCGAAGCGGGCCGGCTACGAGGTCGGCGACACCATCCGGATGTCCATCGACGGCCCGGTCCTGGAGCCGGCCATCACCGGCATCTTCACCACCGACGACGGCAATGTCGCCGCCGGTGGCAGCCTCGCCCTCTTCGACACCGCCACCGCCCAGTCGCTGTTCGGGAAGGAGGGCACCTACGACGAGATCGATGTCACCGCCGAGCCGGGAGTCGGCCAGGCCGCGCTGAAGAGCGCGCTGGACGAGGCGCTGCCCGGGGACGTGGTCGACACCAAGACCGGTACGCAGCTCGCGGACGACCAGGCCAGGAACATCGAGACCTCGATGAGCGGTCTCCAGCAGGGCATGCTGGCGTTCGCCGGGATCGCGCTGTTCGTCGGCACCTTCATCATCGCCAACACCTTCACCATGCTGGTCGCCCAGCGCACCAAGGAACTGGCCCTGATGCGCGCGGTCGGTGCCTCGCGCCGCCAGGTCACCCGCTCGGTGCTGATCGAGGCGTTCGTGGTCGGCACGGTCGCCGGGATCGCCGGTCTGGTCGCGGGCATCGGCATCGGCGCCGGGCTGCGCGCCCTGATGGGCTCGCTGGACGTCACCGTCCCGGACGGCCCGCTGGTGGTCTCGCCCGGCACGGTCCTGGTCGCCCTCGGGGTCGGCGTCGTGATCACCATGCTGGCCGCCTGGCTGCCGGGCCGCCGGGCCGCGAAGATCCCGCCGGTCGCCGCGATGAGCAGCGTGCACGCCCAGGCGAGCACCAAGTCGCTGGTGGTGCGGAACACGATCGGCGCGCTGTTCGCCGGTGCCGGAGTGGCCGTCATCCTGGCCGCGACCGGGATGGAGGGCTCGGACGGGCAGCTGCCGATGGGGCTGGGCGCCGCCCTGCTGATCATCGGGGTGTTCATCCTGACCCCGCTGCTGTCCCGGCCGCTGATCGCGGCGGCGGCCCCGCTGCTGCGGGTCTTCGGGGTGGCGGGCAAGCTGGCCCGGCAGAACTCGGTGCGCAACCCGCGCCGCACCGCCGCCACCGCCTCCGCACTGATGATCGGCCTCACCCTCATCACCGGCATGACGGTGATGGCGGGCAGCCTCCAGAAGTCCATCGACAAGATGGCGGGCGAGGCGATCCGCGCCGACTACGTCGTCTCCATGGCCAACGGCAACGCGCTCTCCCCGGATGTCGAGCGCACCCTGCGCGACACCGAGGGCGTCACCGCCACCAGCCCGATGCGCAACGCCCCCTCGCGCATCGACGGCGAGACCGAGTACCTCACCGGTGTCGACGGCCGCACCTTCGGCGAGCTGACCGACTTCCCGCTGGACAGCGGCTCCTTCACCATCGGCGGCACGGACGCCGTCGTCGACACCGACACCGCCGAGCGGTACGGCTGGCAGCCCGGCTCGACGTTCACCGCCCACTTCGAGGACGGGGAGAGCGAGCGGCTCACCGTCTCCGGGGTGTACGAGGCGAACGAGATGTTCAACGGGATCATGCTGGACGCCGGGACCCTCGCCCCGCACCAGAGCGAGCCGGACGACATGCTGGTCATGGTCGCCGCGGACGGCGGGGTCTCGGACGCCACCAAGGACCGGCTGGAGGAGGCCCTCGGCGCCAACCCGGCCATCCAGGTCCAGGACAAGCAGGATCTGTCCAACGAGATCGCCAGCATGTTCACCCTCATGCTCAACATGCTGTACGCGCTGCTCGCCATGGCGGTGATCGTGGCCGTCCTCGGGGTGATCAACACCCTGGCCATGTCGGTCTTCGAGCGCTCGCAGGAGATCGGCATGCTCCGGGCGATCGGCCTGGACCGCCGGGGCATCAAGCGGATGGTGCGGCTGGAGTCCCTGGTGATCTGCATGTTCGGCGGGGTCCTCGGGATCGGCCTCGGCGTCTTCTTCGGCTGGGCGGCCGGGCAGTTGGTCGGCTCCCAGATGTCGACCTACGAGCTGGTCCTGCCGTGGGGCCGGATGGCGCTGTTCCTGCTGCTGGCGGACCTGGTCGGGGTGCTGGCCGCGCTGTGGCCGGCCCGCCGGGCGGCGAGGCTGAACATGCTGTCCGCCATCAAGGCCGAATAGGCCGGAGCAGGCGGAGCAGGCCGGGCCAGGGGGCGGCCCGGTGATGCCGAAGGCCCCGTCCCTCCCCGGTGACCGTGACCGGGGAGGGACGGGGCCTTTCCGTCGTCCGCTGTGCGCCGCGGTCAGCCGTGCCAGGCGCGGGCGCGCAGGGGCAGGCCCGCGGGGCCGGGTGCCGGGGTCTTCACGGCCAGGATCTGGTTGACGCCGATCCGGTTGCGTTCGAAGGACAGCGCCGAGGCGGCCATGTAGAGGCGCCAGACCCGGGCCCGGCCTGGGCTGGTGAGTTCGACCGCGCGGTCCCAGCCGGCCTCCAGATTGGCGACCCAGCGGCGCAGGGTGAGCGCGTAGTGCTCGCGCAGCGACTCCACGTCCCGCACCTCGAACCCGGCCCGCTCCAACTGGGTGACGGTGGTGCCGACGGGGGCCAGCTCGCCGTCCGGGAACACATAGGCGTCGATGAAGTCGTTCACCTCGTAGGCGGACTCGTCGCGCCGGGGGCGGCGGGCGATCTGGTGGTTGAGCAGCCGGCCGCCGGGGCGCAGCAGGCCGTACAGATCGGCGGCGTAGTCCCGGTAGCGTTCGGCGCCGACGTGCTCGGCCATGCCGATGGAGGAGATGGCGTCGTAGGGGCCGTCCCGGACGTCCCGGTAGTCCTGGACGCGGATCTCGACCTGGTCGGTGAGTCCCTCGTCGGCGATCCGCTTGCGGGCGTAGGCGGCCTGTTCCTGGGAGAGGGTGACGCCGACGGCGCTGACCCCGTGCTCGCGGGCGGCGTGCAGCACCATCGAGCCCCAGCCGCAGCCCACGTCCAGCAGCCGTTGGCCCGGCTTCAGGGCGAGCTTCTCGCAGATGAGTTCGAGCTTGTCGCGCTGGGCGCCCTCCAGTGTGCCGCCGTCCTCCCAGTAGGCGCAGGAGTAGACCATCGACGGGCCGAGGACGATCTCGTAGAAGTCGTTGCCGACGTCGTAGTGGTGGCTGATCGCGCGGCGGTCGGTGCGTCTGGTGTGCAGATGGCGGGGTCTGCGGATCTCCTCGGGGGGCGGTGGGGGCGGCAGCGCGGGTCCGGCGAGGCGGAGCAGTCCGCGGACGGCCGCGCGCACCTCGGGGTCGCGCAGTGCCTGGCCGAGCGTACGGTCGTCCTCGCTGCGTTCCCAGAGCTGTCCGGCCAGCAGTTCCAGTGCCCGGTACAGATCGCCCTCGACGGTCAGGTCGCCGGAGACCCAGGCGCGGGCCAGGCCCAGTTCCCCCGGCTTCCACAGCAGCCTGCGCAGGGCCCGGCGGTCGCGGACGACCAGGACCGGCGCGTCCGGCGGGCCGTCCTCCGAACCGTCCCAGGCGCGGATCCGCACCGGAAGCGGTGCTGCGAGCATCTGTTCGAGCAGTCCCCTCAGCCGCGGCGCGGCGTGGGCCATGGCGCACCTCCGTGACAAGTGATCGCGGATGACTTCCTCCACGTAAACACCTGGCGGGCGCCCGCGCAGTCCCCAACGCGCGTTACGACTGGGCAAAACACCTGTACTCCGCACCATTTGCCTGCTGATCCGTCAGATCGGCCCGGCCCGGCCGGGGCCGGGCACGCCGAAGGGGCCGTCCGCACCACGGATGGCGGACGGCCCCTTCGGAAGGTGTGCCGGACGGGCGGGCGATCAGACGGTCAGGACGCCTTGGCCGGTTCCTCGGTCTTGGCGACCGGGGCGGGGGCGGGCTTGGCGGCCTCGTAGAACTCCTCGCGGGGGTTCTCCATGGCGCCGAGGGAGACCACCTCGCGCTTGAGGAACATCCCGAGGGTCCAGTCGGCGAAGACCCGGATCTTCCGGTTCCAGGTCGGCATGGCCATGCCGTGGTAGCCACGGTGCATGTACCAGGCGAGCCGGCCCTTGACCTTGATCTTCATCTTGCCGACGACGATCATCGCGACGCCCTTGTGCAGACCGAGGCCCGCGACCGCGCCCTTGTTGGCGTGGCTGTACTCCTTCTGCGGGAAGCCCCGCATACCGGAGATCACGTTGTCGCCGAGCACCTTGGCCTGGCGCAGCGCGTGCTGCGCGTTGGGCGGCGTCCAGGCGTTGGGGTTGCCGGCCTTGCGGGCGGCGAGGTCGGGGACCTGGGCGTTGTCGCCGGCGGCCCAGATGTAGTCGGTGCCCTGCACCTGGAGGGTGGGGGCGGTGTCGACATGGCCGCGCGGGCCGAGCGGCAGACCGTAGCGGGCGAGCGCCGGGTTGGGCTTGACGCCGGCCGTCCAGACGATCGTGCTGGAGTCGACCTCCAGCCCGTTCTTGAGCACCACATGCCCGTCGACGCAGGAGTCCAGGGAGGTGGAGAGATAGATCTCGACGCCCCGGCTCTCCAGGTGCTCCTTGCCGTACTGGCCGAGCTTGGGGCCGACCTCGGGCAGGATCTTGTCGGCGGCGTCGACGAGGATGAAGCGCATGTCCTCGCGGCTGACGCTGGTGTAGTACTTGGCCGCGTCCCGGGCCATGTCCTCGACCTCGCCGATGGTCTCCGCGCCCGCGAAGCCGCCGCCGACGAAGACGAAGGTGAGCGCCGTGCGGCGGATCTCCTCGTCGGTGGTGGAGTCGGCCTTGTCCAGCTGCTCCAGCACGTGGTTGCGCAGGCCGATGGCCTCCTCGATGCCCTTCATACCGATGCCCTGCTCGGCGAGGCCGGGGATCGGGAAGGTCCGGGAGACCGCGCCGAGCGCGATCACGAGGTAGTCGAAGGGAAGCTCGTACGACTCACCGACCAGGGGCGCGATCGTGGCGACCTTGCGGTCCTGGTCGATGGTGGTGACCCGGCCGGTGAGCACCTCCGCCTTGGGCAGCACACGTCGCAGCGGGACGACGACATGGCGCGGGGAGATGTTGCCGGCGGCGGTTTCGGGGAGGAAGGGCTGGTAGGTCATGTACGACCGGGGGTCGACGACCGTGACGGTCGCCTCGCCGTAGCGCATCTTCTTCAGGATGCGCCGAGCCGCGTACAGGCCGACGTACCCACCGCCTACTACGAGGATCCTGGGACGCTCCGTGGTGCTCATGCCATTGAGTATCCACCTGGGTCGGGGGGGTACCTCGTGCGCCCCTTCACAAGCTTCGGTGCACCCTCTGCTACACTGCGCGGCCCGCGTGATCCACATCATGGCGTGGAAAGGGAACCGGGGCCCCCTCCGACCCGTTGTCAATGCCGCGTGAGCTGCCGGTCCGCCCCTGCGGAATCCGTTGGACCACTGCCGTCGACGGGCCCCTGAAACCCCCCGGTAACACTCCCCCGGGCACCCCCGCACCCCCCATCGACCCCCGGACGGGCGCAGGGGGGCCGGTTGGTCCCCCGACAGGGCCGAAATCCTTGTGAAGAACTTCACGAAGTTTTCCGGCGGGGGGTCCCGCGGAGCCCTCGGAGGGGCCCGGAACTGCGCTCATACGGCCGGTGGAGTCGCTCAGGCGAGGGACCAGGCGATGCCGTCCAGGATGTCGTGCTCGCTCACCACGACCTCCTCCGCGCCGGTCCGGTCCATGATCGAGAGCAGCACGAGCGCCCCCGCGGCGATCACATCGACCCGCCCCGGGTGCATGGAGGGGACGGCGGCCCGCTCGGCGTGCGTGGAGCGCAGCAGCCACTCGGTGATCTCCCGGACCCGGGCGTGCGGGACACGGGAGTGGTGGATGGCGTCGGAGTCGTAGGCGGGCAGATCCTGGGCGATGGCGGACACCGTCGTCACCGAACCGGCCAGGCCGACCAGGGTCCGGGCCTCGCGCAGCGGCACGGCGCGCTCCGCGAGGTCGAGGGCGGCCTCGATGTCGGCCTTCATGGCGGCGATCTGCGCCGCGGTGGGCGGGTCGGTGACGGCCCCGTCCACGACCAGGTGCCGCTCGGTCATCCGCACACAGCCGACGTCCACCGAGCGGGCGGCGTCGACACGGTCCCCGCCGACCACGAACTCGGTCGAACCGCCGCCGATGTCCACGACGAGGAAGGGGTGGGTGAGGCCATCGCCGGCGGTCAGTTCCTTGGTGGCGCCGGTGAAGGACAGCTCGGCCTCCTGGTCGCCGGAGATCACCTCGGGCTCCACGCCCAGGATGTCCAGCACCCCGCGCACGAAGTCGTCCCGGTTCTCGGCGTCGCGGGAGGCGGAGGTCGCGACGAACCGGAGCCGCTCGGCGCCGTGCTCCTTGATCAGGGCGGCGTACTCGCGGCAGGCCGCGAAGGTCCGCGCCAGCGCCTCGGGCGCCAGCCGCCCGGTCCGGTCGACGCCCTGCCCGAGCCGCACGATCGTCATACGGCGGTCCAGGTCGGTGAGTTCACCGGTCGCGGGGTCGACGTCGGCGACGAGGAGGCGGATGGAGTTCGTACCGCAGTCGATGGCGGCGACGCGGGGCATAGGGGGTGTCCTTCGGGGGTGGGGGCGTTTGGGCCCGTGCGGCGGGTGGGGGCGGGGTGGGCTGTTCGGGGGGTGGGGCGTGCCGGTCTGTCCGGTAGGTGGGGGGCCTCTTGGCCCGTCTGGCGAGTGGGGCTGCTCAGCCGGGCGGGGGTGGGACCCTCAGCCGTGCGGCGGGGTGGGGGGCCTTTCGGCCCGTCCGGCGGGTGGGGGCGGGGTGGGCTGTTCGGCGGGGCTCGGGCTCTCGGTCTGTCCGGCGGGTGGAGGGCGTGTCGGTCTGTCCGGTAGTGGGGGGCCCTTGGCCCGTCTGGCGAGTGGGGGCCGCTCAGCCGGGCGGGGGTGGGGCCCTCAGCCGGGCGGTGGGGTGGGGGCCTCTCAGCCGGGCGGCGGGTGGGGCCCCTCAGCCCGTCCGGCGATTGAGGACGAGGCCGTTCAGGCCGAGGGGGGTGCGGGGGCGGAGCCCCCGCGATGGTGGCCGACGGTCACGGGGACGGGGACGGCGCGGCAGCGCGGTCGCCGGGGACGACACACGCCCCCTTGCGCCACCACTCCGGGAGCATCTCCAGCGCCTCGTCGCCGAGCGGGTTCACTCCCGGCCCGGCGGCCAGGCTGTGCGCCACGAGGACGTGCAGGCACTTCACCCGGTCCGGCATCCCGCCCGCGCTGGGGAAGCCGGTCAGCTCCTCGATCTCGTCCCGCCGCCGGATGTAGTCCTCGTGCGCGGCGCGGTACGCGGCGGCCAGCTCCGGGTCGCTCTCCAGGCGGGCCGTCATGTCCTTCATGACCCCCTCCGCCTCCAGCGTGCCGATGGCGGAGGCGGCCTTGGGGCACGTCAGGTAGTACAGCGTCGGGAAGGGCGTGCCGTCGGGGAGCCGGGGCGCGGTCTCCACGACGTCGGGCTGCCCGCAGGGGCACCGGTGCGCGATGGCGCGCAGTCCGCGCGGGGGACGGCCGAGCTGCTGCTGGAAGGCGGCCACATCGGCGTCGGTGGGTTCGGTGCGCGGGGTGGGCGGCGGGGGCGTCTGCATGATGTCTTTCTGTCGGTCAGGTCGGTCGTAGGGGTGGGGGCCCGGGGTGGTCCCGGGGGCGTGGCCGGAGGCCGGAGGCCGGGCGCGGTCAGCCGTCGGCGGCGTCGGACTTGTCGACGCCGTCCCAGACGTTCGCGTACCAGGGCCGGTCCGCGGCGCCCGTGTCGGCGCGGGACTGGCGGGCGGCGTCCGGGTCGATCACGATGTAGCCGGTCTCGCCCGGCAGCACGTAGTGCAGCCGCTCACGGATCTGCTGCTCGGCGTAGGCGTCGTCCTGCCAACGTGCCTTCTCGTCGCGGAGTTCCTCGACCCGTTCCTGCGCCTGCTGCCGCTCGCGCTCCAGGTCGGCGATCTCGGCGCGCTGGGCGACGTACTGCCTTATCGGGTAGGCGAGGGCGACGATCAGGGAGCACAGGACCAGGGCCAGCAGCGCGGCGCGGCCGGTGAGCCGGGAGCGGCGGGCCTGGCGGCGGGTCTGCGAGCGGTAGACCCGCTCGGCGGTCTGCTCGCCGAGCAGCCGCAGCCTGGTGGCCGTGGAGAACCGGTCCCGTTCCTTCAGGGCCATGCCCCCGCCTCCCGTTCACACGCGCGTACGTCCCCGCACACGGTACGGGACCGGGTACGGGGACGTACGGACGACGCTTGCTGCGGGGCTCGGGTTCCGCCGGTTCAGCCCTTGAAGCGGGGGAAGGCGCTGCGGCCGGCGTACACCGCGGCGTCGTCGAGGATCTCCTCGATGCGCAGCAGCTGGTTGTACTTGGCGACGCGCTCGGAGCGGGCCGGGGCGCCGGTCTTGATCTGGCCGCAGTTGGTGGCGACGGCGAGGTCGGCGATGGTGACGTCCTCGGTCTCGCCGGAGCGGTGGGACATCATGCACTTGAAGCCGTTGCGCTGGGCCAGCTCGACGGCGTCCAGGGTCTCGGTCAGCGAACCGATCTGGTTGACCTTGACGAGCAGCGCGTTGGCGGCGCCCTCCTCGATACCGCGGGCGAGGCGCTCCGGGTTGGTGACGAAGAGGTCGTCGCCGACGATCTGGACCTTGTCGCCGAGGCGCTCGGTCAGCACCTGCCAGCCCGCCCAGTCGTCCTCGAACAGCGGGTCCTCGATGGAGACCAGCGGGTAGGCGGCGGCCAGCTCCTCGTAGTACTCCGTCATCTCGGCGGCGGAGCGCTCCTTGCCCTCGAAGAGGTACTTGCCGTCCTTGTAGAACTCGGAGGCGGCCACGTCGAGCGCGAGGGCGATCTGCTCGCCGGGGACGTACCCGGCCTGCTTGACCGCTTCGAGGATGAGGTCGAGGGCCTCGCGGTTGGAGCCGAGGTTCGGGGCGAAGCCGCCCTCGTCGCCGAGGCCGGTGGACAGGCCCTTGGTCTTCAGCACCTTCTTGAGGGTGTGGTAGACCTCGGTGCCCCAGCGCAGCGCCTCGGAGAAGGACTCGGCGCCGATCGGGGCGATCATGAACTCCTGGATGTCCACGTTCGAGTCGGCGTGCGACCCGCCGTTCAGGATGTTCATCATCGGGACCGGCAGCAGATGCGCGTTCGGACCGCCCAGGTAGCGGAAGAGGGGGAGGTCGGACGCCTCGGAGGCGGCGTGGGCGACGGCGAGGGAGACGCCGAGGATGGCGTTGGCGCCGAGCGAGCCCTTGTTGTCGGTGGCGTCCAGGTCGAACATCGCCTGGTCGATCAGGCGCTGCTCGGTGGCGTCGTAGCCGACCAGCTCCGGGCCGATCTGCTCGATCACCGCGAGGACGGCCTTCTCGACGCCCTTGCCCTGGTAGCGGTTGGGGTCGCCGTCGCGCAGCTCGATGGCTTCGAAGGCGCCGGTGGAGGCGCCGGAGGGAACGGCGGCACGACCCGTGCTGCCGTCGTCGAGGCCGACCTCGACCTCGACCGTGGGGTTGCCTCGGGAGTCCAGGATTTCCCGGGCTACGACGACGTCGATGGACGGCACGAGCATCTCCTTCGTGGATGTGACGCGGGTGGCGCAGCGGCCGGACGCGGTCGTGCGGGACCGCGGCGGCTCTGCGAGACGAGCCTAACCGTCCCGGGGGGATCGGCCAGCCGGTCTCCCACCCCTCGGACGGAACCGATCGTAAAATGTTTCCGAATGGAACAAATACGGGGGTTCGACGGCCGGAGGGTTGGCGCGAAAGGGCCCCGCCCCGGTGCGTACGGGGGATTCACGCACCGGGGCGGGGCGGGCCGTGGGGACGGGGGCCCCACGGGGTCTCTCGGGCTCTTCTCGGGCTCCCCGGTGCCGTAACCGGCGGAGGGTGCCGCCGGGGGGCGGCGGAGGGTGCCGCCGGGGGGCGCCCGTGTGAGGTCGTACCGCCAGCGTGGGGGGTGGGGCTGTGGGGGGAGCCTGAGCCGCCTGTGGGTCGGCCGTGAGGTGTTGCGGGGCGACCCGGTCGGCGGCTGCGGCTGCGGCTGCTCGGGACTACTTCAGGTGGAGCTGCTGGCCCGGGAAGATCAGGTCGGCGTCGTCGACGATGTCGTTGTTCCGCTCGAACAGCTGCTGCCAGCCGCCCGCGACATCGTGCTCGGCGGCGATGGAGCTGAGGGTGTCGCCGGAGACGACCTCGTACTCGCCGTCGCCCTTCTCGACGGTTCCGCCGGTCGGGGTGGTGACGGTCTCGTCGGACGCGGCCGGGCGCTCCTGCGAGCGGGAGGTGCTGGGCTCCTCGGTGCGCTCGGGCCGAGCGGGCTCGGGGGCGGGCTCCGGAGCGGTCTCGGGGGCCGTCTCGGGGGTGGTCGAGCCGCCGCCGTAGGGGGTGTTGGACAGGCCCACGCCGCAGGTCGGCCAGGCGCCCTTGCCCTGGCCCGCGAGGACCTTCTCGGCGATCTCGATCTGCTGCGCCTTGGTGGCCTGGTCGGCGGTGGCGGCGTACTGCGTGCCACCGAATCCGGCCCAGGTGGAGGCCGAGAACTGGAGGCCGCCGTAGTAGCCGTTCCCGGTGTTGATGGACCAGTTGCCGCCGGACTCGCACTGGGCGACGGCGTCCCACTCGGACGCGGTGGCGGCGGAGGCGTTGCCGGCCGCGACGAACGGGGCGGCGACAGCGGCGCCGGTGACACCGGCGAGCGCGATGACACGGGTGGCCTTGGACGGACGGCGGTGCTTGCCCTTGCCGGAGAACAGCATGTGGAGATCCCCTCACCGACGCCTACGAGGTGAGCTGTCGGGTTCGGGCCGGTTGAGTTGCCCGGCCATGTCCCGTACGGGGGTTTTCATCCCGTACGTCATGGCTTCACCCCAAGCCGGGTCCGTGCGGTCGAGTCGCCTCAACCTCCGTCACCGGCGCTTACCTTGGGTCCCCCGCTCCTGCCTACGGCGCTTGACGCGACGACCGTTCCCGTACGACCACCGGCAGGATTCGGCGTGGCGGCCTCGGGGCCCGCTGCTTGCGAGCGGTCCTGACCGTAGACACGCGATTCCCGGAATTTCAAAGACGATCAGGGCTTCTGAGACTCATCCCACACTTTCCCCAAACCCGGACATTCGACGCGAAGGGGGACGTGAACTCCCGTCACTTCCGGCCCACTTCTCCCTCCGGGTGGGGCCGGGGAGGAGGGCAGGAGAGGGCCTGGAGTGGACCCAGGGAGGGCTCGGACATGGCGTGGGCGGGGCTCGGTCCGCGACCGGCTAGCCGCCGACGGTGAGCGTCTGACCGGGGACGATGTGGTTCGGGTCGCCGTCGAGCACCGCCTCGTTCAGCCGGTAGACCTGGCGCCATCCGCCGTCGACCTCAAGGGAGTCGGCGATGGAGCTGAGGGTGTCGCCGGAGCGGACGGTGTAGCTCCGGTCGAGCGCGTCCTTCTCGCCGCCTCCGTCACGCGAGGCCCTCGGGTCGGACTCCCCCGCCCTTACTTCGCCCAATTCCCCCACTTCATCCGATTCCTCTACCGCGTCCGTCGCATCCGGCGCCGGGGCCTGCGTCGAGCCCTCGCCGGTCGCGGAGTCACTGGGGAAATCAGAGGAATCAGGTGAATCAGGTGAATCGGGGGAATCAGGGGAATCAGGGGAATCGCTTGAATTGCCCGAGAAAGTGTTGGGCTTCTTCGTGTCCTTGGCCGGGGTGCTCGCGTCCGGGGTGCTCTCGTCGGCGCTGCTGCCGCGGTGCTTGCCGGTACCGGGGGTCGGGTCGACCTCGGGCAGGGCGCTGGTGTCGACCAGGAACGAAGAGCCGAGACCCTGCCCCAGGCTGCCCGTTTCCTCACCGTTCGCCCCGGAGGGGGACTCGGTGGGCGGTTCGACCGGAGAGGCCGAGACGGAGGAGTCGCCGGAGGGGGAGGACGACGGGCCCGAGGGGTCGGAGGAGGGCGAGGTGGGGCCACCGGAGGGCGAGGACTCCGGCGTGCCGGACGAACCGTCGCCCTCGGTGCCCTCGGTGCCGCCGGAGGGGCCCGAGCCCCAGGACGAGTCGCTGGAGCCGCTGTCCGGCCCGGATGTCTCCGTACCGGGCGACCCGGTGTTTCCGGATGATCCGGAGGACCTGGACGAGTCGGTCAATCCGCCCGTGAGGCCGGGGGAACCGCCGCCGCCGTCCGTGGCCTCCGGTGTGGGATCACCGGCCACGCCCGTGTCGACGCCTGCCGGGTCCGTGTCCTCCGCCAGCCCGTGCAGCAGCCCGCAGACGGGCCAGACCCCGACACCCTGGTCGGCGAGGATCCGCTCGGCCACGGCGATCTGCTGCGAGCGGCTCGACTGGTCCGGGCTCGACGCGTAGTCCAGCCCGCCGTACGCCTCCCAGTCGTCCTGGGTCAACTGGAGGCCGCCGTAGCGCCCGTTGCCGTCGTCCGCGCTCCAGGCGCCGCCGCTCTCGCACTCGGCGACCTTGTCCCAGGTGGTGCCGCTCGCCGCGCTCGCGCCTCCGGCGCCGAGCAGGGGGAGGGCGATGGCAGAACCGGTCACTCCGGCAGCGACCAAGATGGCCGGGGCCTGACGGGGGCGACGGTGACGACCGTTCCCGGAGAGCATGCGGGGACCTTTCCCGAGACAGCGGTGACCCGCGCGGCGCGTGATGCTCGCGCGTCGCGCTGAGGGGTGAACGTAGCCGCAATCGTTGACTTGTCACAAGTTAATGCCGCGTAGATCACGTGAAGATCACAAAGCTGAAAGAGTGTCATCTTTTGAGTGACCGTCTGTGGATGTGAGGGGGCTGTGGGGTGACTGTCTGTCAAATCGGTGCTTGCATCGGAGCATGGCGCCTGCGGCCGGTCGGCTCCGGCGGTCCGTCAGAACTCCACCGGCAGGGTCCGCAGGCCCCGCATGATGAGGCCGCCGCGCCAGCGCAGTTCGGCCGGGTCGACCGCTAGGCGGAGGTCGGGCAGGCGGGTGAACAGCGTCGCCAGCGCCGTCTGCCCCTCCAGCCGGGCCAGCGGGGCGCCCAGGCAGTAGTGGATGCCGTGCCCGTACCCGAGGTGCTGGTTGTCCCGGCGGCCCAGGTCGAGGGTGTCCGGGTCGGCGAACCGCGCCGGGTCCCGGTCCGCCGCCGCCAGCACCACGAGCACCGGATCGCCCGCCGCGATGCGCTCCCCGCCGAGGCTCAGCGGCTCGGTGGCGAACCGCCAGGTGGCCAGCTCGACCGGCCCGTCGTACCGCAGCAGCTCCTCGACGCCGGTTTCGAGGAGCCCGGTGTCCCCTTCCGCCAGGGCGCGCTGGAACCGGGCGCGCTGATCGTCATGGGTGAGCAGGGCGTAGGTGCCGTTGCCGATGAGATTCACGGTGGTCTCGAACCCGGCGAACAGCAGGATGAAGGCCATCGCCGCCGCCTCGTTCTCCGTGAGGTGCTCGCCGTGGTCCGAGGCGCGGATCAGGCCGGAGATGAGGTCCTCGCCGGGGGCGGGGGTGTCGGGGAGCGCCGCGCGCTTGCGGTGGATCAGCTCGGCGAGGTAGCCGCGCATCTTCTTCACCGAGCGCGCGACCCCGCCCCGGGGGCCTCCGCCGTGCCGGATCATCATCCCGGCCCAGTCCCGGAAGTCGTCCTGGTCCTCGCGCGGGACGCCGAGCAGGTCGCAGATCGCGTAGATGGGCAGCGGGAAGGCGAAGTCATGGATCAGATCCGCGGTTCCCTTCTCCGCGAAGCGGTCGATCAGGTCGTCGGTCAGCTCACGCACCCGGGGTGCGAACTCGGCCACCCGGCGCGGGGTGAACGCCTTGGACACCAGGCGGCGCAGCCGGGTGTGGTCGGGTGGGTCGATGTTGAGCAGATGGGTCATCAGCTCGGCCTTGCGCTCACCGGGGATACCGGTTTTGCCCTTGGCGTGCGCGGGTTCGTCGTGATGCGCGGGGTTCTTCGACAGCCGTGGGTCGGCCAGCGCCTGGCGGGCGTCGCCGTACCGCGTGACCAGCCAGGCGCTCACCCCGCTCGGCAGCTCGGTGCGGTGCACGGGGGCGTGCTCCCGCAGCCAGGCGTAGGCGGGGTAGGGGTCGGTGGCGAAGGACCAGGAGAAGAGGGGTGGGGTGGGTCCGCCGGGGTGGGGGTGCTCGTTGGGGTGGGGGTGCTCTTTGGGGTGGGGGTGCTCGTTGAGCTGGTCGGACTGGTCGGGCTGGTCGGGCTGGTTGGACCGGCCGGGTTGCTCGGGCTGGGCGGGCTGGTCGGTCACTGTTCGACCGTATCCCGGTCCTCGTGGCCGTCCTGGTCCTCCGGGACGGCCCCGTCCGCCCCGCTCTCCTTCTGTCTGATCGCGTCCCGGTAGGTCCGTGCCGCTGCTCTGAGGGCCGACTCCGGGTCCACGCCCTGTGCCTCCGCGCGGGCGGCGAGGGTCAGCAGTTCGTAGCCGATGCCGTCGCCCTGGGGCAGGGGGACGTCCAGCCCGGCCGTGCGGGCGCGGGAGACCAGCTTCGCCGCCAGGGCCAGGCCCGGCTGGTGGACCGGGATGCCCTCCGTCACCGAGGTCCGCCGCTTCTCCTGGGCCTTGGTGCGCAGCCAGTGCTCCTTGACCTCCTCGGGGGTCGTCGCGGTGGCGTCGCCGAAGACATGGGGGTGGCGGTGGATGAGCTTGGCGACGATGCCGGCGGCCACGTCGTCGATGGAGAAGGGGGCGTCGGAGCCGTGCCCGTCCTCGTCGTCGTCCGGCTCCTCCGGGGCTCCCTCCTCGGCGATCCGGGCGTGGAAGACCACCTGGAGCAGGACGTCGCCGAGTTCCTCGCGCAGTTCGTCGCGGTCGCCGGCCTCGATCGCCTCGACCAGTTCGTACGCCTCCTCCAGGCCGTACTTGGCCAGCCCCTCATGGGTCTGCCGCGAGGACCAGGGGCACTCCCGGCGGATCCGGTCCATCACCTGCACCAGATCGAGCAGCCGGGCGCCCGGGAGGTCGTAGGAGGCGGGGAGCAGCTCCAGCTCGGGCATCCGTATCCGGCCGGACCCGGCGAGCCGGGCCAGCCCGTCCGTGAGCGCGGGCTCGCCCTCGCCGGTGGCGACCACCACCACCGCGCGGCCCCCGGCGCAGGCGGCGGTCAGCTCCTCGGCGGTGGGGGCGGTCTCCTCGACGGCGATGCCCGCGTCCCTCAGATACGGGAGCTGTGGGTGCGCCCCGTCCGCGCAGAGCACCGCGTCCGCGGCGTGCAGCGCCTGCCAGGCGGGCCAGGACAGCAGGCCGGGGGCCACCCGGTGGCTGGTGGTGAGCAGGACGATACGGCCGGGGTCGGGGATGCCTTCGGGGCTGATTGCGTTCACGATCCGAACGTAACGCACCCCGCGGACGGGACCGGAAAGTTGTCCACAGCCGCGGGGCGATCTTCGGATTATCGGTATGGAGAGAAGGGTGGGAGGGGGTCTCCCGGAGGGAGGTGCGCGGTGGTGGGGGGTCAGGCCGGCTGCTGTTCGGCCGCCGCCGTGACCTCCCGTACCCAGGGGGTCTGGGCGTCGACCCGGCCGACCTTCTCGGCGTCCCAGGCTCCGTAGCGCGGGTTGAGGTCGACGCCGAGTTCCTTGGACGCGTCGGACAGGGCCGCCCAGAAGGCGGGCTGGCTGGTGTCCGTGCCGAGCTTGGTGGCGAGCTTCTGGGCCTCGATCTGGACTCGGAGGTTGGCGTCGAGCCGCTCGGGGGCGACCCCGTACTGCTGGAGCCAGGCGTCTTCCAGCGCCCGCGCGCCGCCCGCCTGTGCCTCCAGCTCGCCACGGAACGCCTGGACCTCCTTGCGGCTGACGGTGACGCCCGCGTCCCGGGCGGCACGATTCAGCACCTGGTCGAGGACCATGCCGTGCAGGGTGTCCCGGGTGAGGGTGCCGGTCTGGGAGATGGCCTCGGCGTACTGCGCCTCGTCGGTCACCGCCGCCCGCTGGGCCTCGCGGACCTCGTCCACCCGGTTCTCCAGCTGGGACACGGTGATCCGCTGATCGCCCACGACGGCCGCCGCACCCGGGTGCGCGTCGCTTCCGCACGCGGTCAGGAGCGGGGCCGCGGCGGCGATCACGGCGGACAGGGCGAGCACGGTGCGACGACGGCGGTGCAAGGGAACCTCCCGAGGAGATTGTGCGGCGGTGCACAAAGTCTTGCGGTGATCGATGGTAGGCAGCGGGCAAGCTCTGGCCAACCCATTCGACCAACGATTCACCAGGACTTCGGGCACCGGCACGCGTCCCGGCCACGCCGGACCGGGGCGCACCGGCCGTTCGGCAGGGTTCCGGACCCGGGCGCCCGGCCC
Source organism: Streptomyces sp. NPDC004610 (assembly GCF_040609715.1). Taxonomy (NCBI): domain Bacteria; kingdom Bacillati; phylum Actinomycetota; class Actinomycetes; order Kitasatosporales; family Streptomycetaceae; genus Streptomyces; species Streptomyces sp. NPDC004610. The sequence continues at coordinate 87,601 of NZ_JBEXLA010000016.1, read as the reverse complement.
CTTCGGGACGGTCCCTAGCCCCGTACCTGGCCCAGCCACTGCAAGGTGCGCCGCACCTCCAGGGCCAGGGGGTGGGCCGGGCCGCCCATGCGCTCCACGTCGTGCAGCAGGCGGATCAGGGTCTCGTGGGCGGCTGCCCGGTCGCCCAGGGCGAGCAGAAGATGGCCGATACGGCGCCGGACCTCGTGCGCGAGGCCGGGGTCGCCGGAGACGTACTGGTTCTCGTAGTACGGCAGCAGTGCCCGGTACGCGGCGAGGGCCGCCGCCGGTTCGCCGAGCTGTTCCAGGCACTGGGCGGCGTCGTAGCGGAACCGGAGGGCCTGGGGGTCGGCGTGGCCGGCCTCGGTGGCGCGCTCGTCGGCGAGGCGGCGCAGCTCGGGCAGCGCGCGCCGGTACTGGCCGTCGTCCATGAGCGTGGCCGCGTACTGCTTGCGCAGGCTGCGGACGACCGGGGAGTGCTCGCCGTGCTGCTCGGCGGCGGCGGGCAGGATCGAACCGAGGATGTCGACGGCCTGGGTGATCCGGCCCTCGCCGAGCAGCCGCTTGACCTCGTCGACGGCCTTGGCGACATCCGGCTTCTCGTCGGGCGCGGGGCTCACGGGGGCGGGCTGGGGCGCCGGGGTGCGGGCGCGGTCCGGCCAGGGGGCGTGCGGGCGCAGGAAGGGGCGGGTGGGGTCGAGCGGGGCCCCGGTGGGCGTCCCGCGCGCGGGGAGCAGCAGCGCGAGATCCTCGTAGACGTCCTGGGCGGAGCCCGGCCGGTGCTGCGGGTCCTTCGAGAGCAGCCGCAGGACGAGGGTCTCCAGCGCCTCGGGGACCTCGGGGCGGATCCGGCGCACCGGCAGGGGCGGCTCGTAGAGGTGCCGGTGCAGCACCCCGAGGGCGGTGGAGCCCGCGAACGGCACATCGCCGCTGAGCAGTTCGTGCATCAGCACCCCGAGCGCGTACAGGTCGGTGTACGGGCCGACCGCGCCGCCCATGGCCTGTTCGGGGGCCATGTAGGCGGGGGAGCCTATGGGGGACCCGGTGTGGGTGAGGCGGGTGGTGTCGGTGTCCATGACGGACGCCACGCCGAGGTCCAGGACCGTCACCGTGCCGTCCTGCTTGACCATCACATTGCGGGGCTTGAGGTCCCGGTGGACGATCGGCACCGCGTGCACGGCACTCAGTACGGCGCACAACTGCGCGGCGACCGCGACGGCCCACTGCCACGGGTACGGGTCGTGCTCGGCGAGGTGGTCGGAGAGGTCGGCGCCGTCCACGTACTGCATGACGAGGAACAGCTCCTCGCCCTCGCTGCCCGCGTCATGGACCGTGACCAGGCCCGGGTGGTCGACCTGGGCGGTGACCCGGCACTCGCGCACGAAGCGGCGGCGCAGTTCGTCCGCCTCCTGTCCGGCGACCTTGTCCGGGCGCAGCAGCTTCACCGCGACCCGCCGGTCCAGGCGGCGGTCGTAGGCCGTCCAGACCTGGCCCATGCCGCCCTGCCCGATCAGCGTGGCCAGTTCGTAGCGACTGGCGACGACGCGTCCGGCCGCCACGGTCACCTGCCGCCCTCGGGACGGCCGCCGTCCTGGTTGCGCAGATAGTCACTCAGCTCGTCCAGCTCCGCGCGGACCTGGTCGATGCGCGCGGGCGGCTGCTGGGGCGGCTGCGAGGGCGCGGCGGGCGCCCCTGGGCCGGGCATCCGGGGCGGGACGGGGGGCGGGGTGTGCGGGCCGCTCGGGGGCACGGGCGGGCGCGGGCCGCCGCCGCGCGGGACGGGCGTGTGCGGGCCCGGGACGGGCGGCAGCTGGGAGACCGTGGTGGCGGTGTAGGGCGGCTGGGGCTGCGGGTAGCCGTACGCGGGGGCCGGGCCGGTGCCGGGCGGGGGCGCGTACGGGAAGCGCAGTTGGTGGTAGTGGCGGGTCTCGGCGGCCAGGTAGTACGCCATGGCGGCGACCAGGGTGCCCAGCAGCAGGCCCATGCCCGTCCAGCCGCCGACCGTGTTGATCTCCTCGCCGGGCTCGGTGGAGATCAGCACCAGGGCGAGGATGTCGATGGCGACCACGGCCACGAACAGGCCCCAGTCCAGGCTCTTGCGCGTGACGATCGCCAGGCGCAGCAGCATCGTCCAGGCCAGCATGCCGATGCTGCACACCGAGATCACGACGAACAGCACACGCAGGAAGACCAGCACGCCTGTGGAGGGCGGCCGGTTCACCGGCTGCGTGTAGCCGTGGCCATGCATGGCTGCTCCTGAAACCTGAGACGGGCGTGCGCGGACCGGCCCCCTGCGCCGCCGGTCGTGCGATGGTCACTTCGAGCGTATAGGCCGACACGGACAACGTGTCCCGCGTTGTACCGAACCGTTGTCGACCTGATCATCGCAGGCGTCCCGGGCGTGACCGGGATACGTCACCGGGGTACCGGTGCTTCGGCTGTTACGACGTCGGGGAGCGGGGTGCGGTTGCCGGTCCGGTGGGTCGGGATCGGGAGGGGCCCGGGGGCCAGGGACAGGCCGGGAAGGGGCCGGGAAGCGCCCGGGGGCTCAGTCGGGGGCGACCGTGCCGTCGGTGAGGCCGTCGTACATGCCGCGCACGAGTTGTTCGCCGATCCGGTTCGCGCGCCGCAGGGCCCGCTCGAACTCGTCGAGGGCGCGGAAGCGGGCCCCGTAGCGCCGCTGTTCGTCGAGCGGGAGCCGGGGCAGTTGGAGGCGGCGCACATCGAGCCGGGTGGCGGTGGAGGCGTAGCTGCTGGCCTGGCGGTTGTTGGCGGTGCCGCGCAGGAAACCGGCCAGGAACCAGGGGTCGAGCGCGGCGGGGTCGGGGCGCAGCAGCACCAGGTTGCGGCCGAGGGCGGCGCCGCCGGTCGTGCCGTCGATCACCCGGGCCATGGCTCCGCCGCCGAGGACCGGCACGACGACATCGCCGGGTTCGGTGAGCACCGTCTCGTCCTCGCCCTCCGGGAGCACGCCGGTGGGGGCGGTGCCGGCCAGGACATCGTGGTCGGTGAGCACGGGCACGCGCGCGTGGGCCCGGTTTCCGTCGTCTCCCATGCCCCCGGTAACGGAGAAGTTCCCGGCGTGTCCCGCGCCCGGGGTGTTCGCGCCGGAGCGGGTCACCAGGGCGCCGCCCCGGGCGAGTTCGCCGATGGTGATGAGGGGCCAGCGCGTGGGGTGCGCGGGGGCGGGCGGCGGGGGTGTGAGGTCGCCGGTGAGGCGCAGGGTCTCGCCGAGGCGGTCGCGGACCGCGGTGAGCGCCTCGGCGCCGTCGGCCGCCGCGGGGGGCGGGAGATGGCGGGCGGGGGCGAGGTCGACATCGTCGTCGAGGAGTTCGATGACCGGCAGGGCGCGGGCCAGGCCCGGCCGCTCGGTGAGCGTGCCCGCACGGTCGAACGCGCCCCACGCCTCCTCCACCGTCTCCCTGACCGCCCGCCAGTCGGGCCCGCCGCGTCCCTCACCGGCGAACTGCCCGGTGTCCATGAGCAGCACCTCTGGCACGGCGGGCGCGTTCCCGGGGCGGCGCAGCACCCACAGGTGCAGGGGGATGCTGTGCGGCGGGGCCGCGCCGAGCGGCAGGGCGATCACGGCCCGCAGCGCGCCCCGCCGCAGCAGGTCGGCACGGATCCGGCGCCCGGAGCGGCGGGAGGCGGCGGCGGGCGGCATCAGCAGAACGGCGGTGCCGCCCTCCTTGAGCCGGGCCAGCGCGTGCTGCACCCAGGCCAGCTCGGACTCGGTGCGGGCCGGGAAGCCGTACTCCCAGCGCGGGTCGTAGGCCAGTTCGTCATGGCCCCAGTTGCGCTCGTTGAAGGGCGGATGGCACAGGACGGCGTCGGCGCGCAGCCCGGGATGGGCGTCCGCGCGCAGGGTGTCCCCGACGGCGGCGCGCACGGCGGCGCGGGAGTGCAGCGCGAGCCGGAGCGCGGTGAACGCGGCCAGTTCGGGCGCGCTGTCCTGGAGGTGGAACTCCTGCTCGGGCCGGGCGTCCACGGCCCTCGGCAGCGCGCCGGTGCCGCAGGCGGGGTCGAGCACGGTACGGGCGGGTCCCGCGAGCCGGGCCATGAGGTCGGCCAGGTCGGCGGGGGTGAGGGTGTATTGGCGCGGGTTGGCGTCGAGATGGCGGCCGAGCAGGAACTCGAAGGTCTGCCGCGCGCCCAGCTCGGCGGCGAGTTCGGCGGCGCCGCGCAGGAGGGGGACGGAGGGGAGGAGTTCGGGGCCGGTGGGGGTGGGGATTGCGGTGGGGGTGGGGGTGGGTGTGGGTGTGGGGGTGGGTGCCTGCGTGGGGGTGGGTGCGGCGGTTGGGGTGCGGGGGGGTGCGGGGGTGGGGGGGTGCGGGGGTGCGGGGGTGGGGGGGTGCGGGGGTGCGAGGGCGGGGGGGTGCGGGGCGTGAACGGCGTGGGTCGTGTGAACCGGCGGGGTGGTGTTCACAGCGGCGGGCGGGTTCACGGCGGAGAGGGCTGGTGCGGCGGACCCGGTCCTCCGGCGCCGCCCGGCGCTTCCGAAGCGCGCCACGAGCACCTGCTCCAGCTCGGCCGGCAGCAGCGCCGCGAGTCGCTCGTCGGACCCGGCGGACACGTCCAGCCACACCGTCGGACGGTCATGGATCAGCAGCAGTACGCACCCGGCGTGGACCAGCGCGGTCGCCGGGCCCTCCGGGTGTCCGGCGAGGTGCTGCCAGACGCGCTCCCGCAGCGGGACCTCGGCGAGTTTGCCCTGGCGGCGCAGCCATCCCTCGACCTCGGTGAGGGCGAAGGACGGGCTGGTCTCGGTGCCGCCGACGGGTTTGGGGAAGTCGGCGTGGCGGCGGCGCCAGTTGCTGACGGCGGCGCGTCCCACCCCGGCGAGCCGGGCGATCCCGGCGGCGGTCACCTCTGTCGCGTTGTCCTGCACTCGCCCCGCTCCCCTCATCCCGTGCGTGACCTTGAGCATACCGATGCAGGAACGATCCCCCGATTCACGGACGGTACGCAAGATCTCTGAGTTCACGGTCGTGTAAGGACTTGATTGCGTGAACCGTGTTGACTCGGTTCACAGTCAATGTTCTTATTGACCCAGCGAACGAGCGACTGCCCGACCGAGGCAGTCAACGCTTTGGGGAGGGAACAGTCATGGGCATGAAGAGCAAGGTCGCGCTGGGCGCCGTCGTGGGGATCGTGGTCATCGGGGCGGTCTCGATGAGCGGCGGCGGGGACGACTCCGGCAGCGACAAGAACTCTTCGGCGTCCTCGCAGGACGGGTCCGGCGGCGACCAGGGCTCCGGCGGCGAGGGGGAGGCCGCGCAGGAGAAGGAAGAGAAGAAGGAGCCGGCGATCGGCGGGGACGGGGACTACGAGGTCGGTTCCGACATCCAGCCCGGCACCTACCGGACCAGCGGGAACACCGACGCCATGTGCTACTGGGAGCGGGCCAAGGACGCCAAGGGCGAGGTCGAGTCGATTCTCGCGAACGACAATGTGACCGGCACCAGCTACGTCACCATCACGACGGCCGACAAGATCTTCAAGTCGAGCGGCTGCTCGGACTGGGAGACGGTCGACACGAAGGCCGAGGGCGGTACGCCGGCGACCGAGATGGCGGGCGACGGCGGCATGTTCCAGGTGGGCGTCGACATCGCCCCCGGCACCTACAAGTCCTCCGGCAACACGGACGACATGTGCTACTGGGAGCGCAGCAAGGACGCCGAGCACGCCCTTGAGTCGATCATCGCGAACAACAACGTCAATGGCTCCGCGGTCGTGACGATCTCCGAGTCGGACGGCTACTTCAAGACGTCCGGCTGCCAGGACTGGAAGAAGTCCGGCTGAGGCGGTCGCCTGGCTCCGGTCGGGTCCCGGTCGTGGCCCCCGTCCTGGCCCTTGTCTCGGTCCCGGTCGCGGGCCCGTGTCCCGAGCCCTGTGTGCCCGAGCCCTGTGTCCCGTGCGGGGCGTGACCCACGCACTCACGCCCCGCACCCCGGCCAGGCCCCGCACCTCACACCTCGCACCCCGGCCACACCCCGCGCTTCACACCCAGCCCCACACCCGCGCTCCACCCGCGCCCCCATCACCACCAGGGACCTCCCATGCGCCGTACGACACTCGCCGCCCTCTGTCTCACCGCCGCGACAGCCGTCACCGCCCTCGGAGTCACCGGGTACGGGGCGCAAGAGCGGGCCGGCAACGGCGGTGGCAGCAACAACGGCAACGGCAGCGCGACGCAACCCACCGCGCCGACCGGCCGGACACAGTCACCCACGCCCACAGACCCCTTCCCCGGACTGACCGGAGGTCAAATCGCCGAACGGGCCCTCAGCGCCACCACCGCCGCCGGGTCCCTCCGGATGCGGGGCGACCTCCCGGAGGGACCCGACGGTGACCCGCTCCGGCTCGATCTCGCCGTCGGCAAGAACGGCGACTGCGTCGGCACCCTCGGCTTCGACGGCGGGGGCACCGCCGATCTGATCAAGACCGGCGACTCCCTCTACCTCCGCTACGACGAGGCGTTCCTGCGCGCCCAGGGCGAGGAGGAAGGCGAGTCCCGGGCCGACACGGACGCGGCGGTCGCGCTGCTGGCCGACCGGTGGACCCGTACCTCCGCGGACGGGGCGGATGCGGCGGACATCCAGGCGTTCTGCGACCTGGACACGGTGTTGTCCGGCACCGGGGACGTGCACTCGGACGCCACCCGCGGGGCGACCACCACCGTCGACGGCACCCCCGCCATCGCCCTGCACGAGAAGGACGGGGTCGACACCTACACCCTCCATGTCGCCACCGAGGGCGAGCCATATCTGCTGCGTGTCGACGGTCCGGCGGCGTCGTCGTCCGGCTCCGGGGGCGTGGTCCTCACCGACCACGGCAGGCCCGTGGCGGCGGACGAGCCGTCCGGCGAGATCCTCGACCTGGACGCCCTCGACGCCCTGGACGGCTAGGACGACCGCTGCACCCACCCCGCCCTACGGCGACCGCCGGAGGCGCCCCGTGTCAGTCGGCCGTGAAGCGGGGCGGTGCCGCCGTCGGGTTGCCCCCGGTGGGGAGGGGTTCGTCGGGGCAGCCGGACAGGACCCGGGTCATCGCGTCGCGCTCGGCGGCGGTGACCCACAGCCCGTACTTCCGCTTGACCGCGACCTGACCGGCGACATACGTGCACCGGTACGCCTTGTCGGGGGGCAGCCAGGTCGCGGTGTCGCCGTCGCCCTTGGCGCGATTGGTGCCCGCGTCGACGGCGAGCAGATTGAGCGGGTCGTTGGCGAAGGCGATCCGCTTGCCGGGCTCCCACTGCTGGGCGCCCTTCTGCCAGGCGTCGGACAGGGCGACGAGATGGTCGATGTCGACCTCGCTGCGACCGCGTTCGAACTCGACGTCCCGGCCGGTGTAGGGGTCGGGGGCGAGGGTGCCGGAGGCCACCTCGCAGCGGCCGTCGGTGAACTCCACGTCCGTCAGATCCCGTTCGAGGATGTCGTCGCGGGTGCCGCACCGATTGGAGTCGGTGTCGGCCCACGGGGTGCCGAACCGGTCGCGGTCGTAGCCGGTCCTGGGCGCGCGGCCCTTGACCGTCAGTTCCCGGGCGGCGGCCAGCGCCGCGCCCCCGCCGCCCTCGGCTCCGCGGCTCGCTTCGGCTCCCCCGCCGCCGGTCGTCCCCTCCGTGCAGCCGGTCACGGCCAGCAGCAGTGCCGCCGCCGCGGACACGGCCCCGCCCCGCAGACGCATCACGGCCCGCCCCTCCCCTTGCCACGCCGGTCCCGCACGTGCCGAACACGGTAGCGGGCGGCCGGTTCCCACCCCACCGAACCAAGGCGCGCATACTCCGCAAGTCGGGCGTATGGTCGAAAGTGAGTCACCTGCGGAAGGAGTTGCCGGATGGGCATCTTCGACAGGTTCAAAGGCCACCATGGTCAGGACAAGGCCAAGGACATGTCCGACACGGCGGAACGGAAAGTGAACGAGAAGACGGGCAACAAGTACGAGAGCCAGGTCGACGACGCGCAGCAGAAGGCGGAAGGCGCGCTCGGCATGGACCGCGAAAGGCCCGATCAGCCGTAGAGGCCACCGGGGACCTCCCCACCAGGGGCTCCCCTGAGGGACCTCCCCAAGGGACTCGTCTCAGGGGCCTCCCCAAGGGTTCCCCTCAGGAACCCCAAGGAAAGGAACCCCGGCGGCTGCCTCGTCGTACCGCCCGGACCACCACCTGGGACGACGGTGTCCTCGGACGACGATGTCCTCGGACGATGATGTCCTCCGACCGAAGCCGTCCGCGGCACCTCACCTCCCGCGGACGGCTTCACCTTGCCCCGGGCCCTCCGGCCCCCTGCCACCCGGCCACCCGGCTTCCGGCGCCCGGCGCCCTGCCCCACGACCCCCTGGCCGGGTCGGCTACGACCCCAGCACCGACGTCAAGAACTCCCCGACCCACCCCAGCAGCTCCCGCCCGACCAGCGGCTTGCCGCCCACCTTCGCGGTCTTCGGGCGCGGTACGAGCACCTGGTGCGCGGCCGGTTTGATGACACTGCCGGGGTAGAGCCGCTTCAGCCGCAGCTCCTGCGACTCGCGCAGTTCGACCGGCGCGAAGCGGATGTTGGTGCCCTGGAGCACCACCTCGCCCACCCCGCACGCCCGTGCCAGCATCCGCAGACCGGCGACCAGCAGCAGGTTCTCCACAGGTTCGGGCAGCTTGCCGTAGCGGTCGGTCAGCTCCTCGCGGACCGCCTTGATGTCGTCCTCGCTGTTGGCGGAGGCGATCGCGCGGTACGCCTGGAGGCGCAGCCGTTCGCCGGGCGCGTAGTCGTGCGGGACGTGGGCGTCGACCGGCAGCTCGATCTTGACCTCCAGCGGCGGCTCCTCCTCGATCTCGCCGGTCTCCAGCTGGCGCCGGTAGTCCGCGACGGCCTCGCCGACCATCCGGACGTACAGATCGAAGCCGACGCCCGCGATATGGCCGGACTGCTCGCCGCCGAGGAGGTTGCCCGCGCCGCGGATCTCCAGGTCCTTCATGGCGACGTACATGCCCGCGCCCATCTCGGTGTGCTGGGCGATGGTGGCGAGCCGTTCGTGGGCGGTCTCCGTCAGGGGCTTCTCCGGCGGGTACAGGAAGTACGCGTAGCCGCGCTCCCGGCCGCGGCCGACGCGTCCGCGCAGCTGGTGCAGCTGGGAGAGGCCGAAGGTGTCGCCGCGCTCCACGATGAGGGTGTTGGCGTTGGAGATGTCGATGCCGGACTCCACGATCGTGGTCGACACCAGGACGTCGAACTTCTTCTCCCAGAAGTCGACGACGACCTGTTCCAGCGCGGACTCCGACATCTGGCCGTGCGCGGTGGCGATCCGGGCCTCGGGGACGATCTCGCGCAGCCGGGCCGCCGCGCGGTCGATGGACTCGACCCGGTTGTGGATGTAGAAGACCTGGCCCTCGCGCAGCAGCTCACGGCGGATGGCGGCGCCGATCTGCCGCTCCTCGTACGGCCCGACGAAGGTGAGCACCGGGTGGCGCTCCTCGGGCGGGGTGGTGATGGTCGACATCTCGCGGATGCCGGTGACGGCCATCTCCAGGGTGCGCGGGATGGGGGTGGCGGACATGGTGAGGACGTCGACATTGGCGCGGAGCTTCTTGAGCTGCTCCTTGTGCTCGACGCCGAAGCGCTGCTCCTCGTCCACGATGACCAGGCCGAGGTCCTTGAAGCGGGTCTCGGTGGAGAACAGCCGGTGGGTGCCGATGACGACGTCGACCGCGCCCTCGCGCAGCCCCTCCAGGGTGGCCTTGGCCTCGTTGTCGCTCTGGAACCGGGACAGCGCCCGCACATTGACCGGGAACTGCGCGTAGCGCTCGCTGAACGTCCCGAAGTGCTGCTGCACCAGCAGGGTCGTGGGGACGAGGACGGCGACCTGTTTGCCGTCCTGGACGGCCTTGAACGCGGCCCGCACCGCGATCTCCGTCTTGCCGTAGCCGACATCGCCGCAGATCAGGCGGTCCATGGGGACCGACTTCTCCATGTCCTCCTTGACCTCGGCGATGGTGGTGAGCTGGTCGGGCGTCTCCGCGTAGGGGAAGGCGTCCTCCAGTTCGCGCTGCCAGGGGGTGTCCGCCCCGAAGACATGCCCGGGGGCGGCCATCCGGGCGCTGTAGAGCTTGATCAGATCGGCGGCGATCTCCTTGACGGCCTTCTTGGCGCGGGCCTTGGTCTTGGTCCAGTCGGCGCCGCCGAGGCGGTGCAGGGTGGGGGCCTCGCCGCCGACGTACTTGGTGATCTGCTCCAGCTGGTCGGTGGGGATGTAGAGACGGTCGCCGGGCTGGCCGCGCTTGGCGGGCGCGTACTCCACGACCAGGTACTCGCGGGTGGCACCCTGGACCGTGCGCTGCACCATCTCGATGTAGCGGCCCACGCCGTGCTGCTCGTGGACGATGTAGTCGCCCGCCTCCAGGGTGAGGGGGTCGATGGTCTTGCGGCGCCGGGCGGGCATCCGGGCGCCGTCCCGGCCCGCCGCCTTCTGCCCGGAGAGGTCGGTCTCGGTGAGGACGGCGAGGCGGAGCGCCGGGTCGACGAAGCCGTAGTCGATCGAGCCGCACGCCACATGCACCACGGACGGGCTCAGCGCGCCCAGGTCCGTGTCCAGCCGGGCGGCGATGCCCTCGCCGCCGAGCACCTCGACCGTACGGGCGGCGGGGCCGTGGGCCTCGGTGACGAACACCGTGCGCCAGCCGTCGGCAAGCCAGCCCTTGGTGTCGGCGAGGGCCCGCGCGGTGTCGCCCCGGTAGGTCTCCGGCGCGTGCATGCCGAGCTTGAGGGTGTCCGCGTCCGGCTCCTCGTCGGCGGCGAACGGCGACACCGTCCACCACAGCATCGACCGCTCGCGCGCCCGCTCCCGGACGTCCGCGAGGGACCACAGGGACGCCGCGCCCACATCGATCGGCGCCTCGCCGCCGCCCGCGGTCGCCGCCCAGGACGCCTGGAGGAACTCCTGGCTGGTCGCCACCAGGTCCGACGCCCGGGTCCGCACCCGCTCCGGATCGCAGACGACGGCCATGGCGCCGGCGGGCAGCACGTCCAGCAGCAGTTCCATGTCGTCCACCAGGACCGGGGCGAGGGACTCCATGCCCTCCACCGCGATGCCCTCGGCGATCTTGCCGAGCAGTTCGCCCAGCTCGGGGTGGCGCTCGGCGAGGGCCCGCGCGCGGGACCTGACCTCGTCGGTGAGCAGCAGCTCACGGCAGGGCGGGGCCCACAGTCCGTGCTCGGCGACCTCCAGGGAGCGCTGGTCGGCGACCTTGAAGTAGCGGATCTCCTCGACGTCGTCGCCCCAGAACTCGATCCGCAGGGGGTGTTCCTCGGTGGGCGGGAACACATCCAGGATCCCGCCGCGCACCGCGAACTCGCCGCGCTTCTCGACCAGCTCCACGCGCGCGTAGGCGGCGGCCCCGAGGGCGTCCACGATCGCGTTGAGATCGGCGGTCTGCCCGCTGCGCAGCGCCACCGGCTCCAGGTCGCCCAACCCCTTGACCTGCGGCTGGAGCACGGATCGCACGGGGGCGACGACGACCGAGACCGGACCGGTCTCCGGGTCGTCGGGGCGCGGGTGGGCGAGGCGCCGCAGCACGGCGAGCCGGCGCCCCACGGTGTCGCTGCGCGGGCTGAGCCGCTCGTGCGGCAGCGTCTCCCAGGACGGGTACTCCGCGATCGTGTCGGGCGGCAGCAGCGAGCGCAGGGCGGCGGCCAGGTCCTCGGCCTCGCGGCCGGTGGCCGTGACGGCGAGCACCGGGCGGGCGGACTCGCGCGCCAGCGCCGCCACCGCGAAGGGGCGGGCGGCGGGCGGGCCGACCAGGTCGACATGCATGCGGTTGCCGTCGGCAGCCGCCTTGATCGCTTCCGCGAGGGCGGCGTCCTTGACGACGGCGTCGAGCAGACCGTGCAGGCTCATGGAGGGGCTTTCCATCCGGGGTGGGAGCGGGAGGGGGGTGAGGCAGGTGAAGACGGGGGAGACGGTGGAGACGGGGGGTGGGCAACGCGAACGGCCCGGCACGCGTCACGGGCCGGGGGTCTCCAGCGTACGACGCGGCGCCGACACTCGTCCGTGCGCCGGGAAAGCGCCCGGCGCGCACGCCCTGCCGTGGCGCCCCGCGCACACCTTCCGGGTGACCTCGACGGGCGCTCCCCGGGCGACTCGGGGGCACCCCTCCCGGGTACCCCCGAAAAAGCCCCGGCCCCGGCGGACGCTGTGCGCGCGTCCGCCGGGGCCATCCCCCGCAACCCCCGTATGCGGTGGTCATGGATCCCGCCCGCCCGCCTGCCCGCCGGTCGGGCCAGTGGGCGGGATCGGGATCGGGTTCGGGATCTCGGGATCAGGATCTCGGGATCGGGATGAACCGAACCGGTCGGGTCAATCCGTCGCGATCGCGTTGAGGACGTTCATCCGGCCCGCCCGGAACGCGGGGATCAGGGCCGCGAAGAGTCCGACGAAGGCCGATCCGATGAAGACGCCGATGATCGTGGGCCAGGGGATCTCCAGGACGTTCAGTCCTTCCAGGGCGAGCAGCTGCTGCGCCGTCGCGCCCCAGCCCATCCCCAGCCCGAGGCCGAGCAGGGCGCCGAAGAGGGCGATGACGACCGACTCCAGGCGGATCATCCGCCGCAGCTGCCTGCGGGAGAGACCGATCGCCCGCATCAGGCCGATCTCCCGGGTGCGCTCCACCACCGACAGGGCGAGGGTGTTCACGACCCCGAGGACCGCGACGATGATCGCGAGGGCCAGCAGGCCGTAGATCATGTTGAGCAGCTGGCCCACCTGGTCCTGGAGGGCCTCCTTGTAGTCGGTCTGGTCCCGGACGGTGTACTGCGGATAGTCGTCCAGGGAGGTCTGGAGCGCGGTGTAGACGGCCTCTTCCTGACCGTCCTGCGCCGAGGCGAAGAGCAGCTGGTCCAGGGGCATCTTGTCGGCCGGGACATGCTGGGCGAGGGTGTCGATGGAGGTGTACATCGCGCCCGCGTCGATGACGGCCTCACTGCTGGTGATGGCGCGGACGGTCAGCTCGGCCTCGGTGCCGTCCTTGAAGTCGACGCCGATCTTCGAGCCGAGGCTGATGCCGTGGTCCTTGGCGAAGTCCTCGTGCACGGACATCGAGCCGGGCAGGTAGGCGTCGGCCAGCTCGCCCTCGACGGTCTCGACCCGGAGGTCGGTCGCGTAGGTCGGGTCGGCGGCGGTGATCGCGGTCTGCTCCACCGTCTGCCCGTCGGGGGTGCGGAAGTCGGCCTCGGTCCACTTGTACTCGGTGACATGGCCGATGCCCTCGGTGTCCCGGACCGCCTGGACGGCCTGCGGGGTGATCAGCTGGCCGGTGTCGCTCTGGATGATGAAGTCCGTACCGACGCTCTGGTCGAGTTCCTCGGTGGCCGAGGCGACCATGGAGGAGCCGACCACCGACAGACAGGCGACCAGGGCGAGGCCGATCATCAGGGCCGCGCCGGTGGCGCCGGTGCGGCGCGGGTTGCGCAGGGCGTTGCGCTCGGCGAGCCGCCCGACGGGGCCGAAGGCCCGCAGCAGGATCGCGCTGAGCACCCGGACGACCGCCCCGGCGAGCAGCGGGCCGATGGCGACGAAGCCGATCAGGGACAGCACCACACCGCCGCCGAGCCACATCGCGCCCTCGCTCGCCTTGTCGGCGCCCGCCGCGAGGAAGAGAAGGGCGACCCCGCTGCCGGTGAGGAGCGTGCCGATGACACCGCGGATCACTCCGGCGCGGGCGTCCGGCGGGGCCCCGGCGTCGCGCAGCGCGGCCATCGGCGAGACCTTGCCGGCGCGGCGGGCCGGGAGGTAGGCGGCGAGGACGGTGACGACGACGCCGAGGACCAGGCCGACCACGGGGGTGGTCGCGGCGATGGTGAGATCGTCGGTGGAGAGGTTCATGCCCGCGGCGCCCATGAGCTTCATCAGACCGACGGCGAGTCCGACGCCGCCCGCGACGCCGAGCACCGAGCCGACCAGGCCCAGCAGCAGCGCCTCCAGCAGCACGGAGCGGTTGACCTGCTTGCGGGAGGAGCCGATGGCCCGCATCAGACCGATCTCCCGGGTGCGCTGGGTGACCAGCATGGAGAAGGTGTTGATGATCAGGAAGACGCCGACGAGGAAGGCGATCCCGGCGAAGCCGAGCATGGCGTACTTGATGACGCCCATGAACTCCTGGACGTCCTCGGCATTGGCGTCGGCGACCTCCTTGGCGGTCTGCACCTGGTAGCCGCCGTCGAGTGCCGCGGTGACGTTCTGCTTCACCTGGGCGTCCGTGAAGCCGGTCGCGGCGGTGACATTGACGCTGGTGAAGACCTCGCTCTCACCGGTCAGGATCCGCTGGGCGGTCGGGGTGTCGAGGTAGAAGATGGCCGCGCCGGGGTTGGTGACGGTGAAGTCGGCGATGCCGGAGACCGCGGCCCGGTGGGTGCCGAGGGCGCTGATCACGGAGATCTCGTCGCCGAGCGCGAGGTCGTGCTTGTCGGCGGTGTCGGCGTCGACCATGATCTGCTCGGCACCGCGCGGCGCGGCTCCGGAGGAGATCTTCATGGTCCGGGCGTCGTTGCCGTTCCAGTTGCCGACGATGGTCGGGGCGCCGCCGGCCGCCGAGAGGTTGTCCTTGTCGGCGTCGATGACGGTCACCGAGGTCGAGAAGACGGTCCCCTCGGCCGACTCCACCCCCTCGGCGCCCTTCACCTCGTCCACCACGGAGGCGGGGAGCACCGGCGGTCTGCCGTTGTCGGAGGTGGTCTCGCCGGTGTCGGAGCTGTCCTTGGTGCTGACGGTGACATCGGCGGCGGTGGCCTGGAAGAGCTTGTCGAACGTCGTGTTCATGGTGTCGGTGAACACCAGGGTGCCGCAGACGAAGGCGACGGAGAGCAGTACCGCCACCGCCGACAGGGCCATTCGGCCCTTGTGGGCCAGGAAGTTGCGCCGGGAGGTCTTCCACACGGTCATGACGTGCGCCCCCGCGCGTCGAAGTCCTTCATCCGGTCCAGGACCTGATCGGCGGTCGGGTTGTACATCTCGTCCACGATCCGGCCGTCGGCGAGGTAGAGCACCCGGTCCGAGTAGGAGGCGGCGACGGGGTCGTGGGTGACGATCACGATGGTCTGGCCCAGCTCGTCGACGGACTGGCGGAGAAAGCCGAGCACTTCGGCGCCCGCGCGGGAGTCCAGGTTCCCGGTGGGCTCGTCGCCGAAGATGATCTCGGGGCGGGCGGCGAGGGCGCGGGCCACGGCGACGCGCTGCTGCTGGCCGCCGGAGAGCTGGGTCGGACGGTGCTTGAGGCGTCCGGCGAGCCCGACGGTCTCCACGACCCGGTCCAGCCACGGCTTGTCGGGCTTACGCCCCGCTATGTCCATCGGCAGCGTGATGTTCTCCAGCGCGTTCAGCGTCGGCAGCAGATTGAACGCCTGGAAGATGAACCCGATGCGGTCGCGCCTGAGCTGGGTGAGCTTCTTGTCCTTCAGCCCGGTGATCTCGGTGTCGTCCAGATAGATCTGCCCGCTGGTGACGGTGTCCAGCCCGGCCAGGCAGTGCATCAGGGTCGACTTGCCGGACCCCGAGGGCCCCATGATCGCGGTGAACTGGCCGCGGGCGATGTCCACATCGACATGGTCGAGGGCGACGACGCGGGTCTCCCCGGCCCCGTACGCCTTGACGACCTGCCGCGCTCGCGCGGCGACGGCCGTACGCCCTCCAGTGCCCCCGTGCCTGGGAATGGTTACAGCCGATGTCACGGTATGTCTCCTAAGTCGGTCAGCGATCGGGCGTCCGGCGACCAGGTCGCGGACGTCCTGGTGGTGCGGCGGCCGAGCGGGCGGGCGCCACGTCGATGAGTCTTCCTGCCGGAGAGGTTCCGCACCCTGGTGCACAGCGCAGTCTTTTACTGAGGAAAACCC
Organism: Streptomyces sp. NPDC004610; assembly: GCF_040609715.1. Classification (NCBI taxonomy): domain Bacteria; kingdom Bacillati; phylum Actinomycetota; class Actinomycetes; order Kitasatosporales; family Streptomycetaceae; genus Streptomyces; species Streptomyces sp. NPDC004610. Next base: position 71,753 of record NZ_JBEXLA010000016.1, on the reverse strand, counting down.
CACCCCCGAAGGTGCGGTGAACCGCCTCGCGGCGCCCCCCATCGGCATAAAGCCAGGTTAAGGACGACGGAGGGGCCTCTCGTCCTCCGTCGGTACGAACCCTCCCCGACACCTGATACGGAGGTACCCCTAAGGGCTGTCCACCGCCAGGTGGAGTCCGTCTCAGGGTCGGGTCCGCCTTCCGGTGCAGTGAGCGTCCACCCTCCCGCCACGTGAGGGTCAACCCCGGCGCCCCCGTGCGCTCCCCGACGCGGCCTCCCGCACCCCCGCCCCCGGGTGGGAGGCTGTCGCCCGGCAGATCGCTGCACAGGGCAACCGGTTGAGGCGGGGGGACCATCGCGTGGGCACGGCAGGACCGGCAGGACCGGCAGGACCCGCGAGCCCCGGCGACGAGGAAACCGGTGCCGGTGCCGGTGCCGGTCCCGGCACCGAGGACGACAGCACCAGCGCGCCTTTATCCGCCTCCGCCCCCGCCCGCCGCGGTGCCGTCGTCGCCGCGCTGATGCTCGCGATGGCGCTGGCCGCGCTGGACTCCACCATCGTCGCCACCGCCGTCCCGCAGATCGTCGGCGATCTCGGCGGGTTCTCCGTCTTCTCCTGGCTGTTCTCCGGCTATCTGCTCGCCGTCACCGTCTCCCTCCCCCTCTACGGCAAGCTGTCCGACACCTTCGGCCGCAAGCCGGTGCTGATCGCCGGTGCCGTGCTGTTCCTGATCGGCTCCCTGCTGTGCGCCCTGGCCTGGAACATGGGCTCGCTGATCGCGTTCCGGATCCTCCAGGGGCTCGGCGGTGGCGCCCTCCAGGGCACGGTCCAGACGCTGGCCGCCGACCTCTACCCGCTCAAGGAGCGCCCCAGGATCCAGGCGAAGCTGTCCACCGTCTGGGCGGTGTCGGCGGTCGCCGGGCCGGGGGTGGGCGGGGTGCTCGCCGGGTACGCCGACTGGCGGTGGATCTTCCTGGTCAATCTGCCGGTCGGCGGGCTCGCCCTGTGGCTGATCGCGCGTCATCTGCACGAGCCGCAGCGCAGGACCCCGTCCGTGCGCCCGCGCGTGGACTGGGCCGGGGCGCTCGCGGTGTTCGCGTGCGGGGGCGCGCTGCTGACCGCGCTGGTGCAGGGCGGGGTCGCCTGGCCGTGGCTGTCCACCCCGTCGCTCGCGCTGTTCGGCGCCGGAGCCGCGCTGGCCGCGCTGGTGGTCGTCATCGAGCGGCGCGCGGCAGAACCGATCATCCCGGGCTGGGTGTGGCGCCGACGGACGATCGCCGCCGTCAATCTCGCGCTGGGCGCGCTGGGGCTGCTGATGGTGGCGCCCACGGTGTTCCTGCCCCTGTACGCGCAGGCGGTGCTCGGCCTCGGACCGATCGCGGCCGGGGCGGTGCTGTCCGTGTGGACGCTGAGCTGGCCGATATCGGCCGCCCTGAGCCAGCATGTCTACCGGCGGATCGGCTTCCGTGACACCGCGATCGTCGGCATCGGCCTCGCCACGCTGCTGCTGTTCGCCTTCCCGTTCCTGCCGTACCCGGGCGAGGCATGGCAGCCGACGCTGCTGATGCTGCTCCTGGGCGCCGCGCTGGGGCTGTTCCAACTGCCGCTGATCGTGGGCGTGCAGTCCACGGTGGGCTGGGCCGAGCGCGGTACGGCGACGGCGTCGGTGCTGTTCTGCCGGCAGACCTTCCAGACAGTGGGCGCCGCGGTCTTCGGCGCGGTCGCCAACGGGGTGCTCGCGACGCGGCTGGGCGGCGCCGGGGACCTGGACGCGATCACCCACGGGCTCGGTACGGGCACCACGTCGGAGGCGACGCGCCGGGCCGTCGCCGACGCGGTCCACGCCGTGTATCTGGGGGCGGCATTCGCGGCGGCCACGGCGCTCGTGATCCTGGTGACGGTGGCGCCGAGGCGCTTTCCGGTGCTGGGGGAGCGGGGTGGGGGCCACGAGGACGGCTCCTAGGAGCCCCGTTCGGCGTTCCCCGACACCCAGGTCGGCGCCCCGCTCCCCAACCGGCCACTCCGTTTCCCTCTTCGGGTACGCGACTCCACCCCCGCCGTATGAGGGTCGAGCGCCGGCGCTGCCGCGTGCTCCCTCGGGCCGTTTCCCATACGCCCGTACACAGGGGGGAGGCTGTCGGCCGGCGGTTCGCCGAAGGTCAGCGCAGGGCGGGCATCAGGGTCCGCCGCTGCAACAGCACTCGGCCGCTGTCGTCCACGACGACGGCCGAGGCGGCCGGAACGAGGCTGTTCGCCTGCGGGGCGTCGGGGTCGTCCTCGTAGTCATGCCTGCCCATCAGGATGCTCGCTCCCTCCACACCGGCCGCCTGCTTGCGTCGTTCTGCCGGGGTCGGCCACCGCCCGCGCGCGTATCGCGACGCGAGTACATTGCGAAGTGCCAGCATCGCAAGGGGAGTCAGCATGCCCGACACCTTCTCCGGCACCCCGGAGCACATCGGCGCCCGCATCCAGGAACTCCGCAAGATCCGCGACTACTCGCTCACCGAACTCGGCCGACGCGCTCATGTCTCACCGAGCCTCATCTCCCGTATCGAGAACGGCGAACGCTCGGCGAGCGAGTCCGTCCTGGCATCCGTGGCCCGCGCCCTCTCCGTGGGCGTCTCGGTGCTGCGCGGGCAGCCGTACATCCAGGCACTCCAGCGGGAGCGGATAGACGCTCTGCTCACGCCGATCAGCACGGCGTTCGACGACTGGGACCTGCCGCCGGAGGACGCCCCGGCACCGCGCAGCATCGAGGCCCTGGAGCAGGAGGCAAGGCAGTTGCACGCGCGGCGTATCGCCGCCGAGTTCACCGAGATCGCCGGAGTGCTGCCCGGCCTGATCTCCGAGCTGTCCCTGGTCACGCAGCTGCACGACCGTCCCGGCCGGGACCGCGAGCGTGCGCACGCGGCCCAGGCAGAAGTGGCCCGTACGGCGGCCATCGTCGCGTACCGCCTCGGCTACATGGACCTCGCCCGACTGGCGTTGGCGCGCATGGCCGTGGCCGCTCCGCGGTCCGGCGATCCACGCCAAGTGGCCATCGAGCGGTACGAGCGCGCGCAGATGGCCGCCGACAACTCCCGACTGGACCGGGGCGTCTCCCTCATGCGGCACGCCCTGCGGGAGCTGGACGACGACGGGACACGCGCGACCCGGGCGGTGCGCGGCACGCTCCAGCTCCGGGCGGCGACCCTGTCGGCCCGCGGCAACGACCAGGGCGGTGCCTCCGAGTGGATGGGGCAGGCCGCCGAACTGGCCGAGCGGACCGGCGAGACACGTGACTACGCGCTCGCGTTCGGCCCGGTCAACGTCCGGCTCCACGAGATCGCCGCCGCGAGCGATCAGGACGACCACGACGAGGCGCTGGCCGTCGCTTCCGCGGTGCGGTTGCCGGACGACTATCCGCCCACCCGCGCGGCGCATTTCTGGATCGACAAGGCACGCGCCGAGACCTGGACGGCACGCCGGGACGAGGCCCTGGCCTCGCTGCGAGAGGCACGAACCGCGTCACCCCAGCTCACCCGCTACCACCACTCGGTACACGAGACGGTGGCCACGCTGCTGCGTGCACGCCAGCGCGCCGGCGACGAGCTGCGCGACTACGCGCTGTGGTGCGGCGTCTAGCGGATCGCGCAACTCTCGTCAAGACCCTTGGCGTTGACACTTCTGTCAACGCCAAGGGTCTTTCATATCGGCACTCTGAAATCAGCGCAGAAGGAACCCCCGCGACCGTGCGACCGGTCCGGGGGCATGGCCACCAGCCTCAGAGGAGCTGATGACAGTGAGCATTATTCATACGATCGCGGGACAGGTGCTGAGCGCCTTATTGCCGGGCAAGGGCAAGCGCCGAGCGGGTGCCCGTCCGGCCTCTACGGCTCCCGCGCGATGCCTGTACCCGTCTCGTCCCTGCGCCGCCGCGCAGGCCCGCGCGCCCCGGTCGCCGTACGGGCTGCGCGGCCCCCTGGACGGAGCCAGTACCACGCCGATCCGCCCTTACCTGCTCGCCACCGACGGCGAGGGCGGGGCCCGGTGAACGTCGGCACCCGGCCCGCGTCGGGCGACTCGCGCCTGACGATCGAGACGTACCGGGTCGGCCCGGACGGCAACCGGAAGGGCCCCACCGTACGGCGCGTGTTCCGGGGCGTTCCGGGGCCGCTGATGCTGGTCTCGGACCGCTGGCCGCCGTGCCGCTGCCCGCGCTGCCGGACCGGCCACCGCGCCCGGCCGGAGCTTCCCGGCTTCGCCGGACGGGAGGCATGACGTGAGGCCCCCGCCCAGGCGACCGAACCCCCGCCGAAGGACGGGGCCCGCACGCTGCGCGAGGATCACCAGGGCTGCCACCACCCCTTCCGTCACTCCGCCGAAGCCCAGCCGCCCCCCGCGATCCCCTCCGCCAACCCCCCTGTCTGGCTCTCCGCCAGCCCACCCCCCGAACCCCCCGTCAGCGCCGCCAGGCTGCCCCGCACCTGGTCCATCTGCGCCCGTACCTCGTCCCACCGCTCCCCGTGCTCGCACAGCACGCGTTCCGTCTCGCGGGCGACGCGGTCCTCGTGCAGGCGCGCGTCCGCGAGGAGTTCCGCGGCGCGGGCACCGGCCTCCTCCTGGACCCGGCGCGCGGATTCCTCCGCCGCCGCGAACCCCTGCTTCGCCGCGGACAGCGCGGCCTCCGCGCGGGCGATCCGTTCCGCGAGGTGCGCCTCCGTGGCCGCCGCAGACGCGACCGCCTCCCGCTCCGCCGCCGTCCAGCGCTCGGCGTGCTCCTGCTGCTGCCCGGTCAGCAACCCGGCGGTCCGCTGCCGTACCTCGCGCAGCGCCGAAAGGGCCTCGCCGCGCCCCTCCTTGACCGCGCGCCGGGCGCCGATCCGTACCTCGTCGGCGTCCTCGCGGGCGGCGGTCAGCCGCTGCCGGGCCTGCTCCTCGGCCTCGGCGATCAGCGCGTCCGCCTCCTCCCGCGCCTTCCCGCGCACCACCAGGGCGTACGACTCGGCCTGTGCGACCTCTTCCCGTCCCGCGCACCGCGCACGGTCGCGTACGTCCGCCGCCTCCTCGCCCGCGAGCCGGAACAGTTCCCGCGCGCGCTCCCCGAGCGTCTCGTAGGTCTGCGGGGGCAGTTCGGCCAGCGTCTCGCGCAGCCGGTCCGCCTCCGCCTCCATGTCCCTGGCCAGCACGGTCAGCCGGGCGGCGCGCTCCCAGGCGGCGTCGCGGTCGCGCGAGAGTTCCTCGGTGAACGCGTCGACCTGCTCGGGGCGGTAGCCACGCCCCCGGACGGTCGCGAAGCCCTGCCGCGACACCGATGCGCTGTTCATCCTGAACCCCTCTCCGCCGGACCGCACAGAGTCGTGCGCACACGTTCGATGTGCCGCACAGCTTGACGGATCACACAGAAAGGTTCATAACGCGACACTCCGCTTATACGTTACGAAGGGCGTCAAGATGGCTTCTATGCGCCCATATGCCCGCACATCCCCCTCCCCCAGGGAAACGGAAAGGGCCGCCCCCCGTCGGACGCAACCTCGCATCCCACCGGGAACGGCCCCACACCACACCGACCCAAACCAACCCCAACCCCAACCCCAACCCGCGCCCCTACCCCCGGCGCGGCATCAAAGCAACCCGTCCCACATCTGCTCCAGCAGCACCGACCACCAGCTCTCCGGGGAGCCCAGCGCCGCCGGGTCGAGCGCGGCGAGCTGCGCCTGGAAGTCGACGGTCCAGCGCCCCGCCTGCTCCTGGTTCAACCCGAACCGCAGCCGCCACATCCGCCCCAGCAGTGCCAGACAGCGCACGAACTCCGGCAGCCCGGTGTTCACGAACTGCGGCGGCACCGGCGCCCCGCCCGGCCCCGGCTCCACCGGCACCGCCACGATGTTCGCCGTCCCGTACTGGACGCAGAGGGCCTTGCCGAAGTCGCTGCCCATGACGAGATACGACCCGGCGTCCGCCGCCGGCTGCACCCCGCGCTCGGCCGCCAGCTCCGCCAGCGTCGGCACCGGCCGCCCCGGCTGGGCCTGCGCCCAGAAGAACGGGCCCATGTCGACCGGCAGTCCGGCCACCACCAGCGTGTGCGCCACGACCGGCGGCACCCCCTGCCGGGACACCGCCGCCTGCTCGAACCGGAACACCCCCGGCCCGAACGCCCCCGCCAGTTCCTGCGCCACGCCGTCCGGCGGGATCGGCGGCGCGGGCTGCACCGGCGGCAGCGGCGCGCGCACCGGCCCCGGTCGCGCGGGACCGTCGGCGACCTGGTGCAACTCGCCCTGGTGCGCGAGCAGTTGCCGCATCCCCTGCTGCCGTCCGGCGTGATCGGCGCCGTAGGGCGCGATGCTGGTGATCCGCGCCTGCGGCCACTGCTCCCGGATCATCCGCGCGCAGTAGGCGCCGGGCAGTTCGCAGGACTCCAGCTCGGTGTGGAGCTCCAGGACCTGGTCCGGCGGCACGTTCATCCCGCGCAGCTCGTGGAAGATCTGCCACTCCGGGTGCGGGGTACCGGGCGCGGACCGCCGGATCACCTGCTGCTCGGACCCGTCCTGCGCCCGGTAGCGCAGCACGGCCTGATAGCCGGGCCCGACCGTCGGCTGCCCCTGCTGCGGATACCCGTACGCGGGCGGCTGCCCCGGCACCGGCCGCGGGCCCCCCGGCGCCATGCCCGGCGGCATCCCCGGCGCCTGCGGCGGCGGGGGCACCCCGGGCCCACCCCTGACCGGAGGCCCGGACAGCACGGTCTCCTCATGATGGACGGCACCCCGCGCACCCCCGGCGGACGCACCCGGCACACCCGGCGCCCCGGGCGCCTGCGGCGCACCCCCGGCGGTACCGCCGGCCAGCATCGTCGGGGCGTGATGCATCCCACCGGGAGGCGTCCCGCCCGGCCCCTCCGGCCCCAGCGGCGGAACCAACTGCGTCGGCACATAGGCCCCTGACCCACCACCGGACGAACCACCGGGCACCCCCGGCACCCCCGGCGGAGGCGGCGGCGCGGCGCCGGGACGTCCGCCCGGCACCCCCGGCGGAGGGGGCGGCGCGACCCCCGGACGCCCACCGGGCACACCCGGTGCCCCCGGCGGAGGCGGCGGCGTCACACCCCGGCCACCCCGCCGCGGCGGCGGAGCGGCCTTGCTGGTGGCGGCATCGGCAATATCACTCGCATGCGGAACGCCGACCGACGGCGTACCGGGCGGCGCCTGCGGATACCCGTAGGTGGGCGCGGGCGGGGGCGTACTTCCGGGGGGTACGGAAGACACGGGACCGGAAGGCACGTGACCGGGAGGCACGTGACCGGGAGGCACGTGACCGGAAGGTACGGGACCTGGCGGAACGGCGCCCGGGGGCACGGCACCCGGAGGAGCGGAGCCCGGGGTCACGGCCCCAGGCGGCGGCACAGCACCCGGCGGAACGGCCCCGGGCGGCGGCACAGCACCCGGCGGAACAGCCCCGGGCGGCGGCACAGCACCCGACGGCACGACCCCGCCCCCGTACGATCCAGGCGCCCCCGCCCCGGCCGGAGCGACCCCGGGCGCACCCGGCACCCCAGGGCCCCCACCCGCACCCGGCCCACCGGGCACACCTGGTCCACCCGGGACACCTGGCCCACCCGACGCACCCACCACACCCGGCGTCCCGGAACCCCCCGACACCCCGGGCACCCCCGGCACCCCCGGCACCCCCGCCACCCCCGACCCCACCGAGTCATCCAGCGCCGGCGCGGTCACCGTCCTCGGCAACTGGCTGCCGCCGGACATCAGCGCGGTCTGCGCCTCCGGCGAGACCGGAGGCGGGGCGTCCTCGTCGTCGGCACCGCTCAGCGGCGGTGCGAACACCGTCTGGGGCAGCGGTACGGAACCGTCGTCGCCGCCACCGTCGGCGTTGGTGTCGGTCCCGGCCCAGGGAGTCGCCCCGGCGGGCGCGCCGCCCGGCACCACCCCGGGCTGCGTCTCCGCCAGCCCGCCCCCGGCGGAGCCCACCGCACGGGACCCCTCGGCAGCAGCCCCTCCCGAACCGTCCCCCGACACCGACACCGAACCCGACCCGGACCCCGTCCCCCCTCCGGAGGAGGCCCCTCTCCGGTCCGGGATCCCCAGCTTGTCCGCCGCCTCCTGCAACCACTCCGGAGGAGTCAGCAGGAACGACGTCTGGTTGAGGTCCATCCGGGCCGCGGCGGGCGCGGGCGCCGGGACCGCGTCGGCGACACCCCCGTACTCCTCCTCGTACCGGCGGATGACCTCGCCGATCGGGAGGGACGGCCAGAGCGTGGCCTCGCCGCTGTCGCGGGCGAGGACCAGCCGCTGGGTGCCGCCGTCGGAACGGGGCCCGTCCGCGCGGTCCTCCGCCCACACCACGAACCCGAGGTCGAACTCCCGCACCCGCACCTCACGGTGCTGGTACGCGGGCACATCGCCGTTGACCCACTCCTCGGCGCGCTCCTGCGCCTGTGCGAACGTCACCATCGTCAGCTCACTCCCCCGCCCCGGACGCGACCGGCGCCGTCTGCGCGAACCCGCCGTCCACCATCAGGTTGGCCACGGTCTCCAGCTCCGGCGGGGAGCCCGCCAGCCGGGACAGAAACGCGTCGAAGTCGTCGCCGCAGGGCAGCAGCAGCCGCGCCACCCGCTCGGCGGGCGGTACGGACGGATCCGTGTCGCGCGCGTCGTCGTAGGCGCAGAACCAGACCGAGCCGATCCGGTCACCCTTCACCTTCACCGCGAGCAGCCCGCCCTGTACGAAACCCACCCCGAGGTAGTCCTTGGTGAGATGGTCGCGCAGGCATTTGTTGACATAGACCAGGTCGTTGACCGCGGCCTCGTCGCGGACCGTGAAGAACGGCTGGTCGACGAGGAGCCCCAGTTCGGCGTCCAGCGCGGTGCCGACCGGGGCGCAGCCGCCCGCCGCCTTCAGGAAGCTGCGGTACGCGCCGGGGAGGCGGTACCCGAGGTCCTCCTCGACGCCCAGCACCTGCTGCTCAGTCACCGCGACCCCGGACTTGGGCAGCCGGAAGTGGGCGGGCCGGGTCTCCTGGAGGGGGCGGGTGCCGCGCTTGTTCTGGTCGACGGTGGAGGTGGCGATCCCGCCGTGGTGCCGCAGCAGCGCCTTGACCTCGACGGGGACCAACTCCAGCCGCCGGGTGCCCACCACGTGGTGCCAGGTCCAGCCGTGCGGGGTGGCGACCGGCGGCACGGTGTCCCACAGGTCGTGCCCGGCGGCGGACTGCGCCGCGTTCGCCGACACATAGTCCGTCAGGCGCAGCTCGTCGACACCGAAGCCGTCCGGCGGTTCCGCGATCTGCGCGGCGGCGCGGGCGTAGGGCGAGAAGTCGGGGTAGCCGTGCTCATCCACCCGTACCCCCCGGGGATGGCGGGCGGCCCGGACCGGGTCCGGGAAATGCACGACCTGCCCGGCATAGGCCGCGTTCGGCGGCGCGGCCTGTCCCCCGGCCTGGCCGCCGGGAGGTGCCCCCAGCCCGAGCCGACCTGCTGTCATGGCGGTTGCCCCCTGCGGCGCTCTGTACGGACAGCGGCGACCGCCTCCGGCCCACCACGCCCCGTATCCGACTGTCACTCGCTGTCTGTTGTCCGCTCCGTACCGGCCGCCGATCGCCGTTGACCGTTCGGCCGCGTCGACCGAGCGCCGTCCGCTCATCGCCGACCGCGCGTCGCGTGCCGACAGCCTATGCGGAACCCGAACACCGGTCACCGGCGCCGGTCGCGGCGCCCGTCACACCGCGCGCACACCCCCGTACACCCCGGCCGAACCCCGTGACCACCCGTCACGCCCTGGTCACAGCCTGCCCGGTCACGGGCGTGTCGCACCGCCCCAGCTTCCGCACCAGCCACGGCATTTGGCACTCTGGATCGGCCGGGGGGATGCACGGAGGGGAATGACGATCATGAACGCGACGCAAACGGGGGCGCACCAGGCCCCGTCCGGCGGCGACCCACGCGTGGGCTGGAGCAGCGCCGAGCGGGCGCCCGCCCCGGCCCTGCGCCACCGCCGGGACGGCATACTCCCCACCGTCGCCGCGGCGCTCTCCGTGCGCGGTGCCACGCTCACCGGCACCGCCGCCCGGGGCGACCAGCCGCCGTCGCTGCACCCGCTGGTGCAGGACTTCCTGGACTCGCTGCCGAGCGCCCAGCGGGACCGGTTCACCGGTCGCTGCGCGGAGACGATCCTGATCTCCCGGCACATCACCACCGCCGACTCCGGCCGCAGCAAGCGCGCCGCGCGCAAGCCCATGACCAACGGCGAGGCCCGCAAGGCGCTCAAGCACGCCAAGCTCACCGCCCGCCGGATCCGGGAGGACGGCGATCCGCTGCACGGCAGCTTCGCCGACCCCTGCCAGGCCTGCGCCGCCCTCACCGCCCACTTCGGCGTCCGGGTGGTCGACCCGACGGACCAGCACACCTGATCCGACGCCCACCGGGCGTCCACCCGTCAACACGCCCCCGCCGACCGAAGAAACCGAAGAAACCGAAGAACAAGGGCCAGATGCACCCCGACCGCACCTCCACCACCCGCTTCCCGGTCCCCGTCGACGCCGCGCTGCGCGCCGCCGGCTGGGTGCCGGGTCGCTGGGACATCAAGCAGGCCGAGATCTGGGCCGACACCCTGCGCGAGCACACCTCGCCCGCGGGCCACACCCACGCCGTCTTCCCGGCGGCGGTCGAGGCCTGGGCGGAGTTCGGCGGGCTGCGCATCGCGCCGACCGGGCCGGGACGCCGGATCGCCCCCGTCGACCTGCACATCGACCCGCTGCACGGGCTGCATCTGGCCCGCACCCTCGCCGACCTCGGCCGCGCCCTGGACACCGAGGTCAGCCCCCTGGGCGCCGAACCGCACTCCCAGGCACTCCTGGCCATCGACACGGAGGGCAGGGTCTACGCCCTCGACCACACCGGCGACTGGTACCTGGGCCAGACCATGGACCACGCCCTGACCACCCTGGTCACCGGCACCGAACCCCACCGCCTGACCCCTCCGGGGCACCCCGGCCCCGAACCCCAGCCCCTCTGAACCGCCCCCGGCCTCCAACCGGGGGCGGCGCCCCGGGGACGACGCCGGGCACTGCCCACCCCTGCCCCAGCTACCGGAGTGGTCCGAGGCAGCGCAGCTACCACCAGACCAGGCCGGACGCCAGTGACCCGGCAGCAAGCCGGACGGCAGCGAGCAGAAGCACAGGCCGGGCGATGCCACAACGCCCCCGGCCCCCGAGCCCCCACAACGCACCCCCACACCCCACGACACACCCCAAACCCCACCCCTCGCCCCCCGGAGCGGCCCCCCTCACACCGCCGGAATCACCGCCGAAACCCGGAACCCCCCGGCATCCGTCGGCCCCGACACGAACACCCCGCCCAGTCCGACGACCCGTTCCTTCATCCCCACCAGCCCGTTGCCGCCCGACGGGAGCCGGACCAGGGACACCGCCGGTACCTCGGGCGGGGGCTCGTTCTCCACCTGCATGGCGATCTCGGCCGCCCGGTGCGCGAGCCGGACATGGGTCTTCGCCCCGGCCGCGTGCTTGTGGACGTTGGTCAGCGCCTCCTGCACCACCCGGTACGCGGTCTGCTCGATCTCCCGGGCGTACGCCCGTACCTCGCCCTCGATGGAGAGCGCCACGACCATCCCGGCCGCCGCCGACTGCCCGACCAGCTCGTCCAGCGCGGCCAGCGCCGGTCCCTCGGCCGCGCCCTCCCTCGCGGCGCGGGTCGCGGCGGCAGCGGCGGCGACCCCGACGGCCGCGAGCGGCGGCACCGACGCACCCGTACGGCCCGCCGTGGAGCCCCCGGTGCCACCCGCCGTGGAGCCGCCCTCGCCGCTGCGCAGCACGCCGAGCATCTCACGCAGCTCGGTCAGCGCCTGGCGGCCCATGTCGCCGACCAGCGCCGCGTTCTTCACCGCTTTCTCGGGGTCCTTGCGGGCCACCGCCTGGAGGGCCGCCGCGTGCACCACCATCAGGCTCACCCGGTGCGCGACGACGTCGTGCATCTCGCGGGCGATCCGGGTGCGTTCCTCGCCGCGCGCCCACTCGGCGCGCTCCTCGGCGCGCTCGGCGAGCAGCTGGAGCTCCCGCTCCAGGCTGTCCGCGCGCTCGCGCAGGCTCTCCATCAGCCGGCGCCTGGCGCCGACGTACAGCCCGAGCAGGACGGGCGGCAGGGTCAGCCCGACCGCGGTGGCGATGGACGCGAAGGGGACGAACCAGTCACCCAGGTCCATGGTCCCGGTCCGTACGTCCTGGCGGACCCGCACGAAAGTGACGATCGCGGTGCCCACCAGGGACATGCACGCCAAGGAGCCGATGATCCGGCGCGGCAGCTCGGACGCGGCGAGGGTGTAGAGGCCGACCAGGCCCAGCAGGAAGCCCATCTGGGCCGGGGTGATCGCGATGGCGACCAGCACGACGGCGATGGGCCAGCGCCGCCGCAGCAGCAGCGTCGCCCCGGCCACCAGGCCGAAGACGACCCCCGCGGCGATCGGGATCCCCGCGTCGCGCGCGAAGGGGATGCCCTCCGCCGCGCACTCCAGCGCGGAGAGGACGGCGAGCACGCCGTCGAACACCGCGCCCCGCCGCCGGGTCCACCACCACAGCCCTCCGGCTGCCCCGGCAGCCCCGGCCGAGGCCCTGGCGTGGACCTCCCCGGCCTCCCCGGTCTCTTCCCCCGTCATGGTCATGCCTCCAGCCTACGGGCGCACCCGCCCCGATTTCCGATGAGTTTCGATGACTTTCGACGACCGCCTCACAGCACCCTGTGTGATCACCCGGCGACCGAACCGTCCTGACTTGTACCGTCGCACCGGAGGCTTCGGGTACGGCATAGTGGTGTCCGTGCGCGAAGCCGATCAACGACTCGTCCCGATGTCGTCGGACGCGGAGCGCGTGCCATCCCGGATCGTCTAAGGGCAGGACAAACGGTTTTGGTCCGTTGAATGAGGGTTCGAATCCTTCTCCGGGAGCCGACAGGACGTCACCGCGGTGTTCCGCTTCCGCTCGCGTCCGGGCCCTGACCGCAACAGCACCGTCAGGGCCCACTCTCATGTCCGGGCCGGGTGACCCCGGTATTCTGCGGATGTCCACACCCTTTTCCACAGCCGAAGGGCATCCCGTGAGCGCCATTCGCCCGGCAGCCGTCGTCGTCCTCGCAGCGGGTGAGGGCACCCGTATGAAGTCGGCCACACCCAAGGTCCTGCACGAGATCTGCGGGCGCAGTCTGGTCGGCCATGTGCTGGCCGCCGCGGACGAGTTGGCGCCGGAGCGGCTGGTGGTGGTCGTGGGCCACGCCCGGGAGCAGGTCACCGGGCATCTCGGGCGGATCGCCCCGCGGGTGCGCACCGCCGTGCAGGCCGAGCAGAACGGCACCGGGCACGCGGTCCGGATGGGCCTGGAGGAGCTGGGCGGGGTCGTCCACGGCACGGTGGTCGTGGTGTGCGGGGACACGCCGCTGCTGACCGGGGCCACGCTGGAGGCCCTCGCCCGCACCCACGCCGAGGACGGCAACGCGGTGACGGTGCTGACCGCCGAGGTGCCGGACGCCACCGGGTACGGCCGGATCGTGCGGGACGCGGCCTCCGGCGCGGTGACCGCGATCGTGGAGCACAAGGACGCCTCCGACTCCCAGCGGGCCGTCCGGGAGATCAACTCCGGCGTCTTCGCCTTCGACGGGCCGCTGCTCGCGGACGCGCTCGGCAAGGTCCGTACCGACAACAGCCAGGGCGAGGAGTACCTCACCGATGTCCTGGGGATCCTGCGCGAGGCCGGGCACCGGGTGGGGGCGTCGGTCGCCGGGGACCACCGGGAGATCGCCGGGATCAACAACCGGGTGCAGCTGGCCGAGGCCCGCCGGATCCTGAACGAGCGGGTGCTGACCGCCGCCATGCTCGCCGGGGTGACCGTGGTGGACCCGGCGTCCACCTGGGTCGATGTGACGGTGACTTTCGGCCAGGATGCCCTGGTCCACCCCAACACCCTGCTGCACGGGACGACGCATATCGGCCAGGGCGCGGAGGTCGGCCCCAACAGCCGGCTGACCGACACCCGGGTCGGCGCCGGGGCCCGCGTCGACAACACCGTCGCCGACGGCGCCGAGGTCGGGGAGGCGGCGAGCGTGGGCCCGTACGCCTATCTGCGGCCGGGGACCCGGCTGGGCGCGAAAGCGAAGATCGGGACGTATGTCGAGACCAAGAACGCGTCGGTCGGGGAGGGGACCAAGGTCCCGCATCTGTCCTATGTCGGGGACGCGACGATCGGCGAGTACAGCAACATCGGCGCCGCCAGCGTGTTCGTGAACTACGACGGCGAGCACAAGCACCACACGACCGTCGGCTCACACTGCAAGACGGGTTCGGACAACATGTTTGTGGCGCCTGTCACGGTCGGGGACGGCGCCTACACCGCCGCCGGCTCCGTGATCACCCGGGACGTGCCGCCCGGTTCGCTGGCCGTGGCCCGTGGTCAGCAGCGCAATATCGAGGGCTGGGTGGCCCGTAAGCGTCCGGGCAGCGCGTCGGCGAAGGCGGCCGAGGCGGCCTCTCGGGAGCCGGGCGGCGAGGGCTGACCGGAAACCGATGCTCCAAACACGGCGTACCGTGATAAGTGCCCACCCGCACCCCACCAGCTGAGACGACGTCTCACGCCCAGCTGAGACGCCGTGTCCACTTCCAGCTGAGACACCTCTGAGGAGACAGTGCTGTGACCGGGATCAAGACGACCGGCGAGAAGAAATTGATGTTCTTCTCCGGCCGCGCCCACCCCGAGCTTGCCGAGGAGGTCGCCCAACAGCTGGGTGTCGGGGTCGTTCCGACCAAGGCGTTCGACTTCGCCAACGGTGAGATCTATGTGCGGTACCAGGAATCGGCGCGTGGCGCGGACTGCTTCCTGATCCAGAGCCACACCGCGCCGATCAACAAGTGGGTCATGGAGCAGCTGATCATGATCGACGCGCTCAAGCGCGCGTCGGCCCGCTCCATCACGGTCATCGTGCCGTTCTACGGCTACGCCCGCCAGGACAAGAAGCACCGCGGCCGGGAGCCCATCTCGGCCCGCCTGATCGCCGATCTGATGAAGACGGCCGGCGCGGACCGCATCCTCGCCATCGACCTCCACACCGACCAGATCCAGGGCTTCTTCGACGGCCCGGTCGACCACCTCTTCGCGCTCCCCCTGCTGGCGGACTACGTCGGCGCCAAGGTGGACCGCGAGAAGCTGACGGTGGTCTCCCCGGACGCCGGCCGGGTCCGGGTCGCCGACCGCTGGTGCGACCGGCTCGGCGCCCCGCTGGCGATCGTCCACAAGCGCCGCGACAAGGACGTCGCCAACCAGGTCACCGTCCACGAGGTGGTCGGCGAGGTCCGCGGCCGGGTCTGCGTCCTGGTGGACGACATGATCGACACCGGTGGCACGATCTGCGCCGCCGCCGACGCGCTGTACGCGCACGGGGCGGAGGACGTCATCGTGACCGCCACCCACGGGGTGCTCTCCGGTCCCGCCGCGGACCGCCTGAAGAACTCCAAGGTGAGCGAGTTCGTCTTCACCAACACCCTGCCGACGCCGGGCGAGCTGGACCTCGACAAGATCACGGTGCTGTCCATCGCGCCGACCATCGCCAGCGCGGTGCGCGAGGTGTTCGAGGACGGCTCGGTGACGAGCCTGTTCGACGAGCACTGACCCCCTCGGTCCCGCACTCCGCTTGATCGATTTTTCTACGGCCTCCCCCGCCGAGTACGCTGATGCAGTTGCTCGGCGAGGGAGGCCGTGCCGCTTCCGCTGGAGGCGGTGGGCTGTCCGTTATCGACGCGCTCTTCGTAGCAGGCCGTTCGTGGCCGGGTGACCCGTCCGACCCACCTCTACGAGGAGTGATCCCCATGGCCGAGGTCAAGCTCGCCGCCGAGACCCGCACCGAGTTCGGCAAGGGCGCCGCCCGCCGCGTCCGCCGTGACAGCAAGGTCCCCGTCGTGCTCTACGGGCACGGCACCGACCCCGTGCACCTGACCCTCCCGGGCCACGAGCTGCAGCTCGCGCTGCGCACCCCGAACGTCCTGATCGCCCTGGACATCGACGGCAAGTCCACCGAGCTGGCCATCCCGAAGGCCGTGCAGCGCGACGCCATCAAGGGCTACCTGGAGCATGTCGACCTGCTGCTGGTCAAGCGCGGCGAGAAGGTCACCGTCGACATCCCGGTCCAGACCGAGGGCGAGCTGGCCCCGGGCGGCAACCTGCTGGAGCACGTGCTGAACGCGCTGCCGGTCGAGGCCGAGGCCACCCACATCCCCGAGAGCGTCAGCGTCTCCGTCGAGGGCCTGGAGGCCGGTGCCTCCGTGCTCGCCAAGGACATCACCCTGCCCAAGGGCGTCACCCTGGCCGTCGAGGCGGACACGGTGGTCCTCCAGGTGCTGGCCGCGCAGGCCGAGGAGGCGCCGGAGGGCGAGTCCGGCGAGGGCGAGGCCGTCGCCGAGGCGTGATCGCACCCGGCCGGTAACGGTACCTTTCCAGCCGCCGCCCCTCAGCCGGGGCGGCGGCTGGATCTCGTTCGAGGTGTACGAGGCAGACGAGGGAGAGATGGACGTGACGAGCGGCGCCGACGCCCCCTGGCTGGTCGTGGGGCTGGGCAATCCCGGGCCCGAGTACGCGATGAACCGGCACAACGTGGGGTTCATGGTGGCCGATCTGCTGGCCGGGCGCATCGGCGGGAAGTTCAAGCGGGCGGGGAAGGCGCAGGCGCAGATCGTGGAGGGCCGGATCGGGCCGCCCGGCCCCGCGAGCCGTCGTATCGTCCTCGCCAAGCCGATGTCGTACATGAATCTGTCCGGTGGGCCGGTGAACGCGCTGCGGGACTTCTACAAGGTGCCGCTGGACCATGTGGTCGCCATCCATGACGAACTGGACATCGACTACGGCACCCTGCGGCTGAAGCTGGGCGGCGGGGACAACGGGCACAACGGGCTGAAGTCGATGACGAAGGCGATGGGGCCGGACTACCACCGGGTGCGGTTCGGGATCGGCCGCCCGCCGGGGCGGATGCAGGTCGCGGATTTCGTGCTGAAGGATTTCTCCGGCGGCGAGCGCAAGGAGCTCGACTACTTCGTGGACCGGGCGGCGGATTCCGTGGAGGCACTGCTCGCGGAGGGGCTGGAGCGGGCGCAGAGTACGTACAACTCCTGACATGCGCCCAGCGTGAGTTGACCGGGCGTGGGGTCATGGCCAAGGATCGCCGCCATGCCTTCTGCCGTCGTCTCCAGTCAGGGTGCGGGCGCCGCGCTGCGGTTCGGGCGGTTCGCGGCGATGGGTACGGTCGCCGCGCTGATCCTGATCGCCGGGGTGTGGGCGTCCTGGGGTTCCGCGCAGTACGTGATGCTCACCAAGGGGCGGGAGAGCGGCACCGTCGAGATCGCGCGCTGCGCCGACGGGGTCTGTACGGGGGCGTACGCGCCGCTGTCGTCGGGGTCGAAGGCGCGGGACGGCGTCGTACTGGAGGACACCGTGGCCGTCGTCGAGGGGCGGACGTACACGGTGGTGATGAAGCCGGGCGGGGCCGAGGCGGTGCGGTCGGGGCCCGGTGGGGTGCTGTACGCGTGGGTGCCGCTGGGCGGTGCGCTGCTGCTGGCGTCGGTGGTGGTGGCCGGGGGGCTGCGGCGGACGCGGCTCGCGGCGGTGCTGGCCGGGGCCGGCGCGGTGCTGCTGACGGCGGCGTTCTTCGCCGTCTGACCGCGCCGGCCCCTGCCTTCGTTCCCGGTCAGCCCGTGTTGCGCAGGCCCGCCGCGACGCCGTTGACCGTGAGGAGCAGGGCGCGGGCGAGGAGCGGGTCGGGGTCGGTGCCGTTCGCCGCCGCGTCGCGCTGGCGCTTGAGCAGGGCCACCTGGAGGTAGGAGATCGGGTCCAGGTAGGCGTCCCGGATGGTGAACGTCTGCTTCAGGACGGGCTGGGCGTTCAGCAGATCGTCCTCACCGGTGATCTTCAGGATCTCCGCGACGGTGAGCGCGTGCTCGGCGCGGATGGTGGTGAAGACATGCTTCAGCTCGTCGGGGACGAGGGTGTCCACATAGTGCCCGGCGATCCGCAGATCGGTCTTGGCGAGGGTCATCTCGACATTGGAGATGAAGTTCCGGAAGAAGTGCCACTGTCCGTACATCTCGTCCAGGACGGTGTCCAGGCCCGCCTCGCGCAGGGCCCGCAGCCCGGAGCCGACCCCGAACCAGCCGGGGACGATCTGCCGGGACTGGGTCCAGCCGAACACCCAGGGGATCGCCCGCAGTCCGTCCAGACCCGCGCCGGAGTCCGGACGGCGCGAGGGGCGCGAGCCGAGGTGGAGGTCGGCGAGCTGGTCGACGGGGGTGGAGGCGAAGAAGTACGCCGGGAGGTCCGGGTCGTCCACCAGCCGGCGGTAGGTGGCCTCGGCGGCGTCGCTGACCACGTCCATCGCCGCGTCCCAGCGGGCCAGCGCCTCCACCGACTGGCGGGGGGCGGTGTGCAGGGCGGACGCCTGGAGCGTGGCGGCGACGGTCAGCTCCAGGTTCTCCCTGGCCAGGGAGGGGATGAGGTACTTGTCGGAGATGACCTCGCCCTGCTCGGTGACCTTGATCTCGCCCTCCAGGGTGCCCCAGGGCTGGGCGAGGATGGCGTCATGGGTGGGGCCGCCGCCCCGGCCGACGGTGCCGCCCCGGCCGTGGAACAGCCTGAGCCGTACCCCGTAGCGGTGGGCGACATCGCGCAGTCGGCGCTGGGCGCGGTGGATCTCCCACTGGCTGGTGGTGATGCCGCCGAACTTGGAGGAGTCGGAGTAGCCGAGCATGACCTCCTGGACATCGCCGCGCAGGGCGACGAGGCGCCGGTAGGAGGGGTCGGAGAGCATGTCCTCCAGGATGGAGTCGGCGGCCTTCAGCTCGTCGGTGGTCTCCAGGAGCGGGACGATGCCGACCTTCGCCCACCCGGCGTGCAGATCGACCAGCCCGGCCTCCCGGGCGAGCACGGCCGCGGCGAACACATCGTCCGCGCCCTGGCACATCGAGATGATGTACGACTCCACGACCTCGGGCCCGAACACCTCAAGGGCCCGCTTGACGGTCTGGAACACCCCGAGCGTCTTGGCCCCGGCCGCGTCCACCGGCGCCGGGCTGGGCGCCAGCGGGCGGCGTGAGCGCAGCTCCTTGGCCAGCAGCTTCGTCCGGTACTCGCGGGGCATGTCGGTGTAGCGCCAGGACTCCTCGCCGAGCCGGTCGAACAGCTGGCCGAGGGCGTGGTGGTGGGCGTCGGCGTGCTCGCGGACGTCCATGGTGGCGAGCTGGAGGCCGAAGGCGGCCAGGGTGCGGATGGTGCGGTTCATCCGGCCGTCGGCGAACAGGGCGCCCCGGTGCTCGCGCAGCGAGGTCTGGATCAGGGTCAGATCGTGCAGCAGCTCGGTGGTGCCGAGGTAGTCGCGGCCCGGTTCGTGCGGGGTGCCGGTGGCGAGGCGGTGCTTGGTGTTGACCAGCTTCTGGCGGACGCAGGTGGCCTTGAGCCGGTAGGGCTCCTCGGCGTTGAGCCGCTTGTAGCGCGGGCTGATCTCGGGCAGCCGCTCCAGATCGGCCTGGAGGGAGGCGAGGAGTTCCTCGGTGGCCCCGGTGTAGCGGATGGAGTTGGAGAGGAAGCCGCGCAGCTCGTCGATCATCTCCAGGGCGTCGTTGATGCCGTGCTCGTGCTGGAGGATCAGCACGTCCCAGGTGACCTGGGGGGTGACATTGGGGTTGCCGTCGCGGTCGCCGCCGATCCAGGTGCCGAAGGTGAGCGGGCGGACATCGGCGGGCAGCTCGACGCCGACCCGCTCCAGCTCGGCGGTGAGGTCCTCCAGGACGTCCCCCACGGCGTTGGCGTGGAGTTCGTCGAGGTAGTAGATGGCGTTGCGGGCCTCGTCGGCGGGCTCGGGGCGGACGACCCGCAGCTCGTCGGTCTGCCACACCAGGTCGATGTTCTCGGCGAGCCGGGTGTCGTGGCGGCGCCGGTCGGACTCGATGACCGGGGTGTCCAGCAGGGCCGCGATCCGGCGGAGCTTGTTGAGGACGGAGCGGCGGGCGGCCTCGGTGGGGTGGGCGGTGAAGACCGGGCGGACGCTGAGATGGCGGACGGTCTGGCGCAGGTGCTCGGGGTCGGCGTCCTTCAGCCGGTCGGCCGTACGGGCGAGAAGTCCGCCCTCGGCGGCGCGCCTGGCGCGCAGTTCCCGGCCCCGGTGCACCTGTTCGGTGACATTGGCCAGGTGGAAGTAGGTGGAGAACGCGCGGACCAGCTTGGCGGCGGTCTCCAGCTCGGTTCCGCGCAGCAGCTCGGCGGCGGCCTCGCCGTCCTCGCGGGTGAGACGGCGGACCTTCTCGACGAGTTCCAGCAGTTCGGGGCCTTCCTGGCGGACCAGGGTCTCGCCCAGGAGGTCGCCCAGCCGGCGGATGTCGGCGCGCAGTTCACTGCCGGTGGTCGTCGTGGTCTGGTCGTCGGCACTGCTCACAGGTGCGGCTCCTTGCAGTGGGGAGGCTCGGCTGATGAGTTCGGGGCTCGTGTCGGAGGAGGCCGTGGTCCGTGGCGCGGCGGGACCGCTTACGGGCCGGGCTTCCGGGCAGAAGAAAGAGCGGACCGCGCTGTCCGACCACCCCCAAGGATAGGTGTCGGGCGGGACGCGCAGGCTGTCGGGCTCTTGCCGCCGGGCTACGCGCTGACATACTTACGACGCCGTAGGTTACGGAACCGTAGGGAAGCCTCTGTCCAGGTGTTTCCCCCGTTCCGGTATCCCGGTACCCGTACCCCCAACCCACGACCCCCCAGGGGACGCGCCATGACCACGAGCTCCGATGTGATCGACCAGACCACGCAACCGTCCGCCCAGGCGACCGGGGAGCCACCGCAGTCCGCCACGCTGGGCGGCGACCGCAAGGGTTCTCTTGAGCAGTTCGCCCTGCTGCTGTTCATCGTCGTCCCCTTTCTCGCGCTGATCACGGCGGTGCCGCTGGTGTGGGGCTGGGGGGTGAGCTGGCTGGACCTCGCTCTGATGGTCTTCTTCTACTTCCTGGGCTGCCACGGCATCACCATCGGTTACCACCGCCACTTCACCCACAGCTCCTTCAAGGCCAACCGCCCGCTGAAGATCGCGCTGGCCATCGCCGGGTCGATGGCGGTCGAGGGGCCGCTGGTGCGCTGGGTCGCCGACCACCGCAAGCACCACCAGTTCTCCGACGCGGAGGGCGACCCGCACTCGCCGTGGCGCTACGGGGAGACCGTGCCCGCCCTGATGAAGGGCCTGTGGTGGGCCCACATCGGATGGATGTTCGACGAGGAGCGCACCCCGCAGGAGAAGTACGCCCCGGATCTGATCAAGGACCCGGCGCTGCGCGCGATCTCCCGCCAGTTCATCGTCTGGACCGGCGTCTCCCTCGCCCTCCCCGCGCTGATCGGCGGTCTGGTGACGATGTCCTGGTGGGGCGCCTTCACCGGATTCTTCTGGGGATCCCTCGTCCGGGTGGCCCTGCTCCACCACGTCACCTGGTCGATCAACTCGATCTGCCACGCGGTGGGCAAGCGGCCGTTCAAGTCGCGGGACCGCTCGGGCAATGTGTGGTGGCTGGCGGTGCTGTCCTGCGGCGAGTCCTGGCACAACCTGCACCACGCCGACCCGACCTCCGCGCGGCACGGTGTGGAGCGCGGCCAGATCGACTCCTCCGCCCGGCTGATCCGCTGGTTCGAGCTGGCGGGCTGGGCCCATGACGTGCGCTGGCCGTCACGCTCGCGTATCGATTCCCGGCGCAACCAGGCCCTGGACGGCTCCCGGCAGCGGAAAGACCCCGCCGAGGCTGCATGATTGACAGCGTGGCGACCGACTCCAGTACCCCCAGCAATGACAAGCCGCGGCGCGTCCGCCGCACCCGGATGACCGGTGCGGAGCGGCGCCAGCAACTGCTGGAGATCGGTCGCACGCTGTTCGCCGCGAAGGGGTTCGAGGGCACATCGGTGGAGGAGATCGCGGCGAAGGCCGGGGTGTCCAAGCCGGTGGTGTACGAGCACTTCGGCGGCAAGGAGGGGCTCTACGCGGTGGTCGTCGACCGCGAGATGCGCCGGCTGCTGGAGGGCGTGACCGGCTCCCTGACCGCCGGGCACCCGCGTGAGCTGCTGGAAGAGGCGGCGTTCGCCCTCCTCGACTACATCGAGGAGTACACGGACGGCTTCCGCATCCTGGTCCGGGACTCCCCCATCCCCCAGTCGACCGGCTCCTTCGCCTCCCTCATCTCCGACATCGCCACGCAGGTCGAGGACATCCTCGGCAAGGAGTTCAAGAGCCGAGGCTTCGACCCCAAGCTCGCCCCCCTCTACGCGCAGGCCCTGGTCGGCATGGTCGCCCTGACCGGCCAGTGGTGGCTGGAGGTCCGCAAGCCGAAGAAGGCGGAGGTCGCGGCCCATCTGGTGAACCTGGCCTGGCACGGCCTGGACGGCCTGGAGCCGAAGCCTCGGCTGATAGGCCATCGGAAGAACTGACCGGGCACGGTTCTCCACTCAACCATCCAAACGTAAACAACCTTCACCTTGTGCAATCATGTGCGCATGACTGAGATCACGATCAGTGCGGCCCGTGCCCAGCTCGGCGATCTGGTGCGGCGTGCTGCGCACAGCCGGGAGACCATCGCGATCACCGACCACGGCCATGTGGCGGCGCTGATCGTCTCTCCACAGGTAATAGAGGATCTTGAGGACGCACTGGCGGTGGCGGACTATCAGCGGCGCAAGCTCGCGGGGACGCTCGGGCCGGGCATTCCGCACGAGGAGGTCGGACGCATCCTGGGGCTGCGCCCATGACCTACCGCATCATCTGGGAAGCGAGCGCCACAGATCAGGCCACACGGTTCCTGAAGGAAGACCCCGTCGGTCTCACCGCCGTCTACGAGGCCGTCGACGCACTCGCCGACGCCCCCCGCCCCGCCGACTCCGTCGCCTACGGCGTGGACATCCGCCGCCTCCGCGTCGGCGACTACCGCGTCCTGTACGTCATCGACGACGACGTCATCCACATCCTCATCACCCACCTGGGCCGCACGGCCTGAACCCTCACGCCCGGCACCCCTCACCCCCGCACCGACGCCACCGCGAAGATCCGCCGGAACGGGAACGGGGTGCCGTGCGGGGTGGCGGGGTACGCCTCGCGGAGCCGCGCGCGATAGGCCGTGAGGAAGGCGTCCCGGGCCCCCGGGTCGCCGGACAGGGCCGTCAGGACCGGGCGCAGGGCGGTGCCCTTCACCCAGTCCAGCACCGCGTCCTCCCCCGTCAGGAGATGGATGTACGTGGTCTCCCAGACGTCCGCCTCGCAGCCGAGGGACGTGAGGGCCTCGTGGTACTCGGCGGGGGTGCGGACCGCGTCCTCGTGGCGCAGGGTGCCGGCGAGCCGGGGATCGGCCCCGGCCAGTTCGCGCAGGATGCGGTGGCTCGGGGCGTCGTAGTTGCCGGGGACCTGGAAGGCGAAGGTGCCGCCGGGGGCCAGCGCCGCGATCCAGTCGGAGAAACGGTCCGGGTGCCCCGGCACCCATTGCAGCGTGGCGTTGCTGATGATCAGGTCGTGGGTCTCGTCCGGGGTCCAGGTGCGGGCGTCGGCCGCCGCGAAGTCGAGGGTTCCGCCGCCCGGCGTCGGCCCGGCGTAGGTCTCCGCCCCGGCCAGCATCTCCGGCGCGTTGTCGTACCCGGTGATGTGCGCGGTGGGCCAGCGCTCGGCGAGGGCGACGGTGACCGTGCCGGGGCCGCAGCCCAGATCGGCGATCCGGGGCCGCTCGGCGGGGAGGTCCGGTACATGGGCCAGCAGATCGGCGAAGGGGCGGGCGCGGAGCCCGGCGTGCCGCAGGTACTGGACGGGGTCCCACACGGGGGTGGTCATGGTGGGGTCTCCTCGGGCGGGGGGTGGGGGCGTCTCTTTCCCCTTCCCACAGTGAACCGGAAAGTATCTTGATGTCAAGAGACTTCATGTCGACACAACCACTACACTGATCGTCATGGAGGACGAGGTCGATCGGCTGGTCGCAGCGTGGCGCCGGGAGCGTCCGGACCTCGATGTGGAGCCGCTGGAAGTACTCAGCCGGGTGAGCAGGCTCGCCCGGCATCTGGACCGCGCGCGCCGGCTGGCCTTCGCCGAGCACAGCCTGGAGCCCTGGGAGTTCGACGTGCTCACCGCGCTGCGCCGCGCGGGCACCCCGTACCAGCTCTCCCCCGGTCAGTTGCTCACCCAGACGCTGGTCACGTCCGGGACGATGACCAACCGGATCGACCGGCTCGCCAAGAAGGGCCTGGTCGAACGGCTGCCCGACCCCAGCGACCGCCGGGGCGTCCTCGTCCGGCTCACCGACGAGGGGCGCGACCGCGCCGACCAGGCTCTCGCCGGACTCCTCGACCAGGAGCGGGCGATCCTCGCCGAGCTGTCCCGCGCCCAGCGCGGCGAACTCGCCGCGCTGCTACGCCAGCTGACCGCCCCGTTCGACAACATCCCCGGTTAGATCCACCGGCCCCACCCCGGCCCGCCGGGCGAGGGCCACGGCCGCCAGCGTCGAGTGCACTCCCAGCTTGCCCAGCACGTTCTGCATATGGGTGCGGACCGTGTGCGGCGAGAGGAACAGCCGCTCCGCCACCGCCTTGCGGCCCAGCCCCGCCACCATGCAGCGCAGCACCTCCCGCTCACGCGGAGTGAGCGACTCCACCAGGCGTTCACTCTCCGTACGGTGCTTGCGGGCCGCCGTCAGCTCCCGCAGCACCCCGGTCAGCAGCGCGGGCGGCAGATGCGTCTCGTCGCGCAGCACCCCCCGGATCACCGTCAGCAGCCGGGACAGCGAGCAGTCCTTCGCCACCCAGCCGGACGCCCCGGCCTGGAGCGCGAGCGCCGCCCGCCGTGGATCGTCCTTCTCGGCGAGGACCACGATCCGGACGCCGGGCTGCGCCGAACGGACCCCCGCGACCAGCGAGATCCCGTCCACCAGCCCGTCCTCGCCGACCTCCTGCACCGCCGGGCGTATCCCGGGCGGGGCGACACCGAGATCGGCGTCCACCAGCAGCACGTCGTAGCGGCGGCCCTCGGCCACCGCGCGCTCCAGGCTGCGCAGCGCCGCCGGGCCGCTCCCGGCCGCGGAGACATCCACGTCGGGCTCGGCCGCGAGCGCCGCGGCGAGCGACTCGGCGAAGATTCGATGGTCGTCGACGACCAGTACTCGGATGCGAACCACTGACAACCCCCACTGGTCCGGAGTACGACGACCGACGCGGGTACGACGCCCGGAGAGATGCCAGAGCCGCGCGGCCGCCGCCGTGCAGAGACTGCTACCCCCCGATCGGGCGTCGTACCCGACTTTGGTCTCGCCCCCTGATCCGCGCCGGCCCCCACCGGCACTGTTCCTCAGGGTACGGGCGGGCGCGGGCGGCGGAAGCGTATTTGCGGAAGCGGACGCCTATTTGCAGAACGGGCCTGCCCGGCACGCCTATCGTGTGCCGCATGTTTCGTCTTGTTGCGGAAGTCGACCCGGCCCGGCGGGCCCAGCTCGGGGCGGGGCTGCGCGCCGCCAACACCGCGGCCTCGCCCGAACTGCGCGCCCTGCGCGCCACCGGGCGGGACCGGGAGGCTCCGCTCCAGTTGTGGGCGCTGGACGACACGGACGCCCTCGCGGGCGGGCTGGCCGGGCACACCTGGGCGGGCTGGCTGCATGTGTCGACGCTGTGGGTGGACGAGCGGGTGCGCGGCGCGGGGCTGGGCGGGGCGCTGCTGGCGGAGGCCGAGCGGATCGCGCGCGATGAGCGGGGGTGCGGGTCGGTGCGGCTGGAGACGTGGGACTTCCAGGCACCGGAGTTCTATCGGAAGCGGGGGTACGAGGTGGTGTGCGTGATCCCCGACTATCCGCCGGGGGTCACGGAGTACACGCTGACGAAGCGGTTGTGAGGGGTACCCTCAGCGCCCCTAGAAAGCCCTTCGCGCCCCCTCCCCCGGTACCGCCTCGAAGGTTCTCGGGGGTGTGAAGCCCGCCGCCGCGAAGGCTGCCGTCACCGCCTGGGTGACGGGGTCGACCTCGGTCGCGTCCGTCAGGACGATCGCCGAGCCGCCGAAGCCGCCGCCGGTCATGCGGGCGCCGAGGGCGCCGGCGGTGAGGGCGGTGTCCACGACCGTGTCCAGTTCGGGGCAGGAGACACGGAAGTCGTCGCGGAGCGAGGCGTGGCCCTCGGTGAGGACGGGGCCGATCTCCCGGGTGCGGCCCGCTTCGAGGAGGGTGACGACGCGTTCGACGCGCTGGTCCTCGGTGACGACGTGCCGTACCAGCCGGCGTACCTCCTCCTCGTCGCCGAGCGCGGCGAGGGCCTCGTCCAGGCCGTCGTACCCGATGTCCCGGAGGGCGTCGACGCCCAGCAGGGCCGCGCCCTTCTCGCAGCCCGCGCGGCGCCTGCCGTACTCGCCGTCGCTGTGGGCGTGTTTGACGCGGGTGTCGACCACCAGCAGGCGCAGTCCCTCGGCGGCGAGGTCGAGGGGGATCTGCCGGGTGGAGAGGTCGCGGGTGTCGAGGAACAGGGCGTGTCCGGCCTCGCAGCAGGCGGACGCGGTCTGGTCCATGATCCCGGTGGGGGCGCCGACATAGACGTTCTCGGCGCGCTGGCACAGCCGGGCCAGCTTCCAGCGCGGGATGCCGAGGGCGTGGAGGTCGCTGAGGGCGAGGGCGACGACCACCTCCAGGGCCGCCGAGGAGGAGAGCCCGGCGCCGGTGGGGACCGTCGAGGCGAGATGGATGTCGGCGCCGGTCACCGGGTGCCCGGCCTCGCGCAGCGCCCAGACGACCCCGGCGGGGTACGCGGTCCAGTCGCGGTCGGTGCCGGGGGCGAGGGCGTCGAGGTGCAGTTCGACGATGCCCGTGCCGCCGCCCGCTTCGAGGTCGGCGGAGTGCAGCCGGAGGCGGCCGTCGGTGCGGCGGGCGACGGCGGCGACGGTGGTGTGCGGCAGCGCGAAGGGCATCACGAAGCCGTCGTTGTAGTCGGTGTGCTCGCCTATGAGGTTGACGCGGCCGGGGGCGGCCCAGACGCCGTCGGGGGAGGTGCCGTAGAGATCCTCGAAGGCGCGGGTGACCTGGGTGTCCAGGGCCGGCTGAAGTTCCGTGTCCATCGGTCTACCGCTTCTCTGCGAGGTGCTGGGCGAACTGCCAGGCGTCGGTGACGATGGCCGCGAGGTCGGGGCGGGAGGGGTGCCAGCCGAGCCGCTCGCGGGCGGTGGCGGCGGAGGCGACGAGGACGGCCGGGTCGCCGCCGCGGCGCGGGGCCGCGGTCTCGGGGATCGGACGGCCGGTGACGCGCCGGACGGTCTCGATGACCTCGCGGACGGAGAAGCCCTCGCCGTTGCCGAGGTTGCAGATGAGGTGCTCGCCGGGGCGGGCGGCGGTGAGGGCGAGGAGATGGGCGTCGGCGAGGTCGGCGACATGGATGTAGTCGCGGACGCAGGTGCCGTCGGGGGTGGGGTAGCCGTCGCCGTAGACCGAGATGGACGGGCGGCGGCCCTGGGCGACCTGGAGGACGAGGGGGATGAGGTGCGACTCGGGGTCGTGGCGCTCGCCGCAGGCGCCGTACGCGCCCGCGACATTGAAGTAGCGCAGGGAGACGGCGGCCAGGCCGTGGGCGGTGGCCTCGCCGGTGATCATGTGGTCGACGGCGAGTTTGGAGGCGCCGTAGGGGTTGGTGGGGCGGGTGGGGGCGGACTCGGGGATGGGGATCTGCTCGGGTTCGCCGTAGGTGGCGGCGGTGGAGGAGAAGACGAGGGTGCCGATGCCGCTGTCGCGCATGGCGGCGAGCAGGGCCATGGTGCCGCCGACGTTGTTGTCCCAGTACTTCTCGGGGTGCGCGACCGACTCGCCGACCTGGGAGAACGCGGCGAAATGGAGGACAGCCGCGTAGGAGGCGTCGAGGTGCTTCGCGGCGTCGCGGAGGTCGCCCTCGATGAAGGCGGCGCCCGCGGGGACGCCCTCGCGGAAACCGGTGGAGAGGTTGTCGAGGACGGTGACCTCGTGCCCGGCCTCCAGCAGATGCTGGGCGACCACGCTCCCGACGTACCCCGCCCCGCCCGTCACCAGGTACTTCAGGTGCTTCATGAACTCGCTACCTCTCGCAGTCGCTGGGCCGCGCGCTCCGGCGGCACATCGTTGATGAACACGCTCATACCGGATTCGGAGCCCGCGAGGTACTTCAGCTTGCCGGACGTCCGGCGGATGGTGAAAAGCTCCAGATGCAGCGCGAAGTCGTCACGGCTGACGCCGTCGAAGTCCGCCGGCGACCCGGACGGGGCCTGGTGCCAGGCCGCGATGTAGGGCGTCGGCGGCTCACCGTCCCCGAAGATCCGGTCGAACCGACGCAAGAGTTCCAGATAGATCTGGGGGAACTCTGTGCGCGCGTCCTCGTCCAGGGCGAGCAGATCGGGCACCCGGCGGCGCGGGTACAGGTGGACCTCGTACGGCCAGTGGGCGGCGTAGGGGACGAAGGCCGCCCAGTGTTCACCCGTGAGGACTACCCGCTCGGCGGCGAGTTCACGGGCGAGGACGGCGTCGAAGAGGTTTCCGCCGCCGCTCGCCCGGCGGTGCGCGGCGAGTTGGCGGAGCATCAGGGCGGTGCGGGGGGTGACGAAGGGGTAGGCGTAGATCTGGCCGTGCGGGTGCTGGAGGGTGACGCCGATCTCGGCGCCGCGGTTCTCGAAGCAGAACACCTGCCGGACGGAGGGGAGTTGGGACAGCTCGGCGGTGCGGTCGGTCCAGGCGTCGAGGACGAGGCGCGCGTGGTCGCGGCCGAGCCCGGCGAACGAACTGTCGTGGTCGGAGGTGAAGCAGACCACCTCGCAGCGCCCGGCCTCCCCGGCGAGGGAGGGGAACCGGTTCTGGAAGACGGCCACGTCGTACGACGAGTCCGGGATCTCGGTGAGCCGGTCGCCCCGGGTGGGGCAGAGGGGGCACTGGTCGGGGGGCGGGTGGTAGGTACGGCCCTGGCGGTGGGAGGCGATGGCCACGGCGTCGCCGAGCAGCGGGTCGCGGCGGACCTCGGAGGAGGTGACCGTGGGCTCCAGGGGACGCCGGTCGGGCGCGTTCCGTGTGCCGGTGTCGCCGAGGTCGTAGTAGATCAGCTCACGACCGTCGGCCAGCCGGGTCGAGGTCTTCTTCACGGACGGGCTCCCCTTGCGCTCCTCGGTCAGTCGGCGGGCGGGGCCCTGGGGCGCCCTGCCCGCCGACTGCTGCCACCAAGGTCACTTCACCACAATCAAACAAAGAACACCATGAGGTGTTGTTGATTTTGTTGGAGAGGGGAGGGGAGGGGGAGGAAGCTGGGCAGCGGTGCGGCTCAGCCGCGCAGCTTGTCCGCCTGGGCGGTGACGAGGACGGCGGGGAAGGGAGCGTCCTTGCCGGAGTCGACCGCGGCGGCGTTGACCAGGCTGTAGTGGGCGAGGGTGGCTCCCTCGCGGAAGACGAGCCCCTTCCAGGGGGCGTCGACGCCCTCGACCGGGCTGACGACGGTGAACGCGACGGCCTCGTCGCCCGCGTCGGGGGCGGTGTCCTCGGTGACCTCGGTGGCGGTCAGCTTCTCGCCGCCGATGGTCCACTCGAAGCCGTCCGCGCAGGCGGTGACGGCATCGCCGAGCGTCTTCAGCGCGGCTGCGGCGTCGGCGGCGGAGGGGTAGGAGGCGAGGGTGACCATGCCGGTGTTGATGTTCAGATAGTCGGAGGCGTCGGCGGCGCCGCCGGTGAACCGGCGGTGGGTGGTGGCGTCCGCCGTGCCGAGGGCGGCGCCGGCGATGGTGCGGCCGGCGGGGGCGCAGTCCTCACCGGTGACCTTCGCGGCCTCGGCGGCGGAGACGTCCGACTCCGGTGCCTCGGCGACCTCGTAGTTGTCGAGGTCGGCCTTGGTGAGGGAGGCCGTCTCCAGTTCGGCGGGGGTGAGGGGGGTCGCCTCTTCGACTACGGCGGCGGTCGTGGGGGTGGCGGTGCCGTCCCCGTCCTTCCCCTCGGCATCACCGGAACCGGAGCCGCCGGAGCCGCCGCAGGCGGTGAGGAGGGTGAGGGAGAGAAGGGCGGTGGCGGCGGCGAGGGTGGTACGGGGGTGGCGGTGGCGTATGCCGGGTCTGTGCATGGGGTGCGGTGTTCGCTTTCTGTGGATCTGCTGGTCGGCCGACTTGCCGTCAGCCGGGGTTTTCGTTGGGTGCTTTCACTGGGCCAGCTTGGCGAGCTGGGCGCCGATGAGGGCGGGGGGTACGGCGAAGCCGTCGGGAGTGCGGCCGTCGGGGACGGCGCTGAGGTAGGCGACGGTGTCGCCCTTGCGGAGGACGACGACCTTGACGGGGGTCTTCGTCCCGTCCCGCTCGACTTGGGCGCCGAGCGCCATGGCCTGGTCGGCGCCTTCGGGGGCGAGTTCGGGGGTGATCTGGGTGAAGTGGTGGGGCTTGCCGTCGACGGTGGCGGTGAAACCGTCGGCGCAGGTGTTGGTGGAGGTGGCGAGGGTGTCGAGGGCGGGGGATGCCTTGCCGTCGCCGTACTGGGCGAGCAAGAGAGTCACGGTGACGCTTTCGCCGGAGGCTTCCCGGATCTCCGTAGACGTCGGCTTGGCGATGATGTCGCCCGACAACGCCTCAGCCAAGGGGGCACAAACATCCTGCTCGACCACCACGTCCGTCTGGCCATCCACGTCAGAAACAGTGAATCCGCCTACCTCGTTGGACATCAATGACGCCCCTCGTAGCCCTCGGCTATCGATCGTGGCGCTTCCGTGAGGCATTGGCTTGAGCAGCTCATCTGCACCTCCGCCGCCTCCGCCCGTTGCGGTGCACCCCGACAACAACACACCCAGTATCACTGCCGCCCCGGATCGCCCCAGCCGCATCATACGCTCTCGCTTTCATTCTTCGTGCTCACTGCTATCAAGGCCATGGATTCACCCCCGGACTCCGAGTAACGGCACACCAAATGCCGATCTGCGCCAGCCGAAATCGGATCAAAGTCGAACGGCTAGTCATTGGAAAAATTCAGCCCTGTTCGATTTACAGGTTGGACCACCAACCCTCCGAACTCGGCGATAAATTCCTCAGCTTTCAAGCTCGACGCATGCCCTTCCCGCCACAAGGCCACGAGCCAGGATTTAATATCCCCCCTCCTCCGAAGGCACCAGCCCGAGCCTCGAATGGTCGTAAGTAATCAGGATACCTCGCCTCGAAATCCATCACCCTGGCGATCCGATACTCAAGTGCTCCAATAGCCGCCGACAGCGACGCAGGGTGTGGCCGTGGACGGTACGTCAGAAGTCCGCGTGTGCCTCGTTCCAAGCACGCTCGAACTCTTCCGGAGTGATGGCTTGGACAATGAACTCCGGTTGGCTGGAAATTTCCTCCAATGGCGGAAAAGGAACTTCCGACAGACCAACAGTTGCGGTTTCGAAACCCTCGTCCGCCCATTCGGATCGGCCGTCCCGATAGAACTGCACCTTCCGATTCTCATATCCGTCGTCGCCGAGTTCACTGAGATAGAGCACAGGATCATCAGCGAAGTCGTGAACCCATGCGACCTTGACGTACCTCACCTCTAGTTCCTTCCAGAGTTGAGGATGCGGCCGGTTAGATCAAGTGACCCGCTGTTTAGGATCACGAACACTCCTGGCCTCCCTTCCACTACGTCTAGCCCTCTGACGTCAATTTCGATGTAGTGAGTGAACTTACGTCCAGCCCATGGGACACGCAAGAATGCTGCCGAGAGCTGTCCGAGCGTCTTCGTCCCGGGCCGGATATCCGTCAGATACTGGCCATCTCCATAGCGAGCATCCTTCGGGTTGTTTGCCTTCAGGGAAGGTCTCATCTCGCCACTCGAAAGGATTCCGTCATGCCCCGCTTCATTCGTGTAGTGGTAGAGACTTTGCGGCCCCTCAGAGGCAGCCTCCGCAGGGGCAGCCTCCTCGGACTCACCACAGTTATGCACGAGTACCGGGGCAACGCCCGCCACCACATAGTACGTATGCAGATCACTGACCGTCAGGTTGTGGACCGTGGCGTCCGCCGCCGTCCACCGTTCCACTGCCGTGATCTGGACATACGTGCCGGCGCTGGTGCGCAGCCACTGGCCTGAGGTCAGGTCCGTCGCGTCGATCCACTCGCCCAGTTCCGGGACCCAGAACGGGTGGCCGTCCGTCGCCGTGACCTCGGAGGTCTGGGTGTCGGTCACCGCGATCGTCAGCTTGACCAGGTTCTTGGCGCCCTTGCCCTGGATCTGTGCGGTGACCGTCTCCACGGCCGTCTCGCCGGTTTCCGGGTCCGTGGCGAGGACCTTGTCGCCGTTCTTCACCTGGTCGATGGGCTTGGTGGTGCCGTCGGCCATGAGGACCTGGGTGCCGGGGACGAAGCTGTTGCTGTCATCGCAGCGTTCGTTGCCGCCCCCGGACGACTTCTCCGGTTTCGCCTTCGCCTGCTGAGGCTTGGACTCCGCCTTCTTCGCGTCGGCCTTCTTCGTTTTCTGGACCGCGTTTCCGGTCTTCTCCACCGCCTTCTTCGCCTGGCGCGTCGCGGCCTGCTGGGCCTTCTTCTTCAGCTGGGCGGCGCGTTCCGCCGCCTTGCGCTTCGCTTCCTTCGCCTTGCGCGCCGCTTCGCGAGCCTTCTTGGCCGCCTCGATGATCTTGCGGGCCTTCTCCTTGGCCTTCATCCATGCCTGGATCGCGTTGGCGATGTTGTTCGCCGCCTTCAGCACTCCGGGGATCTTGCCGAGCCTGGTCCACGGCAGTGCGCCGATCAGCACCTTGCCGCAGGCCCACAGGTCGCCCCGGGTGAAGCAGCTCACCACCTCACCGAGGTCGAAGAACTCGCTCAGCGCGGCCCATCCGTGCGCCAGGACGATATCGGTCAGGGTCATGTTCAGCTGACCGTGCGCCCACGCCTCCTCCGAACTCATCGAGTTGCCGCCGCCCCCGCCACCGGCCCCATCCGCCGACGACATCAACCCCGTCGGATCCGAGAACGTCACCGGGTTGTTCTCGCAGTACACATACCCGTTCATCTGGACCGGGTCCGCCAGGTCCAGGACCGGGTCGGGGGAGAGGAAGCGGCCCGTCGTGGGGTCGTAGAGGCGGGCGCCCAGGTGGATCAGGCCCGCGGTCGTGTCCTCCGTGCCGCCGATGTAGCCCTGGTGGGAGCGCCAGGTGGAGGATTCGGCGCGTTCCACGCCGAACGCGTCCGTCTTGGAGAACTTGACCCGGTTGCCCGCGGCCAGGGCGACATTGGCGTACGCCGTGCCGTTCTGGTCGGTGATCTGGGCCGAGAGTTCCGCCGCCGCCGAGCCCTGGGCGTGGCGCATGACCGTGGGGGCGCCGGGCTGGGAGTAGTAGCGCTCGGTGTAGGCGGGGCCGCCGGCCGCGTTGACGGAGATCGTCGACTCGCCGAGATGCAGGGTGCTCTCGGTGGCTGAGAGGGTCATCAGACGGCTGCCGTCGCCGCCGTAGACGTAGGTCGTGGCCTTGTCGGGGACCCAGGACTGGGCGAGGCCGTTCGTGTCGCAGGTGTAGAGCTGGAGGTCGGTGCTGTCGGTGGAGTTGGCGCCGGGGACGTCCAGGCACTTGTTGGAGGCGATGTGGCGGAGTTTGTTGCCGGTGGGGTCGGCCTTCCACTGCTGGGGGGCCGCTCCCGTGCAGTCGGCGATCACCACCGGGGTGCCGTTGGCCGTGCCGCCGTCCTTGGGCTGCGCGCACTTGCCGAGGATCTTCAGGGTGCCGGTGGAGGGGTCGGCGGAGGACGCCGGGTCGATGCGGTACTTCTGCGCCTTGGAGCCGTTGCAGGTGTAGAGCTGGAGGGGGGTGCCGGGGGTGGTGAGGGACGAGGTGAGGTCCAGGCATTTGTTCGCCAGGCCCAGCCAGGCGCCGGAGCCGTTCTCGCCGAAGCCGGTGACGGACTCGACCTGGCCGTCCCAGGTCCAGGTCAGCGCCTGCTCGGAGCCGTCGGCGGTACGGGTGGCCGTGTTGCCGGCGTCGTCGTAGGTGAGGGTCGTCGCCTTGGTGACCTGCGCTCCGGAGTCCGCGGTGTACGTCTTGGACGTGCCGGTGAGGGTGTGGGGCTGGGTGCCGTCCGTCTTGCCGTAGGCGTACGTGGTCGTCGCGTCCTTGGCCGCGTTCAGGCCCGGGTCGTGCTGGATCAGCTTCTCGCGGTTGCCGAGGGCGTCGTAGGAGTAGCTCTGCCAGTAGCCGCTGTTGGCGGCGGTGACATTGGTGGTGCCGTCGGCGTACTTCGGCGCCGCGTGGGTCTTGCCGGTGGCGGTGCAGGACGACGGCGCGGTCCAGGCGTCGGTGAGCTGGCCGAGGGCGTCGTAGCCGAAGCACTGGCGGTCGGTGACCGAGTTGGAGAGGTCGGCGATGGAGGTGACATTGCCGGCCGGGTCGTAGCCGTAGGTGCGGGAGTTGACGCGGTTGCCGGTGACGCCGGTGGTGTCGCTGGTCGACTGGCGGTCGACGATGCTCTGCTTCAGCTCACCCGTGGCCTCGTCGAACAGGTTGGTCGTCCAGACCCGGTTGGGGTTCTCGCCGCTGACCGTGCGCAGCACCTGGCCGTAGGGGGAGTAGGAGGTCTGGGAGGTGTACCAGGCGAGGCCGGAGGTGGAGACCGGCAGGCCGTCCTCGTTGTAGCGGATGACCAGTTTCTCGGCGGGCAGGGTGCCGACGGAGGGGAGGTTGACCGCCTCCAGACGGCCCAGCGCCGAGTATTCGAAGCTGTAGGCGTACTCCGGTGCCAGGTCGTGCTGGAGGGCGACCGACTCGGGGATGCTGATCTTCTGGCCGGTCGGCTGGTAGTCGGTGGTGTATCCGGTGACCGCGGTGGTGTAGGGCTGGCCGCCGGTGTAGCGGGTCTGCGCGGTGGGCAGGCCGGCGCCGCCGATCAGGGTGTCGTACTCGGTCTTGGCCAGCAGGGTTCCGGTGGCGGAGCCGAGGCGCTGTTCGGTGGGGCGGGAGAGGTCGTCGTACGCGGTGTGGACGGTCGCGGTCTCGGAGGTGACCAGGACCGGGCGGTCCAGGGTGTCGTAGGTCGTGGTGGTGGTGCCGGCGTCCGGGTCGACCGATTCGGTCTCGCGGCCCCGGGCGTCGTACGTCCAGGTCCAGCGGTTGCCCTCGGAGTCCTTGGCCTCGACCTGGTCGCCGCGCGCGTCATAGGTGTAGGTGGTCGCGCGGTACGCGGAGCGCAGGGCGTCGGTGAAGGTGTCGACGCGGACCGTGCGGCCCTGGGCGTCGGACCAGGTGCGCTGGGCGGCGGCGCCCTGCGGCGGGATCACCGTGGAGTGGTCGTAGCGGTACTCGTAGCGGGTCGCCTTGGCGGGGACGGCCTGGCCGTTGAGGTAGGGGGTCTCCGAGAGGGTGCGGCCTGCGCCGTCGTAGGAGTAGAGGGTGGCGTTGGGGACCTGGTAGTCGGAGGCCAGGTCGAACAGCTCGATCGAGGGGTCGCCCTCGGCGTAGTAGCCGTTGTTGGTCTGCTGGATGGTGCCGTTGGCGCTGTAGAGGGTGTCGGTGATCAGTCGGCCGCCGCCGACCGCCGGTTCCTGTTTCTGGCGTTCGCGGCCGAGTCCGTCGTAGATGACGGTGGAGGTGTCGTAGCCGCCCTCGTGGGTGAGGGCCTCGGTGGTGATCGAGACGGGCTGGCCGATGGTGGTGCGGTAGCTGAACTTGGCCGAGGGGGACTGGGAGGTCGCGCGGCCCGGGGCCCACACCTCGGTGGAGCGGCCGAGCGCGTCGTAGCCGAAGGTGGTGGTGCGGCCGTTGGTGTCCCGCTCGGAGAGGGCCACCCCGCGGCCCGGTTCCAGCTTGCTGACCTCGCTGTGGCCGAGGGCGTTGGCGGTCTCGATCTCGTGGACCTGGCCCTGGCTCGGGCGGTAGGTGGTGGTGGAGGGGTTGCCGTCGGCGTCCTTGGTGGACGTGGTGCGGCCGTAGGAGTCGTAGGCGACCTCGCCGTCCCTGGTCCAGCCGCCGCCGGTGCCGTTGACGGCCCAGGTGATGGTGGGGTTGGGGGAGGCGGGGGCGGCCGTCGCGCTGAACGCGGTGGTGCCGTCGTAGCCGACGCGGGAGCCGTCGATCCAGTCGGCGGCGGTGGCGGTGGCCGCGTCCGCGCAGGTCCCGGCGGTGGTGAGGGTCTGTGCGGGGAGGCCGATGAGGTGCTTGGCGGTGTTGTGGAGGTAGGTGAGGACCGTGCAGGTCTCGTCGCCGGTCTTCCCCGCGTCGCCCTGGTCCTCGACCTGGGTGGGGAGGCCGTAGGTGTCGTCGTAGGTGTGGACGGTCTTCAGCGAGCGCCAGGTGCGGGTGTCGTCGCCGGTGCCGGAGGAGCGGGTGGAGGTCAGGCTCTGGCTGTCCAGGACCCGGTGCGCCTCCAGGGCCGGGATGCCGCCGGTGCGGTCGCGGCTGGCCAGCAGGATCGACCTCGGGTAGTCGATGCTGCGGGTCAGCAGGTCGCCGCCGTTCTTCGCGTAGGTCAGGGTCTCCGCGACCCGGCCCGCGTACTGCTTGCGGTCGGTGGCGATGGCGGCGCCGGTGGAGTCGACGACGGAGACCGAGCGGGTGCTGCCGCCGGGCAGGGGATCGCCGTGCATCCCCCGGAAGTAGCGGGTCTCCGTCATGCCCCGGGCGGTGGAGACATAGGGGGTGGACAGATCCTCGCCGGTGACGGTGCGGACCCGGGCGTAGCCGCGCCACTGGTCGTAGGTGCGGGTCTTCTTCTTGGAGAACTCCGCCTGGTTCAGCGCCCAGGCCCCGCCGCCGAGATACTCGTAGGAGGTGGTGACGGGGGGCACGCCGGTGAGGGCGGGCATTTCCTGGACCGAGGCGACCCGGTATTTGTGGAACCAGTCGATCTTCTCGACATCGGGGTCGGTGTGCCAGTACACCGGGAAGCACAGGGTGGTGTTGTCCTCCGGCTGCGGGAACTGCCCGCCGGGCCGGCAGTCGTCGGTCTCGTAGGTGACGAGGGTCTCGCCGCCGTACTCGCTCACCACCCGCTGGATGCGCAGCCGGTCGAAGGCCGGGTTCGGGTCACCGGTACCGCGCTTGTACCGGTTGGGCATCGACTGGCTGTTGGCGAGGAACTGCACCGGGTTGAGGGCCTGCGGTTCGCCGTCGGGGGCGTAGCCGGTGCGGGTGACGGACTCCAGCCACAGGGCCGTGCCCTCGTCGGTGAGGTCGGCGGGCAGGGACTGCTGGAGGGTCCAGCTGTCCACCTTGGACAGGTCCGTGGTGCCTTCGGTGCGCTGGGTCCAGGTGGTCACCTGGGCCAGGCGCTTGCGGGACCAGAAGGTGGGGACGGGGACGTAGCACTCCTTGCCGGAGGCGCAGTACAGATCGGCCGGGGTGTCGTACCAGATGCGGTTCTTGGCGAACTCGCCGGAGGTGAAGTTGTCGTTGCTGTCGCCCTCCGCCGTGCAGACGAGGTCGCCTTCCTTGAAGCAGCGCTCGTCGGTGTCGAAGGAGACCCTGGCGATGGGCGGGGCGTAGAGGTCGGCGCTGGTCAGGCCGTATTCGATGCGCCGGAGGTAGCCGCCGCGGTCGTAGGAGACCGGGGTCTTGTACTTGTTGTTCTTCGCGTAGTGGTTCTTCTCCTTCGTCCAGTACAGAGACATGGCGTTGCCGTTGGCGTCGACGACGTAGTCGAGATTCCAGCGCCATGCCTGGGAGCAGAAGGAGCCCGCGAAGTCGTCGGCCTGGTAGCACGGCTCGCCGGGCTGGTTGCCGGCGACGGGCACGCTGAGGACGGAGTTGGTCGCCGGGTCGCCGGTGCCGAAGCCGGGCAGCAGATGCCGGCCGAACCAGTACTGGGTGCCGTCCCTGGTGGTGACGCGCCAGTACTCGCCGTCGGCGTCGCCGTTGCCGAAGCCGGTGTACTTCAGCAGTTCGACGCGTGAGCCGTCGCCGTTGGCGGTGACCCACTTGTCGCCGTAGGCGGAGGTCGCGGTGTCGGGGAGGACCAGGTCCGTGGTGGCGCCGCCCAGGGTGAGGGTGGCGTTGTAGGAGCCCCAGCACAGATCGGTGGTCTTCTTGGTGTTGTTGTGGGTGCCCGCCTGGTCGTCGCGGCAGGAGGTGTACGTCCGGGTGATGGAGCCCGGGTTGTACTCCCAGCCGTCGCCGATCCAGGAGGGCTGGTTGTTGGAGGCCGAGGTACGGCCGTCCACGGACTGGGAGTTGTAGCCGAACGACACCGAGGGCGCCGGGCCGCCGGGGACCTCCGGGACCTGGAGCGGGTAGGTGTAGTTGAAGGAGCCGGCGTTGCCGCCCGCGGACCAGGTGCCCGCGCTGACCAGCGGGGTGGCGCCGAAGTCGCCCTTGGAGCCGGCGCCGGAGTCGGTGGCGAGCAGCACGGAGGAGCCGGAGCCCGCGGCTGCCGCCTGCGCGAGGGAGGCGAGACGGGGGCCGCCCGGGTTCCCGGGGCCGCGGTACAGCGCGTCGGTGACGGAACCCTCGGAGCCGGTGGCGGCGGGGGTGACGGTGGTGGTGCCGCCGGCGGCGAGTGCCTCGGCGTCGACCTCGGCGAGGATCCTGCGCTCGTAGACCGGCTTGCCGTCGGTGTCGGTGCCGGTCTGCTCCACGACGTTGTCGGTGTTGACCTCGGTGGGCTCGGAGCAGCCCTCGGTGTCCGGGGTGGTCAGGAAGCACGCCGGGTACTGCACGAACGACAGCCGGTCGGCCCAGTTGGCGCCGTACAGGTCGGAGAAGTCGGAGTAGTCGAGGGCGATGACCGCGTCGCCGGTGGCGGTGGCGGGCGGGGTGACCGTG
The DNA here is from genome assembly GCF_040609715.1 of Streptomyces sp. NPDC004610. Classification (NCBI taxonomy): domain Bacteria; kingdom Bacillati; phylum Actinomycetota; class Actinomycetes; order Kitasatosporales; family Streptomycetaceae; genus Streptomyces; species Streptomyces sp. NPDC004610. Next base: position 33,043 of record NZ_JBEXLA010000016.1, on the reverse strand, counting down.
AGGGCGACGCCCTCGATGCTGGTGGTGGCGAGTTCGCTCTGATCGGCGAGGGCGACCTGCCAGTTGCCCTCCAGGGCGGTGGCCTGGGCCGGCTGGGCGTCCTCGGGGGCGCCGATCTCGACGGGCAGGACGGTGGTGCCGTCGGCGCTGCTGATCGGGATCAGCTCGCCGGGGGTGAGGCCGGTGAGGTCCTTGGCGACGGTGCCGCCCTCGGGGGCGGTGACCTGGGTGGGCTCGTACTCCGCGGGCTGCTCGGCCTCACTGGTCGTCAGCTCGGCCAGTTCACCGCCGTCGGCGCCGTCGGCGTCCTCGGGGACGGGCAGATCGACCAGGTCGACGCCGCTGCGGTCGTCCTTCGGCGGTACCGCCACGGCGGCGGGTGCGACGCCGGCCACCAGGGCGACGAAGACCGCGCCGACCACGGCGGTGCGCAGCCGGGTCCGGACCCTGCGGTCGGCGTTCGACAGCGCGTGTCCGCGTCTGCCGCTCCAAGAAAGTGATCCCCACACAGCGGCAGCCCCCGCGGACACAGTTCCTTCACTTGAGATCACGAATGGTGAATCACCCATTCACGGAAAGTCAACAGGTGTGAAATGGATCACGAGATAAATTCCCACAGGTTTATCAAAGGCTGCTGAATCATTTCCTTTTACGGCAAGATCATCCCAATGGGGATGTAAAGGACCGTCATATGTGCTGGGGTTGTGGCGATTTGGCGCAGAACACCCCGGAGCGCGAAGCAGCAGCTCGCCTCACCCTTGAAGACGTACGAACGACGCCGTCCGCTCCCGGTCCGAGGTCAAGGAAGGACAAAGGCAGAGGGGCTGTAGCGCAATTCCCTGCCATCAGCCATGCTCTGTGCTCGCTTTCCCGGTCGCCTGCTGCGCGCCGGAAAAGCGACACAGAGTGCTGAAGAGTTCCGGGCTTTCCGGAGCTTCAGGGGGAGGGGACGAAAAGCCCATGGAACGTCGTCGCTTCGGCCTGCCCGCGTCCGGGCGGGGCCGAGCGGGGGTGGCCGCCGTCATCGCCGGCGCGCTCGGCCTCGGTCTGCTCACCGTGCCGCTGCTCGACGGCGGCGATCCCCCCGGCTCCGCCGCCTCCCCCGGCACCGCCCGGCCGAAGCAGGCCGCCGCCACGCTCGACGAGGAGGCAGCCCGGACCCGTGCCGTCTCCACCGGCGAGCGCGTCGAGGTGACCGCGCTGCGCGACGAGACGTCCACCACCTACGCCCGCCCCGACGGCAGCTTCGAACTGGTCGCCTACGCCGCGCCCGTCCGGGCCAAGGTGAACGGCGCCTGGAAGCCCCTCGACACCCGGCTCACCCGCACCGACGAGGGCTGGGCGGCACGGGCGGTGGGCGACCCCGTGGTGTTCTCGGCGGGCGGCAGCGGCGACGCCCGCACCCCCGGCGGCACCACCACCCGGGCCGAACCGGCGGTGTTCACCACCACGAAGAGCGGCCGGACCCTGCGGATCGCCGACGAGACCACCCCGTACAGCGAGTTGGCCACGCTCACCAGCGAGGGGCACGAGGTGACGCTGAGCTGGCCGGGTGCCCTGCCCAGCCCGGTGATCAGCGGCTCCAGCGCGCTGTACCGGGATGTGCTCGACGGGGTCGATCTGCTGCTGACCGCCCAGGACAGCGGCTTCAGCCAGGTCCTCGTGGTGCACAGCGCCGCCGCGGCGGCGAACCCCGCGCTCGACTCGCTGTCCTACGGGCTGTCCTCGCCCGATCTGACCTTCCATCTGGACCCGGTCACCAAGGTCGTCACCGGCCGCGACCGGGACGGCGGGGAGATCGCCGTCTCCCCCACGCCCTACATGTGGGACTCGGCGGGCGAGTACGCCGTCACCGAGGGCCCCGACCCCGAGCCCACCGAGGAGCCCACCGAGCCCGCCCCCTCCTACTCCGAGGAGCCCGGCGCACCGGTCGGCGAGGAGACCGCCGCCCCCGACACCGGTTCGGACAGCGCGGCCCCGACGGAGGAGGCCACCCCGGCTCCCCCGCCCGCCGAGGACCCCGGCCCCGCCCCCGAGACCACCGAACCGGCCACGGACGGCGCCGATCCCGCCACCCACCGGGGAGACGGCACCGGAGACGGCCTCGTACGGACGGCCCCGTACCGCGAGAGCGCCGATGCCGATGCCGACGCCGACGTCCGGCGGGCTGCCCTGACCGACGCCGAGGTGTTCGCGCTCCCCGGGCTCGCCGGACCCGACCCCGGCACCCATATGGCCGTGGCCGGTGCCGCGCTCACCGCGCCCGGCACCACCTCCACCGCACTGACCGTCGTCCCGGACGCGGAACTGCTGTCGGACACCGGCACCGTCTACCCGGTCTTCATCGACCCCACGATCTACGGCAAGACCAAGCACTGGACGACCGCGTACAAGAAGTACCCCAGCTCCAGCTTCTACGACGGCACCAACTACAACTCCGGCACCACGGAGGCCCGGGTCGGCTTCGAGTCGACGACCTGGGGGCTGTCCCGCTCCTTCTTCAACATCGTCTGGGCGGCGAACATCAAGGGCGCCCATATCTCCTCCGCCACCATCCGGCTGCGCGAGACCTACGCCTGGTCGTGCAGCGCGCGGGAGATGCAGGTGTGGCTGACGGGGGGCATCTCCTCCAAGACCACCTGGAACAACCAGCCGGACTGGAAGACGGAGATCGGCACCAAGTCCTTCGCCCACGGCTGGAACTCCAGCTGCCCCGACTCCTATGTCACCTACGACGCCAAGGCGGTCGCCCAGGACGCGGCCGACGGCGGCTGGTCCTCGATGACCATCGGGCTGCGCGCCACCACCGAGGACTCGGCGTACTCGTGGAAGAAGTTCCAGGCGGAACGCGAGAGCGCGCCCCGGCTGGACCTGACCTACAACCGCAAGCCGAAGACCCCCAGCTCGGTGACGATGAGCCCCGGCAGCACCTGCGACCGGACCTCCCCCTACCTCCACATCGGCAAGCGCAATGTGATCCTCTCGGCGGCCTCCTCCGACCCGGACGACACCTCCGTCCGGCAGGACCTGAGGTATCTGGACTTCGAGCTGTGGCGCACCGGTGCCACCGACAAGATCCTCGACCGGAATGTGGCGGTGACCAGTACCGGCAAGGCATCGGTGGAGATCAACAAGGCGGAGTTCACCAACGGCTGGACCTACTCCTGGCGGGTCCGGGCGATCGACCACAGCGGGGCCGCCTCGGCGTACTCCCCGACGGCCAGCCCAGGGGTGTGCCGGTTCATCTTCGACAGCGACGCGCCGAACGAGCCGATCGTGACCTCCCCCGTCGACTTCCCGAAGGCCGACGACGACGGCACGATCTGGTCCAAGGTCAAGTTCGGCACGTCCGGCTCCTTCACCTTCGCACCGGACGACGACCTGGACGTCACCCGCTTCGAGTGGTCCTTCAACACCACCAGCTACGGCGAGGGCCAGAACGTCACCGCCGGCGCCTCCCTCACCAAGTCCCTGTCCCCGCCGATGGCCGGGCCCAACGTCCTGTACGTCCGGGCCAAGGACAGCGGCGGCAACCCCTCGCTCGGCACCAAGTACCTCTTCTACGTCACCCCGCGCGACAAGGCCGACGGGCCGGGCGACCTGACCGGGGACGCCATCCCGGACGTCCTGGTCATCAACGCGGACGGCGATCTGCGGATGCACGCCTCCACCCTCACCGGCGATCTGCACGCCTCCCTCTCCGCCGCCCACGACAACGGCACCGGGCTGCTGGCCGACCCCGACGAGGACGGCGAGGCCCATCTGCCGGGCTACTGGAAGGGCGCCGACGGCAAGCCCGCGCTGATCACCCACGGCGGTGACGCCCTCGGCGGCGACGGCGTCGGCGATGTCTTCGCCCGGATGCCCGACGGCAAGCTCTATGTCTACCCCGGCGACGGCTACGGCAGTGTCGACATCGCCGGGCGGATGACCGTACGGCTGCCCACCGGCTCACCGGACCCGGCGACCCTGAACCAGCTGATGGTGGGCGACTACGACCTCGACGGCCGGATCGATCTGTTCGCCACGGCCACCGGCGGTGAGCTGTGGGCCTTCGACGGCTACACCGGGGCCACCTTCCTCAAGGTCACCAAGATCTCCGCGACGGCCTGGCTGGAACGGGACCTGGTCTCGGTCGGCGACCACGATGCCGACGGCGCCCCCGATCTGCTCTGGCGCTCCGAGGCCAGCAGCCGGCTGTATCTGCGCTACGGCGTGAAGGACAGCACGGGCGGCTCCACGATCGCCTCGCTGTCCACCGCGGCCGCGTCCAAGACCGGCGCGGACGAGGTCTACGCGGAGGGCTGGGACAAGACGACCGTCCCGGTGACCCATCTGCGCGGCACCGCGGACGTCAACAACGACCGTATCCCCGATCTCTGGGCGCTGGGCAGCGACAACGCCGTCCACTTCTACAAGGGCGGGGCGTCGGTCCTCGGTGCGCGGGTCGCGGTGATCAGCCCGGACAGCGCCTGGCGGACGTCCCAGTTGATGATCGGCTGATCGGCTGACGGCGGCGACCGTGAGCGAGGGGGGCCGGGGTTCGAGCGAACCCCGGCCCCCCTCGTCGTCGCCGCCCCTACGGCCCCCGCTCCACCCCGTTCTCCGAAACCCGCCCCGCCGTCGGGTGGAACGGGCCCGCGTGGTCCAGCAGGCCCGTGCGGGCGGCCAGGGCCGCGGCCTCCAGGCGGGAGCCGACGCCCAGTTTCATCAGGACGCGCTGGACATGGGTGCGGGCCGTCGACGGGGCGATGCCCATGCCCGCGGCGATCAGCCGGGTGTCCTCGCCGTCGGCGACCCGGACCAGGACCTCGACCTCGCGCGGGGTGAGCATCCGCAGCAGTCGGCGGCCCTCGTCGTCCGGCTGGGCGGCGGGGTTCAGCAGTTCGCTGAACGCGCCCTGGAGCAGTTGCGGGGCCACCGCCGCCTCCCCGGCGCGGGCCTTCATGATGGCGCGCTCCACACCCTCTATCCGCTCGTCGTGCCGTACATAGCCGGAGGCGCCGGCCGCGAAGGCCGCCGCGATGCCGCGCGGGCTCGGTACCGGTCCGAGGACCAGCACCGCCACCTGCGGACGCTCCCGCTTGATCTTCGCCACCGGGTCGAAGGCCCCCGGCTCGGCCGGTGTCGCCGTCCCCAGCAGGCACACCTCCGGCGCTCGCGCGATCACCAGTTCCGCCGCGCCCGCGGCGGGTGCCGCCGCGGCGAGCACCCGGTGCCCGCGCAACTTCAGTGCCGAGGCCAGCGCCTCGGCCAGCAGGCGGTGGTCATCGACCACCATCAGCCGCACTCCCATCGAGAACCCCCCAGTCCCCCCAGTCCCCCCATGGATGCCCACTACGGGTCGTCATCGCTCCCCATGATCGGAGCCCGTGACACCGGGCCCGGGACACCCCTGCTCCTCATGCCCCCGGAAGCTACACGCTTGTTCGACATTGCGCTTCCCCTACCGGAGAGATGTGCCCCGGATCGCTGAAAATCCTCGCATTCGCGGGTGTTGGGCGAAACGCGCACCGGACCGGCCCTGAGCTGGGGCGGCGCGGGGAGAGGGGCGGGCGGGGGCAGTGGGAGGCGAGCGGGAGTGAGCGGGGGTGAGGAGGGGTGAGCGGGGGCGCGGGTGTGGCGCGCGGCGGTGGGTTCACGCCCACGGATTCGCCCCCGCACCCCCTACTTCGCGCCGAAGCCCAGTGCCGTGAAGACCTCCTCGCCCTCCGAGTACGGCCTGCTGATCAGGTTCTTGCCGAGGAACAGGCGTCCGTCGGTGTAGCGCAGTTCCGCCGAGCTGGGCACCATCCTGCTGATCGCGTCCCGTACCGACCGGCTGTCCGGGGTCTCCAGGAGGGTGGTCTGCTTCATCGTGCCGCCGTTGACCGAGACGATCTGGTCGCCCCCGTCGTACGGGCCCTCCTTGTAGGCGAGGAGATCGCCGCCGTCCATGCGCACCGGGAAGATCGTGTAGCCGTCCCCGGCGTCGATACGGTCGCCGGTCGTCTTGCCGGTCTCCAGGGAGAACGCCACGATCTCATTGGTCTGGCCGTAGTCGCCGCCGGCGTCGTGCTCCTTGGTCGGCACCCAGAGTTTGCCGTTGCCGACCACGATCCCGCCGCAGCCGTCGATGCGGCTGATCTCGCAGCGGTGGTTGTACTCCCCGTCCTTCAGGGCGATCTTGTAGAGCAGTTTGCCGTTGTCGTCCAGGGAGAAGACGTCCGAGGCGCCGGAGGCGGTGATGTCCGCCGAGTCCACTCCGAACACCACCGGGTCGGTGGAGATCACCTTGATGTTCTCCAGCCCGGCGGGGACCTGGTAACCCCAGGTGACCGCACCCGTCTTCGGGTCGATCACCTGGACCTCGAACTTCTCGCTGCCGTACTCGCCGCACTTGTGGACCGCGACGAGCTGCGCGCCGCCCGCGTAGCCGGCATCCGCGCAGTTGCTGACCTTCGGCTGCCACAGCACCTTGCCGCTGGTGAGGTCGAAGGCCGCGCCGCCGGTGAAGCCGCCGCCGACCGCGACCGTGGAGCCGGTGATACTGGCCTCCGCGAACTCCACCTCGGCGTCATTGATGGTGACGCTCTTGCTCCACAGCTTCTTGCCGCTGCCGACATTGAACGCGGTGATCTGCGTGCACGACTCATGGTCGCCCTCGCTGTTGCGCTTACGAGTCTCCGAGAGCACCACGCTCGTCCCGTCCCCGGCGATCTGCCGGGCGAACCCGCAGGTCTGGCCGGTGAGCGGCAGGGTCCAGCGCTTGTCGCCGGTGTCCGGGTCGTAGCCGACGACCTCGTTCACCCCGCTCTTCGCGTACACCGAGTCGGTCAGCCAGGAGCCGACCACGCTGTCGATCTGGTCGCCCTTCACGGCCGGGGCGGGGATCTGGAACAGCAGTTCGGCGGCCGGGTCCGAGGGCACCGGCTCGGAGCCCTTCGGGACGGCCGCGCCCTCGTCGGCCTTGCCGTCCTTGTCGTTCCCGTCCTTCTTTCCGCCGTTCGCGCCGCTGGAGGCGGCCGTGTCGTTCCCGTCGTCGCCGGAGGACTGGGAGTACCAGACCCCGCCGCCGATGATCAGGGCGATGGCGACGACCGCCGAGACGATGATCGCCAGCTGGGCGTTGATCCTCCGGCCGCCGGATCCGCCGCTCCCCTGCCCCGGCTGCGCCTGGTGGAGCGGCACGGTGGGCTGGGGGTAGCCGTAGCCGGGGGGCGGCGGCTGGGAGGCATAGGGGTTCGGGGACGGCTGCTGCTGGCCCGGGTATCCGTAGCCGGGCGGGGTCTGCTGGGGTGCGGCGGGGTAGCCGTAGCCCGGCTGCTGCGGAGGTGCGGGCGGGGGCGGGGCCGACGGGTAGCCGTAACCGGGCTGGGGTGTCGGGGGCGGGCCGAAGCCCCCGCCGCTCGGGGGCGGCTCGTTGGGGGGCTGCTGCGGCGGGGGCGGGGGCGGCTGGGTCATCGCGGAGTACCTCGGAACCTTCGGAACCTGGGGAGCGAGCGGGAGAAGAAGCGGGGGAACGGGAAGGGCCGTACGGCGACGGCGGGCGCGGGGCCGCTACTTGCCGTACGCCAGCATCAGCTTCTCCTTGGCGTCGTCATTGCCGGTCAGCCGGGTCGTGGAGAGATAGAAGCGGCCGTCCTCCCAGGCCATGTCCCGGGAGAAGAAGCCACCCTCGACATCGGCGGCACCGCTCGGGTTCTGGAGCAGCGTGACCGGTTCGTGGTCGTTCCCGGCGATCGGGATGGACACCACCCGGCCGCCCTGGTCGTAGGACGCCCCGACATAGGCGATCAGCTCGCCGCCCTCGATCCGGAGCGGCTGCATCGACCGGTCCGACGGGGACTTCACCCGCCACTTCTCCTTGCCGTCGGCCAGACCGATGGCGACGATCTCATTGGCGCCGGTGATGGCCTCGGTCGGCAGATAGAGGGTGTCGCGGTCGGCGGCGACGCCCTGGCAGCCGGCCAGATCGCGCGCGAGGATGGCCCAGCCGCACTCCGGGGCGAAGGTCTCGTCCAGGAGGACCTGGGAGGTGACGGCTCCGTCCGCGCCGAGGACCGAGATGTTCCACTGGTCCTTCTCGTCATGGGTGCTGTAGACCACCAGCGGGTCCACGGAGTAGGCGCGGGTCACCTGCCAGCCGTTGTCGAACCGCTGGGTCCACTTGGCCTTGCCGGTACGCGGGTCCAGCTCCCGCATCTCGTCGTGCTGGTCGTCGGTCCCGGCGCCGCAGGAGGCGACCTGGAGGAGCCGTCCGCCGCTGCCCGCGAACCCGGCGGGGAAGCAGGTGTCGTCGTAGCGCTTGGCGTCGAAGAGCTTCTTGCCGTCGGTGATGTCGAACGCCGTCCCGGACTGGGAGCGGCCCACCATCAGGGTGTCGCCCGCCACCGACAGTTCCACACTGAGCGTGGAGTCGAACAGGGCGCCGTCCGGGACCTCGCCCTTCCAGCCCTTGGCACCGGTGGCCAGATCGATCTGCTGGAGCTGGTTGCACTTGGCGCGGTCGGTGGTGCCGCTCATATAGGCGACGACGATGGTGTCGTCGTCCGTCTTCTCCTCGGTGACCGCGCAGATCGGCTGCGGGAACTCGATCGGGTCCCAGGCGGGGGTGCCGTCGCCCACGGCATAGGCGAAGACCTGCTTGTACGCGGCCTTCACCGCCGTCTTGTCGGTGATCCACATCCCGGGGGCCTCGGCGCCGTCACCGGGCGCGTCCGGGGCCTCCTTGTACCAGAGGACCCGGGAGTCACCGTCCTCGCGGCCCTCGTTGAGGTTGTCCGGGTCGGGGCCCGCGCCGCCGTCGCCGTCGCCGTCACCGGGGTTGACCGGGTCGTCGGAGGCGGTCGGACCGGTGTCCCCGCTCTTCTCGGCGACGGGCTCCTTGCCGCCGTCGTCACCCCGGGTGACCGCGAAGACCGTCCCGCCGACGACCAGGAGGACGGCCACAGCCGCGCCGATGATCATCGCGGGCTTGCCCCGGAAGGGACCCCGGGGGGCGGGAGCGCCAGGGGCTCCGCCCGGGGGGCCGGGGTGGCCGGGGTGGCCGGGTGGGGTGCCCGGGTAGCCGCCGCCGGGTTGCGGATAGCCGTAGCCGGGGGGCTGGGCGCCGTAGGGGCCCGGCTGCTGGGGCCGGCCGTGGCCGGGGGTGGCGTAGGGGCCGGGGGTGGCGTACGGGCCCGGGGGCTGCTGCGGGTAGCCGTAGCCCGGCTGGGGCTGCTGCGGGTAGCCGTAACCGGGCTGGGGCGGGGGCGGGGTCTGAGGAGGAGGTGGTGGTGGCGTGGGCTGCGGGGGGCCGAAACCGCCCCCGGGGGGTGGTGGCTGGTCCTGCGGTGCACCGAAACTGCCTTGCGGCGGCGGCTGATTGGGCGGCTGAGCCATCAGCGTGTTCCCCCTGTTATTGCTGACCTTTTTAGCCACGCTCCGAGGCTCCCAAGGGACCCGGACGCGCTTCTCTTCAGTTCTCAGACCGGCCCTTTCTATCACTCGGGGCGGACATCACAACGGCCCGGCGTCCCCCCTGTTCCCAAGGGAGCACCGGGCCGTGATGGGCCCGTTACGCGCCTTCACGCCCCCTTCACGAGGTGTGCGGCGCGTTCCGGATTCCGCCGTGAAACGCCCGACTCCGCTACGCGTCCTCCGCGAGTTCCAGCCATCGCAGCTCCAGTTCCTCGCGCTCGCCGCTCAACGCGCGCAGCTCGGCGTCGAGTTCGGCGACCTTCGCGAAGTCGGTGGCGTTGGCGGCGATCCGGTCGTGCAGGGTGGTCTCCTGCTCGGAGATCCGGTCCAGCCGTCGTTCGATCTTCTGGAGTTCCTTCTTGGCGGCGCGCTGGTCGGCGGCGCTCTTCTCGGCGGGGGCGCCGCTGTCGATGGCGGGACGCGTCGCGGCGGCGGTTCCGGCGGCGGCCGTCTCCTCCATCCGCCGTCGGCGCTCCAGATACTCGTCGATCCCGCGCGGCAGCATCCGCAGGGTGCCGTCGCCGAGGAGGGCGTAGACATTGTCGGTGGTGCGCTCCACGAAGAAGCGGTCGTGGGAGATGACGATCATCGAGCCGGGCCAGCCGTCGAGGACGTCTTCGAGCTGGGTGAGGGTCTCGATGTCGAGGTCGTTGGTGGGCTCGTCGAGGAAGAGGACATTGGGCTCGTCCATCAGCAGGCGCAGCAGCTGGAGGCGGCGGCGCTCACCGCCGCTGAGGTCGCCGACCGGCGTCCACTGCTTCTCCTTGCTGAAGCCGAAGGTCTCGCAGAGCTGTCCGGCGGTCAGCTCCCGGCCCTTGCCGAGGTCGACCCGCTCCCGCACCTGCTGGACGGCCTCCAGGACCCGCAGGGCGGGATCGAGTTCGGCGACCTCCTGGGAGAGGTAGGCCAGCTTGACGGTCCGGCCGACGGCGACCCGCCCGGCGGCGGGCTGGGTCTCGCCCTCGCTGCGGGCGGCGTCGGCGAGGGCGCGCAGCAGCGAGGTCTTCCCGGCGCCGTTCACCCCGACCAGGCCGATCCGGTCACCGGGGCCGAGCTGCCAGGTGACGTGCTTGAGCAGCACCTTGGGCCCGGCCTGGACGGTGATGTCCTCCAGGTCGAACACGGTCTTGCCGAGCCGCGAGGAGGCGAACCGCATCAGCTCGCTGGTGTCCCGGGGCGGCGGGACGTCCCTGATCAGCTCATTGGCGGCCTCGACGCGGAAGCGCGGCTTGGAGGTGCGGGCGGGGGCGCCCCGGCGCAGCCAGGCCAGTTCCTTGCGGACCAGGTTCTGCCGCTTGGTCTCCTCGGTGGCGGCGATGCGCTCGCGCTCGGCGCGGGCGAAGACATAGTCGGAGTAGCCGCCCTCGTACTCATGGACCGTGCCGCGCTGGACGTCCCACATCCGGGTGCAGACCTGGTCCAGGAACCAGCGGTCGTGGGTGACGCAGACCAGGGCGGCGCGGCGCTCGCGCAGATGGCGGGCGAGCCAGGAGATGCCCTCGACATCGAGATGGTTGGTCGGCTCGTCGAGCACGATCAGGTCCTGCTCCTCGATGAGCAGCTTGGCGAGCGCGATGCGCCGCCGCTCACCGCCGGAGAGGGGGGCGATGACGGTGTCCAGGCCCTTGGGGAAGCCGGGCAGGTCGAGCCCGCCGAAGAGGCCGGTGAGCACGTCCCTGACCTTGGCGTTGCCCGCCCACTCGTGGTCGGCGAGATCGCCGATCACCTCGTGGCGGACGGTGGCGGTGGGGTCGAGGGAGTCGTGCTGGGTGAGGACGCCGAGCCGCAGCCCGCCGGAGTGGGTGACCCGGCCGGTGTCGGCCTCCTCCAGCCGGGCCAGCATCCGGATCAGCGTCGTCTTGCCGTCGCCGTTGCGGCCCACCACGCCGATGCGGTCGCCCTCGGAGACGCCGAGGGAGACTCCGTCCAGCAGGGCACGGGTGCCGTAGACCTTGGTGACGTTCTCGACATTGACCAGATTGACGGCCATTACTCTCCTGCTGCGCGGGGGTCGGTCAGCCTTCAAGCGTAGGGCCTGGGCGCGGCGGGGCGGCGCGCGAGGGGGTTGTCACTCTTTGTGATGATGCGATCGAGAAGTGATCACCGGGATGGGGGGCGGGCAGCAGGCTCGCGGGCATGGGAGGAACCATGACCGACGAGTCCACCGAGCACGGCTCCCCGTGGCCGGTGCCGCCGAGGAACGGCTACACCGCGGACGACCTGTTCGCCCTGGAGGATCTCCCGCCGCACACCCAGATGATCGACGGGAGCCTGGTCTTCGTGAGTCCGCCGAGCTACTACCACTTCGTTGTGACCGAGTCGCTGATGGGAGGGCTGGGGCTGACGCTGCCGCCGGAGCTGATGCTCGTGCGGGAGATGGCCCTGCGGCTCGATGACCGCAACGCTCCCGGGCCGGACATCATGGTGGTCGCCAGGGAGGCGCTGACCGGTCTGGATCAGCGTCATTTCGTGGCGCGGGATGTGCTGCTGGCGGTCGAGGTGGTCGCGCCGGAGTCGGAGTCCCGGGACGGAACGACCAAGCCGCTGAAGTACGCCCGTGCCGGGATCCGGCACTACTGGCGGGTCGAGCGGGACGGCGTCACGGACCAGCCGATCGCCCATGTCTACCAACTCGACCCGCTGACCCGGGGGTATGTGCACATGGGCCTCCATCGTGACCGCGTCAGGGTCGCGGAACCCTATGGCATCGACCTCGATCTGACGATCTCCAAGCCCTGACCGCGTCGCCCCTCACAGCACCGTCGCCCCCGGCGCCGGTGCTGTCGTCGTCCGTACGGTCCGGCACACCCCCGTCAGAGCCTGCGCGATCCTCACCGCGGCGGCGGCGTCGCGGGCCAGGAAGGCCGTCGTGGGGCCGGAGCCGGAGACCAGGGCGGTGAGGGCGCCCGCGGAGCGGCCCGTGGCGAGGGTGTCGGCGAGGGCCGGGAAGAGGGAGAGCGCGGCGGGCTGGAGATCGTTGGAGACGGCCGCGGCGAGGGCCTCGGGGTCGCCCTTGGCGAGGGCGGCGAGGAGGGCGGGCGAGGCCACCGGCTCCGGGATCTCGCGGCCCTCGGCCTCGGCGAGGCGGTCGAACTCGCGGAACACCGCCGGGGTGGACAGGCCCCGGTCGGCCATGGCGAAGACCCAGTGGAAGGTGGCGCCGACCTCCAGGGCCGTCAGCCTCTCGCCCCGCCCGGTGCCCAGCGCCGCGCCGCCGATCAGGCTGAACGGCACATCGCTGCCCAGTTCGGCGCAGATGTCGAGGAGCTCGGCGCGGGAGGCGCCCGTGCCCCACAGCGCGTCGCAGGCCAGCAGGGCGCCCGCCCCGTCCGCGCTGCCGCCCGCCATGCCCCCGGCGACGGGGATGTCCTTGGCGATGTGGAGGTGGACCGCGGGGACGCGGCCGTACCGCTCGGCGAGGGTGATCGCGGCGCGGGCGGCGAGGTTGGTGCGGTCCAGGGGGACCTGGTCGGCGTCGGGGCCGGAGCAGGTGACGCGGAGGTCGTCGGCCTCGGTGACCGTCACCTCGTCGTAGAGGCCGACCGCGAGGAAGACATTGGCCAGGTCGTGGAAGCCGTCGGGGCGGACCGCGCCCACCGCGAGCTGCGCGTTCACCTTGGCCGGGACACGGACCGTCACGCCGGCGCTCACTTACCGCGACTCCCTCTGCTCGGTGCTCCGGCGCTCCGCGCTCCGGTGCTCGGCGATGCGGTGCCGGGCGCTCTGACCTTCGGCGCTCCGATCGTCGACGCTTCGGTGCTCGACGCTCCGGTGCTCGGCGATGCGGGCGAACTCCTCCACCGTCAGGGACTCGCCCCGCGCCTGTGGGGACACCCCGGCCGCGACGAGCGCCGTCTCGGCCGCCGCCGCCGAACCGGCCCAGCCGGACAGCGCCGCCCGCAGCGTCTTGCGGCGCTGGGCGAACGCGGCGTCCACCACCGCGAAGACCTCGGTGCGGGCCGCCGAGGTCTTCACCGGTTCGGTCCGCCGGGTCAGGGACACCAGGCCGCTGTCCACGTTCGGCGCCGGCCAGAAGACCGTGCGGCCGATGGCTCCGGCCCGTTTGACGTCCGCGTACCAGTTGGCCTTCACCGAGGGGACGCCGTACACCTTGGAGCCGGGCGGGGCGGCCAGTCGGTCGGCGACCTCGGACTGGACCATGACCAGGGTGCGTTCGATGCTCGGGAAGGTTTCGAGCATGTGCAGCAGCACCGGGACGGCCACGTTGTAGGGGAGGTTGGCGACCAGGGCGGTGGGGGCGGGGCCAGGGAGCGCGGTGACCCGCATCGCGTCCGAGTGGACGAGGGAGAAGCGGGCGGCCCGCTCCGGCATCCGCGCGGCGATCGTGGCGGGCAGCGCGGCGGCGAGGACGTCGTCGATCTCGACGGCGGTGACCCGGTCGGCCACCTCCAGCAGCGCCAGGGTCAGCGACCCGAGCCCCGGTCCGACCTCCACCACCACGTCCTCGGGCCGCACCTCGGCGGTGCGGACGATACGGCGGACCGTGTTGGCGTCGATGACGAAGTTCTGGCCGCGCTGCTTGGTCGGCCGCACGCCGTGCGCCGCCGCGAGTTCACGGACGTCGGCGGGGCCCAGCAGGGCGTCAGGGGTGGGGCTGCTCACGGGACCAGGGTACGGGTCTCCGACGGGGGATGACTGGTTGGTTGTCGAGTGCGGGTGGGTGGGGGCTGGTCGCGCAGTTCTCCGCGCCCCTAAAACCCCCTGCGCCTCACCCGCCCAGCCGGGTCCCGCAGTGTGGCCATGGGCTCGCCCCCCGCTGGACGTACAGCTTCTTCGCCCGCAGGGTCTGTTCCGCGGCGGGGGCGTCCTGGGGGCGGCCGGCGCCGCCGAGGCTCTGCCAGGTGCGGGTGTCGAACTGGTACAGCCCGCCGTACGTCCCGGACGGGTCGACCGCGGCGGGACGGCCGCCGGACTCGCAGACGGCGAGCGCCCGCCAGTCGAGATGGTCGGCGCCCCGGACCGACACCGGCATCGGCCGCGTGCCCACCCGCACCACCCGCTCGCGCGGCGCGCGCACCACCTCGGAGCCGGTCCGGCGCGGCTTCTGCCGCACCCCGTTGACGGTCCGCACGGCGTAGACGACCTGGCGCAGCCCCGGCTGCCCGGCCTGCTCGATCACCTCCTGGCCCCGGAACAGCGCCGGGTCCGGGGTCCGCCGGACCGCGAAGGGGATCTCCTCCTCGGCGACCTCCCGCGACCCGGTGATCCGCAGCACGGTGACGGTCTGCCCGTCGCGCGGGAAGCTGCCCGGGGCCACCGAGAGGGCGTCCTCGCCGCGCAGGGTGATCCCGGCGGCGGCCACGGCCTCGCCGACGGTCGCCGCGTTGGTGCGGACGGTCCGGGCGCGGCCGTCGGCCATGACGGTCACCGCGCGTTCGGTACGGACGTCCAGCGCGAGCCCGGCGCGGCCGATGGGCCGGGAGGGCGCGGCGGAGAGATACGCGCCCTCCGCGCGCACCCCGAGCTGCCCGAGCGCCTCGCCGACCGTGCGGCCGGTCGTCCACACCTCGTGGAGCCGTCCGTCGAGGGTCAGCCGGATCGGGCGGCCATAGCGGACGGCGATCTCGTCGCCGCTGGTCAGATGGGTGCCGGGGGCCGGGGACACCCGGTCGTGGGGGCCGGTCTCGACGCCCTGGTCGGCGAGGAGTTCGGTGACGTCGTCGGCGAAGGTGTGCAGCTCGCGGGGGTGTCCGTCGACGGTCAGCTCGACGGCCTTGTCCTGGGCGACGAACGCGGTGGTGCCCCCGGCGAGGAAGGCCATGACCAGCGCGCGGGGCAGCAGCCGCCGTACGGCACCGGCCGGGGCACCGCCGCCGTCCCGCGTCCTGCGGTGGTGCGCCGAACGCCGGGGCGGTGCGCCGCTCTCGGCGACCTCCTGGTGGGGGAGGAGGGGGCCGGGGGGCTCGTAGGGGGCCGTCGGCGGGTAGGCGGTCCCGTGGAGCCCGTAGGGGAGGGTCTCCGGCGGGGGGAGGAGGGCGGAGGCGGTGGGGGTCCCGTAGGGGAGGGTGGAGGCGGTGGGGGTCCCGTAGGGGAGGGTTTCCGCCGCGTGGGGGGCGAAGGCGGCGCCGTGGCCGCCGTCCGGCTCGGTGGCCGTGCGGGTGTACGGGTTCGCGTACTCGTACTGCTGACTGCTCACGCCGACACGCTCCTGGGGCCTGGGCGTTCCTGCCCTCGGGGCCGGACGGGTCCGGCTCGGGCACCCAGAACGTAGCGGAGCGACCGTCACTCTCCAAAGCGACGCGGCTACGTGCGGTGACTGTTCGAGGCGACCGCGCCAGGGCCTCAGTAGGCGAAGGCGCGGGCGGTGTTGGCGGCGAGGGCGGTCGCCAGCTCGTCCTCCCCGACGCCCCGTACGGCGGCCATCGCGCGGACCGTGACCGGAATGAGATAGGGCGCGTTGGGCCGTCCGCGGTACGGGGCCGGGGTCAGGAAGGGGGCGTCGGTCTCCACCAGCAGCAGCTCCGGCGGGGCGACGGCGACCGCGTCGCGCAGATTCTGGGCGTTCTTGAAGGTGACGTTCCCGGCGAAGGACATGTAGTAGCCGGCGCGGGCGCAGATCTCGGCCATCGCGGCGTCGCCGGAGTAGCAGTGGAAGACGGTCCGTTCGGGGGCGCCCTCCTCCTTCAGGATGCGCAGGACGTCGGCGTGGGCGTCGCGGTCGTGGATGACCAGGGCCTTGCCGTGCCGCTTGGCGATCTCGATGTGGGCGCGGAAGGAGCGCTCCTGGGCGTCCTTGCCCTCCGGCCCGGTGCGGAAGTGGTCGAGGCCGGTCTCGCCGACCGCCTTGACCGCGTCCAGCGCGGCCAGCCGGTCGATCTCGGTGAGCGCGTCGTCGAGGGCGGCGTCACCGCCGGGGGTGCGGGCGCCCTGCCTCGACCAACCGTCGGGGTCGCCGTGCACGATCCTGGGCGCCTCGTTGGGGTGCAGGGCGACGGCCGCGTGGACGGCGTCGTACGCCGCCGCCGTCTCCGCCGCCCAGCGGGAGCCCTTGAGGTCGCAGCCGACCTGGACGAGGGTGGTGACACCGACCGACGCGGCGACGGCGAGGGCCTCGGCGACCGTGCCCGACTGCATGTCGAGGTGGGTGTGCGAGTCGGCGACCGGGACGCGCAGCGGCTGCGGGGGCGGCGGCGCGGCGTCCTTGCCGGGGGCACGGGAGGCGCCGGAGGCGTTCGAAGACATGCCCCGATCCTACGAAAGTCCCAGGACGGGACGGGACGGGATGGAGCGGGGCGGCGCGGGTCCGGGCGGCCGTCGGGCCCGGCGGGGGAGGCCGTCCGCCGGGCCCGGATTCGGGGGCGGGGCTAGCTGGCCCGGCGGTGGAAGGGGTGCAGAAGGTCGGAGAGGTGCCAGTGGTGGTGCTCGCGCCGGGCGGTGCCGGGCACGTCCCCGGCCGCCTCGTCCGCCGTGGGGTGCGGGGCCGGGCGGGCGGTGCTGCGTCGCGCCGCCTCCCGTACGCCCGAGACCCGGCCGGCCGCCATGATCCGCAGCACATGACCGTCGCAGTTGGCGCAGGTCGGCCGGTTCAGCGGGGACGGCACGACCTGGCCGTCCGCCACGTACAGCACGAAGGCGCGGCCGTCGGTGTCCGTGTGGTGCTCTATCTCGTACGACTGCTCCCAGCCGTGCCCGCACCTCATGCAGGCGAAGGAGTAGGACTCGTGGACGATGGCGCCCGCCGCGCTGCGGAGGCCGGTGTGCCCTGCGATCTCGCTCATGCCAGCTCCTGTGGTGTCCGCTGGTCCGTCGGGGACGGGTGCGTCCCCTCAGACCAGAGAACGCCTGTCCGGGCCCGGATGCACCCACCCCTGCCGAGAGTTGGCCGCGCCTTGGCCGTTCCTTGCCGAAACCCCCGGAGAGGGCCCCTCCACTTTGCCGAAGCGTGGACCGGGGCGGCGTCAGGGATGCGTCAAGACGGGTGTGAGCGGCGGGCGGCACGCCACGGAGTCCCCTGCTTCGCCCGGCCCCCTCAGGGCGTCGTCCGCTGCTTCGCCCGGCCCCTTCACGGCGTCGTCCCCTGTTTCGCCCGGCCCTCTCAGAGCGTCGTCGCTCACGGCGTGGTCCCCTGCTTCGCCGCCACCACCGCGTCGAAGACGACCCGCTTCGGCACCCCCGCCTCCACCGCCACCGCCGCGATGGCCTCCTTGCGCCGCTCCCCCGCCTCCTCCCGCACCCGCACCCGCCGCACCAGCTCCTCCGGGCCGACCTCCGCCCCCGACCGCTCCGGCGCCCCCTCCACCACCACCGTGATCTCGCCGCGCACCCCCTGCGCCGCCCAGGCCGCCAGCTCGGCCAGCGGCCCCCGCCGCACCTCCTCGTACGTCTTGGTCAGCTCCCGGCAGACCGCGGCCCGCCGGTCGCCGCCGAAGACCTCGGCCATCGCGGCGAGGGTGTCGTCGAGCCGGTGCGGGGCCTCGAAGTAGACGAGGGTGCGGCGCTCGGCGGCGGACTCCCGCAGCCGGGACAGCCGCTCCCCGGCCTTGCGCGGCAGGAACCCCTCGAAGCAGAACCGGTCCACCGGCAGCCCGGACAGCGCGAGCGCGGTGAGCACGGCGGACGGCCCCGGCACCGCGGTGACCCGGACGTCCCGCTCGACGGCCGCCGCGACCAGCCGGTACCCGGGGTCGGACACCGACGGCATCCCGGCGTCCGTCACCAGCAGCACCCGCGCCCCGCCGGCCAGCTCCTCGACCAGCTCCGGCGTCCGGGCGGCCTCGTTGCCCTCGAAGTAGGAGACCACCCGGCCCCTGGGGGTCACCCCGAGGGCCTGGGTCAGCCGGCGCAGCCGCCGGGTGTCCTCGGCGGCGATCACATCCGCGCCCGCCAGTTCCTCGGCCAGCCGGGGCGGGGCGTCCGCGGTGTCGCCGATGGGGGTGCCCGCCAAAACAAGGGTTCCAGTCACGCCCCCATCCTCCCAGTCCCCTCCCAGTCCCCTCCCAGTCCTTCCCGGCGCCCCCTCAGGCACCGGATCGATCACCGCGAACCGGGCGCATTCCCCCTCATCTCCTCCCATCCCACCCATGCGCGGGACTCGCACAGCGCCGTTCCCTACGATGGCGCGGTGACCAGTACCGCGTCCTCTGCGTCCTCCGCGCCCTCGACGGACACCCGGCATGACCAGGCCCCGCCCGACCAGCGGCCGGCGTGGCAGCAGCGGCTGCGCCGTTTCGGCTACGCGGCGCGGAGCGACGGGAGCGACGGGGGGGATCTCGGGGGCGACCCCGGGGCCGGGCCCGGGGACGTCCGGGAGCGGCTGGTGCCGCCGTACGCGGAGCCCGGACCGCGGCTGTGGGCGGCGCTCGGGATCCCCTACGAGCGGGCCACCCGTCTGGTGCGCTGGGCCGGCTGGGGCGGTCCGCTGCTGGTCACGCTGTTCGCGGGGGTGCTGCGGTTCTGGAACCTGGGCAACCCGCAGGCGGTGATATTCGACGAGACGTACTACGCGAAGGACGCGTGGGCGCTCGTGCACCGCGGGTTCGAGGTCAACTGGGACAAGAACGTCAACGATCTGATCCTGAACTCCGGGGGGAACGTCCCGATCCCCACCGACGCGGCGTATGTGGTGCATCCGCCGGTCGGGAAGTACGTCATCGGGCTGGGCGAGCTGATGTTCGGGTTCGATCCGTTCGGCTGGCGGTTCATGACGGCGGTGCTGGGCACGCTGTCGGTCCTGCTGATCTGCCGGATCGGCCGCCGGCTGCTGCGCTCCACCTTCCTGGGCTGTCTGGCGGGCGCGCTGCTGGCGGTGGACGGGCTGCACTTCGTGATGAGCCGGACGGCGCTGCTGGACGGTGTGCTGATGTTCTTCGTGGTGGCCGCGTTCGGCTGTCTGGTGGTGGACCGGGACAAGGCGCGGGCCCGGCTGGCCGCCGCGCTGCCGGTCGACCCGGACGGCAGGGTCCGCCCGGACGCGCACATCGCCGACACCGTCTCGCTGGGCCTGCGCCCGTGGCGGTGGGCGGCCGGGCTGATGCTGGGCCTGGCGGTCGGCACCAAGTGGAACGGCCTCTACGTACTGGTCGCGTTCGCGGTGATGACGGTCCTGTGGGACGTCGGCTCCCGCAAGGTGGCGGGCGCCCGGCACCCGTATCTGGCGGTCATCAAGTACGACCTGGGCCTGGCGTTCGTCGCCCTGGTCCCGGTGATGGTGGCGACCTACCTCGCGTCCTGGATCGGCTGGATCCTCTCCCCCACGGACGGCACGGGCGGCTACTACCGCAACTGGGCGGCCACCGACGGCCGGGACAGCTCCTGGTCCTGGCTGTTCCCGGACTGGCTGCGCAGCCTGTGGCACTACGAGACGCAGGTCTACCAGTTCCATGTCGACCTGGACTCCCCCCACACCTACCAGTCCAACCCGTGGAGCTGGCTGGTCCTGGGCCGCCCGGTCTCCTACTTCTACGAGTCCCCGGCCCCCGGCGCCGACGGCTGCCCGGCGGACGCCGGTGAGAAGTGTGCCCGCGAGGTCCTCGCGCTGGGCACGCCGATGCTGTGGTGGGTGGGGATCTTCGCCCTCGCCTATGTCCTGTGGCGCTGGTTCTTCCGCCGTGACTGGCGCGCGGGCGCCATCGCCTGCGCCATCGCCGCGGGGTACGTCCCCTGGTTCCTGTACCAGGAACGCACGATCTTCCTCTTCTACGCGGTCGTCTTCATCCCCTTCCTCTGTCTGGCCGTGGCGATGCTCCTCGGCGCGCTGATCGGCCCAGCCCGCTCCTCGGACACCCGCAGGGTCGCGGGCGCGACCGGCGCGGGCGTCCTGGTCCTCCTCATCGCCTGGAACTTCATCTATTTCTGGCCGATCTACACGGGCCAGTCGATCCCGATCGACGACTGGCGCTCCCGGATGTGGCTGGACACCTGGGTGTAGCCGCCTCCTCGGGCGGCGCCCGACCGGGCGCTACAGGCCGTCCAGGAAGCGCACGAGCGCCTTCAGCGCGCGGAACCCCCTGCGGTGCGCTCGGCAGCAGAAGTTCCGTCTGCGCCAGCGGGCGGCCGGCTGCGGGACCGGCGTCCCGCACCACTTGCACGGCCGCGTCCGGTTCCCGGAGTCCCCATCCATGCGAGGACGGTAGCGGCGCCGGCCGACGGCGGTGACCGGACCCCTGGACGTGGCCGGGGGTGTGGACGGCGTTCAACTCCGCCGGGTACCAAGGGAGTCGGAGACCATGCGACTCAGGGGGATGCCATGCGGGGTGCCGGAGGCCGTCGGGGCGTTGTGGGTGCCGGGACGGCGGTCGTGGGGGTGCTGCTGCTCGCCGGGTGCGCCGACCGGAGCGAGGTGGTCACCTGGACCGATGAGCACGGGCGGGCGTGCACCGGTGTCGCGGTGGTCGACGCCGACGGGGACCGGGAGATCAGCAGCATCGACTGCGAGTACCCGCCCGCGGGCCGTACGCCGGGCCCCTCGACCTGGAAGCCGCTGCCGGAATCGGACTGAGCCGGACCGAGCCGGACCGAGCCGGACTGAGCCGGACTGAGCCGGACCGAGCCGCCGGGGACATCCCGTAGATCCGATAGATGCCCTATGCACCAGCTCCATGTCTCTGTTCTGCCACCGTCCGGCAACAGGCGTCACAGTTCGCCCTCCCGGCGCCTACAGTTCGACACGCCCGGCCGTCTGAACGCGTTCAGAACGTCCGCGTGCCGCCGGGGCGGAGCAGGCAGAGCAGCAGGGGAACCGAACGGGGAATCGGGGAGGGCCGCGTCATGCGCAAGGGGGTCAAGGGGGCCGTCGTGGGGACGGTGTTCGCCGGGATGGTGGGCGCCGCCGGATACGGGGGGTACACCTTCGTCTCCGCGATGGGCGACGGCTCCGGCGGGACCGAGGTGAGAACCGGCCCACCGAGCGCCGACGAGATCCAGGAGGCCAGCGCCGACTTCTTCGCGGCCTGGGAGAAGGGCGACGGCACCGCCGCCGCCGCGCTCACCAACAACGCCTCCGTCGCCGCCCCGGTCCTCAACGCCTTCGGTCAGGAGGCCCGTATCAAGGACGTGGCGATCACCCCCGGCACGGCCACCGGTGCCACCGTCCCGTACTCGGTGAAGGCAACGGTGTCATACGACGGCAAGAGCAAGCCGCTCGCCTACGACAGCAGTCTCACCGTCGTCCGCGGCAAGACCACCGGCAGGGCGCTGGTCGACTGGGAGCCGTCGGTAGTGCATCCGGACCTCAAGGCCGGTGACACCCTGATGACCGGGCCCTCGGCGCAGCCGCCGATCGAGGCGGTGGACCGCGACGGCAAGGTCCTCACCGCGAAGAAGTACCCCTCGCTCGGCCCCATCCTCGACGAACTGCGGGCCAAGTACGGCGAGCAGGCCGGTGGCACCCCGGGCGTCGAGCTGGCGATCCGGCACACCGCGACCGGCGCCGCCGACACCCCGCTGCTCACCGTCGCCGAGGGCGAGCCGGGCGAGCTGACCACCACGCTCAGCGCGAGCGCGCAGGCCGCGGCGGAGAAGGCGGTCGGCGCGTACGACGAGTCGTCGGTGGTCGCCGTCCAGCCCAGCACCGGCGAGGTGCTGGCCGTCGCCAACAATCGCGCGGACGGCTGGAACGCGGCGTTCCTGGGCGAGGTCGCTCCCGGGTCCACCATGAAGATCATCACCGCCGCCACGCTCATCGACTCCGGGCTGACCACCGAACAGGGGCCCGCGCCCTGTCCGGACACGGCGCTGTGGGAGGGCCAGACCTTCAACAACCTGGACACGCTGGAGCCCAATGAGGGCGCGACCCTGGCGGACACCTTCGCCCGGTCCTGCAACACCGGTTTCATCAAGTACACCGACGATCTGGACGCCGACTCCGTGACCCGGGAGGCCGAGGAGCGGTTCGGGCTCGGCAAGGACAACTGGAAGACCGGCATCCCCTCCTTCGACGGTTCGGTCCCCGCGGTCGAGGGGCCCGACAAGGCGGCGAACCTCATCGGCCAGGGGCAGGTCCAGATGAGCCCGCTGAACATGGCGTCCGTGACCGCGACGGCCAGCACCGGGACGTTCCGGCAGCCGGTGATCGTGCCGCGGTCCCTGGACGACCGTGAACTCGCCACCGCGAAGGGACTCTCGTCCGGGACCGTCGCCCAGCTCCGCTCGATGATGAACCGCACGGCGGTCAGCGGCACGGGCGCGGCGGCGATGGCGGGACTGGGCGGGGACATCGGGGCGAAGACGGGGTCGGCGGAGGTGGACGGCGCGGAGAAGGCGAACAGCTGGTTCACCGGGTACCGGGGGGACATCGCGGCGGCGGCGATGGCGGAGGGCGGCGGCCACGGCGGCGACGCGGCGGGCCCGATCGTGGCGTCGGTACTCCGGGCGGGGTGACGGGGCCGGGTGACGGGGCCTCACTCACCGCATCGGCGGGTGCCGCCACGGCTTTTCATGGGCGGAGAGGCTTTCAGGGGCGCAGAGGCTTTTGGGGGCGCGGGGAACTGCGCGACCAGCCCCCACCCACCCGCACCCGACGAACAACCCGACGCCCCGTCACCACCCGGCCCCCGACGGAGTCGTACCGCACAGGTCGGGCCCCTAGGCTGGTGCACTCGTTGGCAACACTGAGATCACCACAGCCGAAGCAGCAGAAAAAGCAGACGCACAAGAATGAGGTCGGAACCAGCGTGGGCAACAGAAGGCGCGACGCCGAGCGACGAAAGACCACCCGCCCCTCCCTCGTCGGCGGCATGGTCGCCGTGGTCGTGGGCGGAGCCGGCCTCGGTGTCTACGCGCTCTACGGCGGTGCCGCCGCCGAGGACAACCTGGTCTCCGGCGCGGGACAGCGCGCCAAGCCGGTGAAGACCGGCCCCCTCTCGGCGACCGAGATCACCACCGCCGCCGAGACCTTCCTCACCGCCTGGCAGCGGGGCGATGTCATCGCCGCGGCCTCCGCCACCAACGACGGCCCCGCCGCCAAGGCGCTCCTCACCGACTACGCCGAGGACGCCGGGATCGGCGACCTCACCCTGACCCCGGGCACCCGCCAGGGCGACAAGGTCCCGTTCACGGTGAAGGGCACGGTCACCTCGCCCAAGACGGAGACCCGCCCCGAGATCAGCAAGCCCCTCTCCTACTCCAGCACCCTCACCGTCATCCGCCGCGCGGGCGACGGCACCCCCCTCGTCGAGTGGCACTCCGCGGTGCTGCACCCCGAACTCCAGGACGGCGACACCCTCGTCACCGGCGCGGCCGGCACCCCGCCGGTCAAGGCGCTGGACCGGGACGGCGGTGAGCTGACGGCGAAGAAGTACCCGTCGCTGGGCCTGGTCCTGGACGGGCTGCGGGAGAAGTACGGCAAGACCGCCGGCGGCACCGCGGGCATCGAGCTGCGGGTGGTGCGCGGCGAGGAGTCCAAGAAGAAGGACGCCTCGGACAAGACCCTGCTGGAGCTGAGCGAGGGCACGCCGGGCACGGTGGAGACGACGTTCAGCCCGACCTTGCAGGCGGCGGCCGAGGAGCAGGTGGCGAAGAAGGCCAGGTCGTCCGTGGTGGTGATGAAGCCGTCGACCGGGGAGATCCTGGCCGCCGCCAACGCCAACCCGAACTTCAACACCGCCTTCCAGGGCTCGCTGGCGCCGGGCTCCACGATGAAGGTGATCACCGCCTCGCTGCTGATCGACAAGGGGCTCGCGTCGATGGACAAGGCGCACCCCTGCCCGAAGTACTTCACCTACGGCAACTGGAAGTTCCAGAACCTGGACGAGTTCGAGATCAAGGACGGCACGTTCCGGACGAGTTTCGCGCGGTCCTGCAACACCGCCTTCATCAGCCAGGCGCCGAAGCTGAAGGACGACGATCTCACCAAGCAGGCCCAGCAGGTCTTCGGCCTCGGGCTGAACGACTGGGCGATCGGGGTGCCGACCTTCGACGGCGCGGTGCCGGTGCAGTCGAAGGCGCAGATGGGCGCCTCGCTGATCGGCCAGGGCGGGGTGCGGATGAACCCGCTGAACATGGCGTCGGTGTCGGCGACCGTCAAGGAGGGCGTCTTCCGCCAGCCGTATCTGGTCGATCCGTCGGTGGACGGGCGGACCCTGGCGACCGCCTCGCGCACGATGTCCGCGGACACAGCGGGGCAGTTGCGCGAGCTGATGTCCTACACGGCGTCCTCGGGCACGGCGGCCGAGGCGATGGCCGGGGTGACCGGTGACGCCGGTGCGAAGACCGGGTCGGCGGAGGTCGACGGCCAGAAGAAGCCCAACGGCTGGTTCACCGCGTACCGGGGCGATCTGGCCGCGGCCGGGGTGGTCCAGCAGGGCGGCCACGGCGGCTCGACGGCGGGCCCGATGGTCGCGGCACTGCTCAAGCTGGGCGACTGAAACCGGGCGACTCAGACTCAGGCCAGGCGGCCGACCCCGGGCGACTCGGACCGAGGCCGGGCGGCCGAACCCGGGCGACTCAGACTCAGGCCGGGCGGCCGATCCCGGTCACCGTGGGCGTCGGCTCCCCCGCCAGATACGTCCGCCGCAGGAACCGCATCAGCGTCTTGGCGTCGAACTGCACCACCGACACACCCTGCGCGGAGTGGAACTCGACCACGGCCTGGACCCGGCCGCACGGCCAGACCTTGACCTCGCCCGACCCGGCGGGTTCCCGCAGCCCCTGTTCCAGCAGGGTGCGGTCGAAGGTCCACTCGTGCGGTCCGGGCGGGCCGGGCAGCCCGATCCGGACCGACAGCGGGTCGGCCTCGGGGTCGTAGCGCAGCACGACGGGAACGGCGTCGGGCTCGTCGGGGATGTCGGTGTCGGTGACGATATGGGCTCGCGCGTACTGCTCGACTGCGGACATCGGACGGCCCCTTTACCCAGCGTGACCTGTAGGAGAGCGGTGCTGCCCCGCCCCTCCTCCAATGTCACACACTTTCCCGATACCGCCCCTGGAGAGAATGTCTCCGGAACCGCCTCCGAAACCGGCTCCGGAACCGGCTCAGAACCGCCTCCGGTTCCGCCTCCGGAACCCCTCTGCGCCGATCTCCGTATACGCACACGAGACGTTCCCGACACCCAGGCGCTCTTGCACAGGGTTCGCAACAGGTCAATCATCGCCCTGTGCATGTACCTGACGGATTCATCAACGCCCCCACCTCCGCCGTGGCGGGCGTCGTCGCGGCGGGCGCCGTGGCCGTGTCCCTGCGTGGTGCGCGCCGGGAACTGGACGAGCGGACCGCGCCGCTGGCGGGACTGGTCGCCGCGTTCATCTTCGCCGTGCAGATGCTGAACTTCCCGGTCGCGGCCGGGACCAGCGGGCATCTGCTGGGCGGGGCGCTGGCCGCGATCCTGGTCGGGCCCTACACCGGCGCGCTCTGTATCTCCGTGGTGCTGCTGATGCAGAGCGTGCTGTTCGCGGACGGCGGGCTGACCGCGCTCGGCGTGAACATCAGCACCATGTCGGTGGTCGGGGTCGTGGTGGCGTACGTCGTCTTCCGCGCTCTGGTGAAGGTGCTGCCCCGGCGCCCCGGCTCGGTGACGGCGGCCTCGTTCGCCGCCGCGCTGGTGTCCGTCCCCGCCGCCGCGCTCGCCTTCGTCGGGTTCTACGCGATCGGCGGCACCACCGATGTCCCGCTGGGCACGGTCGCCGCGGCCATGGGCGGGGTGCATGTGCTGATCGGGATCGGCGAGGCGGTCATCACCGCGCTCACCGTCGGCGCGGTGATCGCCGTCCGGCCGGATCTGGTCTACGGGGCCCGGGATCTGCGGCAGCCGCTGAAGCTGCGGGTGGGCGGGGAACTGGTCGACGCGCCGGGCCGGGAGCCCGAGCCGGTGGGGGCGCCGCGCGCCTCCCGCCGCACCTTCCTGCTCTCCGGGCTCGTGGTCTCCCTGCTCCTGGCCGGTGTCGTCAGCTTCTACGCGTCCGCCAACCCGGACGGGCTGGAGCGGGTCGCCGAGGACAAGGGCTTCGCGGACTCCGCCGAGGAGCACGCGAACGCCGATTCCCCGCTGGCCGACTACGGCGTCCGGGACATCGACAACGCCCGGCTCTCCGGCGGTCTCGCGGGCGTGATCGGCGTCGGCGCGACGGTCGTCGCGGGCGGCGCGGTCTTCTGGGCGATCCGCCGCCGCCGTACCGGCGACGACGCCACCACCGCCTCGGCCGCCGGAAGTTCCTGACCCCGTGGGAGCGGGACACGCGCACCGGCTCTACCGGCACGGGCACTCGCCCGTGCACCGGCTGCCGCCGCACACCAAGATCGCCGCCACCTTCGCCTTCGTGGTGGTCGTGGTGTCCACCCCGCGCGCGGCGATGTGGGCGTTCGGGCTGTACGCCGTGCTGCTCGCGGTCGTCGCCGGGATCGCCCGCGTGCCCGCCGGGCTGCTGCTGCGGCGGCTGCTGATCGAGGTGCCGTTCGTGGCGTTCGCGGTGCTGCTGCCGTTCGTGGCGCGGGGCGAGCGGGTGGACGTCCTCGGCCTGTCGCTGAGCGTCAACGGTCTGTGGGGCGCCTGGAACGTGCTGGCCAAGGGCACCCTCGGCGTCGCCGCCTCCGTCCTCCTCGCCGCCACCACCGAACTGCGCGCCCTGCTGCTCGGCCTCCAGCGGCTGCGCCTGCCCCCGCTCCTCGTCCAGATCGCCTCCTTCATGATCCGCTACGGCGATGTCATCGCCGACGAGATGCGGCGGATGCGGATCGCCCGCGAGTCCCGGGGCTTCGAGGCGCGCGGCGTCCGCCACTGGGGGGTGCTGGCGAAGTCGGCGGGCGCGCTGTTCATCCGCTCCTACGAACGGGGCGAGCGCGTCCATCTGGCCATGATCAGCCGGGGCTACACCGGGACCATGCCGGTCATCGACGAGGTCCGCGCGGACCGCGCCCAGTGGTCGTACGCGCTGGCCCTCCCGCTGACCGCGCTGGTGGTCTGTCTGCTGGGATGGACCCTGTGACTGACCCTGTGACGGACCCTGTGAGCGACGACGACAGCACGGCCCCCGCCTCCCTGGAGGTCTCCGGTCTCGCCTTCGCCTACCCCGACGGGCATCAGGCGCTGTTCGGCGTCGACTTGCGGATCGGGCGCGGCGAGCGGGTCGCGCTGCTCGGCCCGAACGGCGCCGGGAAGACCACCCTGGTGCTGCATCTCAACGGCATCCTGACCGGCGGCACCGGTACGGTCCGGGTGGCCGGGCTGCCGGTCGGGCGGACACACCTGGCTCAGATCCGGCGCCGGGTCGGGATCGTCTTCCAGGACCCCGACGACCAGCTCTTCATGCCGACCGTGCGCGAGGACGTGGCGTTCGGACCGGCGGCGGCCGGGCTGAAGGGCGCGGAGCTGGAGGCCCGGGTGGAGCGGGCGCTCGGGCAGGTCGGCATGGCGGAGTTCACCGACCGTCCGCCGCACCATCTCTCCTTCGGCCAGCGGCGCCGGGTGGCGGTGGCGACCGTCCTCGCCATGGAGCCGGAGATCCTGGTCCTGGACGAACCGTCGTCCAACCTCGACCCGGCCTCCCGCCGCGAACTCGCCGACATCCTGCGCTCCCTGGACGTGACGGTCCTGATGGTCACCCATGACCTCCCCTACGCGCTGGAACTGTGCCCGCGCGCGCTGATCCTCAGCGAGGGAGTGATCGCGGCGGACGGCCCCACCCGCGAACTGCTCACGGACGGGGAGCTGATGCGGGCGCACCGGCTGGAGCTGCCGTACGGCTTCGATCCCCGGTCGGTACCGGCGGCGGGCCGGGGCTGAGCCCACCGGGCGAGGAATCAGGCGGCGGTGGCTGGCTGTTGCACCCCTTGCCGGGGTGGTGATGGCAGGGAAACGGAACGGAACGGAGTGCGGGCGTGGGCGTGGAGATACAGGGCACGGTGGCGGAGGGGTTCGAGCCGGTCCGGGACGCCTTCGTGCGCAACTTCGAGACGCTCGGCGACCGGGGCGCGGCCGTCGCCGTCTACCGGGACGGGCACCGCCTGGTCGATCTGTGGGCCGGGACGCGGGACATCGACGGGACGGCCCCCTGGGAGCGGGGCACGGCCCAGATCGTGCGCTCGGCGACCAAGGGCGTGGCCGCCGCCGTCCTCCTGCTGCTGCACCAGCGCGGGGAACTGGACCTGGACGCGCCGGTCGGCGAGTGGTGGCCGGAGTACAAGACGGCCGGCAAGGAGCGGACCGCCGTCTGGCATCTCCTGGCGCACCGGGCCGGGGTGCCGGTGCTGGACCGGCCGCTGACACCGGAGCAGGCGGCGGACCCGGTGCTGGGGGCGCGGGCGGTGGCGGCGCAGGCACCGGCCTGGGAGCCGGGCACCGGGCACGGCTATCACGCGCAGACCTTCAGCTGGCTGACGGCGGAACTGGTGCGCCGGGTGACCGGGCGGGGCATCGGGGAGTGGATCGCCGAGGAGATCGCCGGGCCGGTGGGCGCGGACTTCTGGCTGGGGCTGCCGGACGCGGAGGCGGCCCGGGTGGGCCGGGTGGGCCGCGGCGACACCCCGGGGACCGGCCCCGGTGGACTGCGCACCCGCCCCAAGCGGGCCGTCTCCGACGCCTACGCCGACCCGGACTCCCTCACCCGCCGCGCTTTCGCCGCGATCACCCCGCTGCCCGACGAGAACGACCCCGCCTACCAGGCTGCCGCGCTCCCCGCCTCCAACGGCATCGCGACCGCCGACGGACTGGCCCGGATCTACGCCTCGCTGATCGGCCCGGTGGACGGCGGGACGCGGCTGTTCACCCCGGAGACGGTGGAGCTGGCGCGCGGTGAGCGCTCGGCCGGACCGGACCGGGTCCTGGTCGTCGGCACCCGCTTCGGCCTCGGCTACATGCTGCACGGCAGCGCGTCCCCGCTGCTGTCGGACGGCTCCTTCGGGCATCCGGGCCGGGGCGGCGCGCTGGGCTTCGCGGACCCGGAGTCGGGGATCGCGTTCGGCTATGTCACCAACGGCTTCCGCAAGAGCGTGACGGCGGACCCGAGGGCACAGGCACTGATCCGGGCGGTGGGGGTGTGCTCGGCGGGACGCTGACGGCCGTTCCCTTCCCTACGACGGCGTCAGGCTCCCGTCCCTACGACGGCGTCAGGCTCCCTCCCCCACGACGGCGTCAGGCTCCCGTCCCTACGACGGCGTCACGAACTCCGGCTGGTCCAGCACCCGCAGCCAGCTCCCGTCCGGCTGCCGCCGCACCACCTGTGCCCGCGCCCCGGCCCCGTCGGTCGGCGGGGTGGCGGTGAGCGCGAGATCGCCGCTGACGAGGGTGGGCAGGGGCGGCTCGGGGGTGAAGCGGGGCCGGTCGGCGAGCACCTTCTCCCACAGCTCCCGGATCGCCGCCCGCCCGACGGTCGTCCGCCCCGGCGGATACGCGAGCACCGCGTCCTCCTCGTAGAGCGCGGCGACCCCGGCGGCGTCCCCGGCGTTGGAGCGCTCGACGAACAGCCGGGTGAGGTCCTCGGGCCGCATGGCCTTCTCGTGGCCGGTCATGGCTGTCACTCTCCCTCTCTGGGTTCTCTGCTCGGTCCCTCCAGCCTTCCGCCCCCCACTCCAGAAGTCCAACAGCTGGCTCTTCCTCATACTAGAATTCTCACTCATGGAACTGAGGCAGCTGGAGTACTTCGTAGCGGTCGCCGAGGAGCGGAACTTCACCCGGGCCGCCGAGCGGGTGCACATCAGCCAGTCCGGGGTCAGCGCCCAGATCCGGCAGCTGGAACGGGAGCTGGGCGCCGAGCTGTTCGACCGCTCGGGCCGTACGGCGACCCTGACCCCGGCCGGAAAGGCGGCGCTGGAGCACGCCCGGACCGCGCTGGCGGCCTCGGCGGCGGTCGGCGTGGCGGTGGCGGAGGTGTCCGGGGTGCTGCGCGGCCGGCTCACCGCCGGGATGGTGATCGGCTGCACGATCACCCCGCTGTTCGAGGGGCTGGCCGCGTTCCACCGGGCGCATCCGGGCGTGGAGATCGAGCTGCTGGAGGACAACTCGGAGCGGCTGGTGGAGCGGGTGCGGGCGGGCGGGGTGGATCTGGCGCTGGTCGGTACGGCGTCGGCGCCGCCGCGGGAGCTGGAGTCGCTGGTCCTCGTCAGTGAGCGGCTGATGGTGGCGGTCCCGCCGGACCACCCGCTGGCCGCCCGCCCCGGCGTCACCCTGGCGGAGGTGTCCGCCCACCCGCTGATCTGCATGCCGCCGGGGACCGGGGTGCGGACGGCGTTCGACCGGGCCTGCGCGTCGGCCGGGCTGGCCCCCGCGGTCACCCTCCAGGCGGGCGCGGCCGACGCCCTCGCGGAGCTGGCGGCCCGGGGCCTCGGGGTGGCCGTACTGAGCGAGTCCCTGGCCGCGCCCTACGCCGACCGGCTCACCGCCCGCCCGATCGAGGACGCCCCGGCCCCGGCGCTGCTCTCCCTGACCTGGCGGGACACCACCAGGAACCCGGCGCTGGCGGCGGCCCTCACCCACCTCGGGCGGGCGTTCGGGACACCGACGCCCTGAGGACGCCCCTCAGTCGTCGAACCGCCGCCGGGCGCCCTCGATGTGCGTCAGATGCTCCTGGGTCCAGCCGCAGATGGTGTCGACGGCGGCGCGCAGTGCGCGGCCGGGCGCGGTGAGGGTGTACTCGACGCGGGGCGGGACGGTGGGGTGGACCTTCCGGTCGACCAGGCCGTTGCGCTCCAGCATGCGGAGGTTCTGGGTGAGCATCTTGTGGCTGATGCCCTCGACCTCCTGGCGCAGCTCGCTGAAGCGGAGGGTGCCGTCGCCGAGCGCCTCGATGATCAGGAGCGCCCATTTGTTGGCGACGTCCGAGAAGATCTCGCGGGCGAGGGAGTCGGCGCGGCGCAGATCGGCGTCGGGCGGCAGGTCGTGGAGCAGTTGCTTGGTCACCATTGGGTTCCCCCGTCACCAAAAAGTGCGTTCTTCCAGGTCAGGCTTCACTCTCTTACAGTTTCCGAGTAACCACAAGAGAGCGAAGGGGTCCTCTGCATGGTGGGCCTGGTGGGGGCACGCGGAGACGATCGTCCGCCGCGATCGCGCCTACACGGAGCTGCGGGCGGGGGCGTGGCGGGTTAGGCGGGGGGCGAAACAGGTGTCAGGTGGGTGTCAGGCGTGGATCGGGCCGGAGGTCCGGCCCGAGTCCGCGTCGATCTCGCCGTGCGCCTTGGTGAGCAACTGCATGGCGATCTCGTTGAGGGCGCGGGCGCCCGCGATCTCCTCGCCTACGCGTGGCTGGTTGGAGTCGGCGTGATGGCGGGTGGCCCGGCCATGGGCGCGGACCTCGGTGCCATCGGGCAGCCGGACCAGCGCGGCGGCCCGGGTGTGCTGGTCGTCCTCCATGAACTCCAGCTCGACATGCCAGCCCACAATGGTGTGCATCGCGGTGCGCGGTGCGGGGCGGGTCGTGGTGTGCGTCGTGGTGTGCGTCATGACGGTCACCTCCGGAAGACCTGCTTCCAGGGTGCTCCCGCGCGCCCGCGCCCGCACGCTCATACGGCGTTGGCGGCGTCCTCGATCAGATCGGTGACCGGGCCCGGCTGCGAGGCGAGCGAGGCGTGGCTGGAGTCCAGCTCGATGGTCTTGCGGGGGTTCATCCGCTCGGCCATCCGGCGTTCGTTGTCCGGGTGGATCATGCGGTCGCTGCTGGAGACCTGGTACCAGACCGGCTTGGCCCGCCAGGCGGGGGCGCTGATGGCGTCGCCGAAGGTGGAGGCCAGCGGCGCCTTCTGGGTCACCCCCATGACGAGCCCCTCCTCCTCGGTCAGGTCCTGGCAGAAGCTCTCGTGGAACTTGTCCTGCTTGACCCAGAGGTAGCCGTCGGAGTCGGGGGCGAGGTTCTCGAAGGCGGCCGGGGGCTTCTCCTGGCTGATCCCGCCGGGGCTCTCCCCGGCGTCCGGCGCGAAGGCGGCGATGTAGACGAGGGCGGTGACATTGGGCAGGTCACCGGCCTCGGTGATGACGGCTCCGCCGTAGGAATGGCCGACGAGGACGACCGGGCCGTCGATCTGCTTGACCATCTTGCGGGTCCGCTCGGCGTCCTCGGCGAGCGAGGTGAGCGGGTTCTCAACGGCGTGCAGATCGGTGAAGCCGCGGCGGTGCAGCTCGGGGATGACCTTGGACCAGTGCGCGGCACCGCCCCAGAAACCGTGGACCAGGACGATTGCGGGCTTGGCAGCCATGGGGGTTGTTCCTTCCGTGGAGCGGGTTCCGGGACACCGGCCGCCCGGTCGGCGGCGGCGCGTAGGGATACGTCCCCCCTGGTCAGGCCGGACTCCGTCCCCCCGGTTCAGGCCGGACCGGCTCGGGTCGACTCGGGTCGACTCGGGCCCGTTCAGGCAGCTTCAGGACACCCCGTCCGGCGTACGGCCGCAACCGGAGGCCCTGCGGGCGGACACGGCGGGCGACCGCTCGGGGAGGAGCCCCTTCCAGCGGCACGGAGCGCCACGTCAACCGGCGCCCCGCCTCACCCGACTCCTCCGCCCCCCACCTCGCCCGGCCCCCCGCCTCACCCGACTCCGCCGCCTCGCCCGGCCCGCCACCTCACCCGGCCCCTCCGCCTCACCCGACTCCTCCACCTCGCCCGGCCCCCACCTCACCCAGCCCCCCCAACTCCCCCCCCCCATTACCTTCTTGGTGGCCCCGCAATGGGGCGCCCGGCCTCCGGAGTTGGCATGACTCTCTCCCCCTGTCGAGTTGATGGCTTGGGG
>NZ_JBEXLA010000015.1:0-213016 GCF_040609715.1 Streptomyces sp. NPDC004610 | reverse complement strand
CTCAACTCTCTCGCCGACTACCTCACCAAAGTCGGAACCGCCGGCCAGCAAACAGGCCAGAACTAACCCTCAGGATTTCCGGCGCATCACACTAGTGCCGCAGCAGGCAACGTTCGCCCCGTCAGTCCTCGCGTGGTGTTCCTGAGAGGTCGGCTCAGGTTCGGGGGGCGATCTTTTCGAGGGCGTCGATGGTGCCGGACATGATGGCCCGGATGTGTTCCGTGATGTGCTCCGCGGGCCAGTCCCACCAGGCCAGGGCGAGCAGGCGGGCGATCTCGTCGTCGTTGTAGCGGGTGCGGATGAGGCCGGCGGGGTTGCCGCCGACGATGCCGTAGTCGGGGACGTCGTCCACGACCACGGCGCCGGAGGCGATGATCGCGCCGTGTCCGATGCGGACTCCGGGCATGACCATGGTGTTGTAGCCGAACCAGACGTCGTTTCCGACGACTGTGTCGCCTTTGCCCGGCAGCCCGGTGAGCAGGTCGAAGTGCTCGGCCCAGGAGCCACCCATGATGGGGAAGGGGAACGTGGAGGGGCCGTCCATGCGGTGGTTGGCGCCGTTCATGATGAACCGCACTCCGGTGCCCAGCGCGCAGAACTTCCCGATGACCAGTTTCTCCGGGCCATAGTGGTAAAGGACGTTGCGGGTCTCGAACGCGGTCGGATCCTCCGGGTCGTCGTAGTAGGAGTACTCCCCGACCTCGATCAGCGGCGAGGTCACCAGCGGCTTCAGCAGGACCACCCGCGGCTGATCGGGGAACGGGTGGAGCACCGTCGGGTCAGCGGGAAGGCGGTTCATGGCAGTCGCTTTCGGTCGGCGGTCAGCAGTCAGCGGCGGGGGGCGGATGTCGCCCTGCGTGCATGATGCACGGCTGCTCCGGAGCAGTGCCATCGAGTTCCTGCCCCGGGCCCCGCACACGCAGAGCGTTCTGTGGCCGTGAGCGGGCACACAAGCGCGTACGGGTACGGGAGGGAGATCGATGACGACGAGGGAGGAAGGAACCCCGAAGACCTCAGGGCAGCGGGGCCCTCCAGTCCACCTGCGTGCCGCCCTTCTCCGGCGTCGTGATGGCCAGCGTGCCGCCCAGCGAACGGGCCCGTTCCCGCATGTTGTTCAGGCCGCTGCGGCGGCCCTTCGCCGGGATGCCCACCCCGTCGTCCGTGACCGTCAGGCGGACCTCTCCGGACGCCGCCGTCAGGGCCACGTCGACCCGCGCCGCACGCGCGTGACGGGCGACGTTGGTGAGCGCCTCGGAGAGGACCGCCACCACATGGTCGGCGGTCTCGCGCGGTACGTCCGTGTCGACCAGGCCCTCCATCCGCACGCTCGGCGCGAAGCCCAGGACCGGTGCCGCCTCGCCGACCACCCGGACCGCGCGGGCGCGCAACCCCCCGCCGGTGGTGCCCTCGCGGGCGCGCAGGCCGAAGATGGTGGAGCGGATGATCTTGATGGTTTCGTCCAGGTCGTCCACCGCCCGCGCCACCCGCTCCGACGCCTCCGCGTGCTCGATGAAGCGGCCCGCGCTCTGAAGGGTCATACCGGTCGCGAAGAGCCGCTGGATGGCGAGGTCGTGCAGGTCGCGGGCGATGCGGTCGCGGTCCTTGAGGACGGCGACCTCCTCGGCGTCCCGGCGCCGCTCGGCGAGTTCCATCGCGACGGCGGCCTGCGCGGCGAAGCCCTGGAGGGGTTCGATCTCGGTGGCCGTGAAAACCGTCCGGCCTGATTCGCGCAGGAGGAGCAGGACCCCGCGCACCCCGTCCTCGCCGGTGCCGACCGGGACGGCGACGGCGGGGCCGAGACCGGCCGCGCGCAGGGAGGGGGCGGCGACCCGGTCGTCGTCGCCCACATCGGGGCTGGTCACCGGGGCTACGCGGGTGAACGCCTCGCCGATCAGGCCGGTGTCGGCGGGGACGACCAGGCCGCGCACCGCGTCCGCCTCGGGGCCCAGGGCGAGTTCCACGCCGAGCGCGTCGGTGTCCTCCATGGGCATCGCCACCACCGCGAGCGCCGCGCCCATGATGTCCCGGGCCCGCCCGGCGATCAGCCGCAGCACCTCGCCCCGCTCACCGCCGGACATCAGACTGTGCGTGATCTCCGCGGTGGCCCGCAGCCAGCGTTCCCGCAGCCGGGACTCCTCGTACAGCCGGGCGTTGTCGATGGCGACCCCGGCGGCGACGGCGAGGGTGGAGGTGACGGCGACGTCCTCCTCGTCGAACTGGGCGCCGCCCCGCTTCTCGGTCAGGTACAGATTGCCGAAGACCTGGTCGCGGACCCGGATGGGGACGCCGAGGAAGGTGTTCATCGGGGGATGGTTGGGCGGGAAGCCGTACGACGCCGGGTGCGCGGAGAGTTTGGTCAGGCGCAGCGGCTCGGGGTTGCGGATCAGTTCGCCGAGGATGCCGTGGCCCTCGGGGTAGTGGCCGATCCGGGCGATCTCGTCCTCGGCAACACCGACGGTGTGGAACGCGGAGAGGCGGCGCCCGTCGGGGCCGATCACCCCGAGCGCCGCATACTCGGCGTCGACCAGGGCGGCGGCGGCCTCCACGATGCTGCGCAGGGCCTGCTCCAGATCGAGTTCCCGGCCCACCGAGAGGACCGCCTCCAGCAGGCTGTGCACCCGGTCCCGGGTGCCACGGGCGGCGTCGATCCTGGCCTGGAGCTCCTCCAGCAGTTCGTCCAGCCGCAGCTGCGGCAGACGTACCCGCGCTTCCCAGGACTCGTCGGGGCTTGCCACCTGCTTCTCTCCTCGGTCTCGGTCTCGGTCTCGGTATTCCGTGTTGCGGGCGGCGACCTGCGGGAACCGGGCGCCCCGGACACGCCCACCGTAACCGTCCCCC
Organism: Streptomyces sp. NPDC004610; assembly: GCF_040609715.1. NCBI lineage: Bacteria > Bacillati > Actinomycetota > Actinomycetes > Kitasatosporales > Streptomycetaceae > Streptomyces > Streptomyces sp. NPDC004610. The sequence continues at coordinate 210,178 of NZ_JBEXLA010000015.1, read as the reverse complement.
GGCTCCGGGCACCGCCCCTTGGGCCGGTCGGCCCTGGTGCCGGGGAAGGTCAGCACCTCCCGGCACGGCCCCGCGCGTCCGACCCTGGTGCTGCGCCGTGGCCGAGGACCGACCGGCGCGACCCGTCGAACAGTCGACCCGTCGACCCGTCGACCCGTCGACCCGTCGACCCGTCGACCCGTCGAGCAGTCGAGCAGTCGAGCAGTCGAGCAGTCGAGCAGTCGAGCAGTCGAGCAGTCGAGCCTAGGAGCACGTCATGGTCCGATACGTGAACCCCGCCCCGGCGGCGGCTGCCGGTCCGCGTCGCCGGGTGGAGATCCCGGCCGAGGAGGCGCTGCGGCTGCTGGGCGGGGTGTCGCTGGGCCGGATCGTCTTCACCCGGCACGCGCTGCCGACCGTCCGCCCGGTCAACCATGTCCTGGACGACGGTGACATCGTGCTGCGCACCCATGACGGCGCCGCCCTCACCTCCCAGGCCCAGGGCGCCGGTACCCCCGGGGTGGTCGTCGCCTACGAGGCGGACGCCCTGGACCCGGACACCCACCTCGGCTGGAGCGTGGTCGTCACCGGGTACGCCCGGCTGGTCACGGACCCCGCCGACCTCGCCCGCTACCACCGGCTGATCCATCCCTGGGTGGACCAGGAGATGTCCCAGACGGTCCGGATCCACCCGGACCTGGTGACCGGGGTACGCCTGGTGGCCGACCCCGGCTGAGGGAGGGGCAAGGAATCAGGCGCTTGCCGGGACGAAGACCACCGGGCAGTGCGCGTGGTGCAGCAGCGCGTGGGCCACGGGGCCGGGGCGTCCTGCGCGGGTGGCCGCCACCACGACGGCGGTGGTGCGGGTCGCGTCCACCAGCGGGTGCGGGCGGGGGATCCCGCCGACGGGGCGCGGACGGCGGGCGGCCGGGTGCAGCACCCGCAGCCGGGCGGTACGACGCTCGGCCTCCCCCAGGGCGTAGACGGCGGCGTCGGCGTCGGTGTCCCGCTCCAGGGCGAGCAGTACGTCCCGGCGCCGGTCCCGGCGCAGCGCCCCGCGCACCACCATCAGCGGGCCGCCCGCGCGGGCGACGAGCCTCGGGGCGACCGCCCCGCACACGAACCCTGCGAGCGCCCCCAGCCCCCGCGAGCCGATCACCGTGAGGACGGCGGCCTCGCTCTCCCGGGCCAGGACCCCCACCGGGTCCCCCTCGGCGGCGCCCACCTCCACCGGCACCCCGGGGCAGCGGGCCCGCAGCCGGGACACCGCGTGCGCGAGCACCGGCCCGGCCTCGTCCCGGTCCGGCACGGCGTACACCACCCTCACCGCGCACCCGAACCGGACGGCCTCCTCGGCGGCCCGGTCCAGGGCCCGCACCGAAGCGAGCGATCCGTCCACCCCGACCACGACCCGGTACGTCATGCCGTGCCCCTTCCCTCACCCCGGCGACCGCCCGGCGCTCCGGGCCCCTTCCCGGCCCGATGCTCGCGCCGCCCGCCGCTCCCCCGGCAGACGCCGGTGAGCACCCGCCGCCCCGGCCGACCGGCCCTTTGTCCCGGGACGTTCGGCCCTGGGGAGGGGGTGAGGGGGGAAAGCCCGGTGAGGGAGAGACCTCAGACGCTGATCCGGCGTCCCGTGATCACCGCCGGGTCCACGCTGATCCACAGGTCCCGGTCGCCGCCCGCCCAGGGCGCGGTGTGGGCGTCGGCGTCGAGGCGGGTGATCTCGTCGGGGTCGGTGACCTCGCGGGCGTCGCCGCGGACCAGGACGGACCAGCCCCGGCTGAAGGCGTCGTCGATCCGGTCGACCTCGAAGGCGACCCGGTGCCCGGCGGCGAGCGCCGGGGTGGTGCCGGGGGCGGTGCGGTAGACCACGGCACCGCCGACGACGCTGTAGTTGACCGGCACGACCACCGGCCCGGTGTCGGTGGGCAGGGCGATCCGGCCGACGCCGTGGCTGCCGAGCAGGGTGCGGCTCTCGGTCTCGCCGAGTTCGCCGAACTCCGCCGTCCGGGACGCCTCTTCGAGACCGGGCGGCAGATCGGCGGTGCCGCCGGTGAGGTCGGGGACGGTGGTCTCCAGGGCTCCGGCGAGCCCGAGCAGGGTGCCACGGTCGGGGGCGGCGCCGGGGTGCTCCTCCAGATAGCGGACGTAGCTGGCCGCCATGCCGGCCCGGTCGGCCACGTCGTCCCGGGTCAGGCCGAGCTGGGCGCGCCGGGTGGCGAGGCGGCGGCCCAGATCGCCCAGGGGCCGTTCGTCCCTCTCGGGTCCCGACATCGCGCTCACGCTCCTTTTGCCCGGATATTCAGCCGTACGTCCATAGTGGACGAGATGGCCCTACCGTGCGTTGGCCATCCGGCCAGGGGTGGGATGCGGATGCGTCTGCCGGGTGCCTGTCCGATGCGGGGTGCGGGTCCGTGGGTGGTTCTCGCGCAGTTCCCCGCGCCCCTAAAGGGGCGTCCCCGCTCCGTCCCTCAAGGGGCGCTGGGGGTACCCCTGCGCGACCAGCCACCGGCCACCCGCACCCCTCCCCGCCCCTGGGGGACCCACCCGGCACCACAAAACAGGCCCGACCGGCCCTACCCCCACCCCACCCCCCGCCGCTTCCCTTGGTACATGTCCGAGAACGCCAGGAGGCCCACACCCCCGCCGCCCCCGGTCCGCACCGTCGGCGGGACGACCGTCGTCGCCCTGTACGGCGAGATCGACCTCGCGACCGCACCACCCCTCGCGGCCCGCCTGGACGCCCTCGCGTCGGCCCCGTACCCGGATCTGGTGCTCGATCTGCGCCCGGTGTCGTTCATCGACTGCACCGGACTGGGCGTGCTGTGCCGTACCCGGAAGCGGGTCCGGGCCCGGCAGGGCCGGTTGCGGCTGATCGCCGGGGGCCGCCACTTTCTGCGGGTGCTGCGCGCCGTCCGGCTCGACGGGGTCTTCGAGATCCACCCCGAGCTGCCCCCGGAGCTGGACCGCCCGATCACCCGACCGATCACCGGGCCGGGGTGCGCGGAACAGCGCAAGAACGTAGCGTGACCCCCTGGTGTCGATCAGGGGAGCGGAGGCGCGGTGGGCGGCGACAAGCAGCGGCAGCGGGACCGGCAGCAGAACCGGCAGCGGGGGAAGAAGCCGAAGAAGGTGCCCCGGGAGGCGTACGAAGCGGAGCTGCTGCGGCTCCAGACGGAGCTGATCAAGCTCCAGGAGTGGGTGCGCACGACCGGCGCCCGCCTGGTCGTGGTCTTCGAGGGGCGGGACGCGGCCGGCAAGGGCGGCACCATCAAGCGGGTCTCCGAGCATCTCAACCCCCGGGTCGCCCGGATCGCCGCGCTGCCCAAGCCGACCGAGCGCCAGCGCACTCAGTGGTACTTCCAGCGGTACGTGGAGCACCTGCCGGCCGCCGGGGAGATCGTGCTGTTCGACCGGTCCTGGTACAACCGCGCCGGTGTCGAGCACGTCATGGGCTTCTGCACCAAGGAGGAGTACCAGCTCTTCCTCCGCCAGTGCCCGATCTTCGAGCGGATGCTCGTGGAGGACGGCATCCTGCTGCGCAAGTACTGGTTCTCGGTGAGCGACACCGAGCAGCAGGAGCGGTTCCGCAAGCGGCTGGAGGACCCGCTGCGGCGCTGGAAGCTCTCCCCGATGGATCTGGAGTCGCTGACCCGCTGGGAGGCGTACTCCCGGGCCAAGGACGAGATGCTGGTGCACACCGACATCACCGAGGCGCCCTGGTTCGTGGTCGAGTCCGACGACAAGCGCCGGGCGCGGCTGAACATGATCGCCCATCTGCTGGACTCGGTGCCGTACCACGAGGTGCCGCCGCCGGTCCTGGAACTGCCCGACCGCCCGCCGTCCACCGGCTACGAGCGCCCGCCGCGCGATCTCCAGACCTACGTCCCGGACCACGCGGCGAGCCTCTTCTAGAGCTTCCTCAGCCCCGCTCGGGCACCACGACCACCGGGCAGGGCGCGTGATGCAGCACCCGGTGGGCCACCCGGCCCAGCTGGAGCCCGAAGCTGCGGGGGCGCCGCTTCGCGCCGACCACCACGAGGTCGGCGTCCGTCGCGGCGTCCACCAGCACACTCCGGGCCGGGCCCTCAACCGTACGGCGGCGGATCTCGGGGCCGGGGGCGCCGTCCGGGAAGTCCTTGAGCGCCGTCTGCACCGCCTCGTCCAGTTCCCGGGCCGCCCGCTCCGCGCGGTGCCGGGCGGACTCCCCGGCCAGCGCCGCCGGGCTCGGGCTGCCCTGCGCGGGCGCCCGCCAGGCCCGTACCGCCTCCAGGACCGCGCCCCGGCGGCGGGCCTCGTCCGCGGCGAAGCGCAGGGCCTCGGTGGACTCGGCGCCGACACCGACCACGATCCGGCCGTGCGGCCTGGTGGCCGGTTCGCCGCGCGCCACCAGCACCGGGCAGTGCGCGTGCCCGGCCACGGTCAGGCTGACCGAGCCGAGCAGCGCCTCGGACAGCCCGCTGCGGCCCCGGCTGCCGGTGACCAGCAGCGACGCGTTGCGGCTCTCCCGTACGAGTGCGTACTCGGGCTCCTCGGGCACGGTGTCCGCGTGCACCCGCAGCCCGGGGTGACGCTGCCGGGCGCGGTGGGCGGCGGACTCCACGATGTCCTGGGCCAGTACCGACTCGGCGGGGGTGCCGCCGAGGCCGTCGGCCAGGGCGGTGCCCTCGTAGCGCTCCCAGAGCGAGGCGTACACCACCCGCAGCTCCGTGGCGCGCAGGGCGGCCTCCTCGGCGGCCCGGTCCAGCGCGCGCAGCGCGGGCTCGGAGCCGTCCACTCCGACCACCACGGGCAGTTCCATGACGTTCATCGCCCTTCCATTCCTTCGGGGATCTCGCGGAGTTCTCGCGGGATCTCGCGGGATCTCGCTCTCTCCAGCGTGGGGTGCGCGGTGGCGGTCCGCGAGGGGCCGAGCGTCCTCACCGGGGGCCACTCGGCCCTGGGGGGTGTCTCGGCTCGCCCGGCGGGGGTGGCGCGCCTCGCCCGGAGGGTCTCCGCTCGCCCGGGGGGTATCGCGCCTCGCCCGGGGAATGTCTCCGCTCGCCCGGGGAGTGCCGCTCACCGCAGCCACGGCAGCGCGCGGATCCCCGGGAGCCGGGCCCAGCGGTCGCCGAGGCCGAGGGCGGTGCCGGAGGGGAGGACGGCGAGGGTGATCAGAACGAGGACGTAGACGAGGTGGTAGTCGGCGAAGGGGTTGCTCGACATGCTCGGTGAGCCGTCGGAGAGCTGCCGCCCGGGGGGCCATTCCGCGAGCCACATCAGCGCCATCATCACGCTCCCGGCCAGCGCGGCGCACCGCAGGGCCACCCCGGCGACCAGGGCGACGCCGATGCCGAGCAGGCCCGGCATGAACAGCCAGTCCGCCCAGGCGTCCCCGGCCCAGCCGTGGAACGTGGACTCCAGCGGGCCGGCGCTCACCGAGCCGAGGAACCCGGCGGTCGGGGAACCGCCGTCGAGCCAGCCCTTGCCGGAGGGGGTGGCGTAGCCGAGGCCGAAGGTCTTGTCGAGGAACGCCCAGAGGAAGACGAACCCGGTGATCAGGCGCAGGACGGCGAGGACGTATCCCTGCGCGGGGGAGAGGGCCGGGGCGGCGGGGGTCCGCGGGCTGCGGCCGGGACGGATGCGGTGCGGGTGCGGCTGCTGGTGGACGGCCATGGCGGTGTCCCTTCGGGAGGGCTGCGAGGGGGTCGCTGCCCGGCGCCCCCACTGTCGTGCGGGCCGCCGCCGGGCCGCCGGATGCCGGACGGGCCCTCGCACCGGAGCCGGGCGGCCCGCCTTTCGCGTGCCGAACGGCCCGGCCGCCGGGCCGGGCGGCCCCTGCCCGCCCCGCCCCCTTGCCGCGCACCCTGGGGAACACCCGGGGACGGGGGAACGGCGCCGCCACCCTCCCCTCTCACCTCACTCCACCTCACTCCACCCCACCTCGCGTCGGGAGGCAACGATGACCGCCACCGCCACGCCCAGCATGCTCCGCGCGCTCCGGGTCGATCACCGGCAGCGGTTGATGGACACCGCCCGGGAGGTGTCCTTCCCCCAGGGCACCCGGCTCTTCGAGGAGGGCGGTCACGCCGACCGGTTCTGGCTCATCCGCACCGGCACCGTCGAACTCGATCTGCATGTCCCCGGCGGCCGGGCCGCCGTCATCGAGACCCTGCGCCACAACGAACTCGTCGGCTGGTCCTGGCTGTTCACCCCGCATGTGTGGCAGCTGGGCGCGGAGGCCACCACCCCGGTCCGGGCATACGAGTTCGACGCCACCGCCGTCCGCGCGATGTGCGACGAGGACGCCGTGCTCGGGCAGGCGGTCGCCCAGTGGGTCGGCGCTGTCCTGGCCCACCGGCTGCACGCGGCCCGCACCCGGCTGCTGGACCTGTACGGGCCCTACGGCGCCGGGCACCGGACCTGAAGGGGCGGCGGGACGGGATGTACGAGGTGCAGGAGGTGCACGGGAGGCACGAGATGTACGGGACGCACAGGACGCACGAGACGCACAGGACGCACGGGATGTACGGGACGTACGGCATCTCATGGACCGTCCGCGATGTCATGACCCGGTCGGTCGTGGCGGTCGGTCCCGACGCCGGTTTCAAGGAGATCGTGCGGCTGCTGCACGGCCACGGGGTCGGCGCGCTGCCGGTGGTGGCCGGGAACGGCCGGGTCGTCGGGGTGGTGTCCGAGGCGGATCTGCTGCCGAAGGAGGAGTTCCGCGACAGCGACCCGGACCGGCGTACCCGGCTGAGCCGGCTGTCCGATCTGGCGAAGGCGGGCGGCGTGCGGGCCGGTGAGCTGATGACGGCGCCCGCGCTGACCGTCGCGCCGGGCGCGACCCTCGCGGAGGCGGCCCGGGTGATGGCCCGGTCGGGGGTGCGACGGCTGCCGGTGGTCGACGGGCGGGGCGTCCTGGTGGGGGTGGTGGGCCGCGGTGATCTGCTGACGGTGTTCCTGCGGGACGACGAGGAGATCGCCGAGCAGGTGCGGCGGGAGATCGTGGCGTATCTGTTCCCCCTGCCGGACTCGGCCGTCCGGGTCGAGGTGCGCGAGGGCGCGGTCACCCTCGGCGGGCGGGTCCGGGACACCTCGCTGATCCCGGTGGCGGCCCGGCTGATCCGGGCGGTGGAGGGGGTCGTGGACGTCGATTTCACGCCCTGAGCCCTCCCTGAGCCCTCCCTGAGCCCGTCCCGGCGGTCCGTCTCGCACCGCCGAATGGGGCCGGTCGGCCCTGGTGCGTACGGCCCCGGCGCGCGATCATCGGCAGTGCAGCCCCGTGCCGAGCCGCGGCGCGGCCGGGTCACGGGGAGCCCGCAGCCCGCCGGCGACCGGGGAACGCCACACGAGGGGTCGTCATGCCCGACACACGCACCTTCACCGAGCAGCACCCGATCCGGGTGTTCCTGCTGGACGACCATGAAGTCGTACGACGGGGTCTGACCGATCTGCTGGACGCCGAACCGGACATCTCGGTGGTCGGCGACGCCGACAGCGCGGCCCACGCCCTGGCCAGGGGCCCGGCGCTGCGACCCCATGTGGCGGTGCTGGACGTGCGGCTGCCGGACGGCGACGGGATCACCGTCTGCCGGGAGCTGCGCAGCCAGATGCCGGAGCTGGCCTGTCTGATGCTGACCTCGTTCGACGACGAGGACGCCCTGCTGGACGCGATCATGGCCGGGGCCTCGGGCTATGTCCTCAAGCAGATCAGGGGCTCGGACCTGATCTCGGCGGTCCGCACAGTGGCCTCCGGGCAGTCCATGCTGGACCCGGCGACCACCGCGCGGCTGATGCGCTCGCTGCGCGCGGATCCGGCTCAGAGCCCGGCCGTGGCGCCGGAGCTGGCCGGGCTGTCGCCGCGCGAGCGGGAGATCCTCGCCCTGATCGGGGACGGGCTCACCAACCGGGAGATCGGCAAGAAGCTGTATCTCTCCGAGAAGACCATCAAGAACCACATCTCCCGGCTGCTGGCCAAGCTGGGTGTCCAGCGCCGGGTCCAGGCGGCGGTGCTGGCCTCGCAGCTGGACCAGCCGGGGACGTCCGGGCCGGGAGAGCGGCCCTCGCGCTGAGCGCTGGCCCCGGCCCGGCTACCCGCGCCAACAGCATCCGGCTACCCGGCGGGCGGCCCGAGGTGCACCGGCAGCTCCCGGTGGCCGTTGCTGAGCATGGAGCCGAGGGGGGCCAGCCGTCCGGCGGGGACGGCGAGGCGCAGGGCGGGATAGCGGCCGAAGAGCTGGCGGAGCAGTTCGGCGACCTCCATCCGGGCCAGCGGCGCCCCCAGGCAGAAGTGCACCCCGTGGCCGAAGGCCAGGTGTTCCTTGTCGCCGCGGGTGACGTCGAAGAGGTCCGCGTCGGGGCCGTGCCAGCCGGGGTGGCGGTTGGCGGCGCCGAGGGCCGGGAGGATGGCCTCGCCCTTGGGTATGGTCGGCCCGCCGGGGAGCGCGATGTCCCGGACGGCGAAGCGCAGCGGCACCATGCGGATGGCCGGGGTGAGCCGCAGGGTCTCCTCGACCACGTCCGGCCAGCCCGCCTCGCCCGCGCGGACCCGGTCGAGGGCGCCGGGATGGGTGAGCAGCGCGGTGATGGCCTCGTCGATGACATTGACCGTCGTCTCGTACCCGGCGCCGATCATCAGGATCAGGGTGTCGCGCAGTTCCAGGTCGGTGAAGCCGCCGCCGGTCTCCTCGTCGTGGGTGGCGATGAGCAGCGAGGTCATGTCGGCGCCGGGCGCGGCGCGTTTGGCGGTGACGATCCGGTCGGCGAGGGCGATGAAGTGTGCGCTGTTGGCGGCGGCCTCCTCCTGGGTGAGGGTGGTGTCGAAGATGCCGTCGACCACCTGGCGGAACCGCCGGCTCTCCGTGTCGGGGACGCCGAGGAGATGGCTGAGCAGGGTGATGGGCAGCGGGTAGGCGAGCCGTTCGCGCAGATCGACGGGGCCGTCCCCGGCGTCGGCCGCGAGGTCGTCGATCAGATCGGAGACGATCCGGCGGACGACCGGGGCGAGGTCCGCTATGCGGCGGGCGCTGAACGCGGGGGCGATCATCCGGCGCAGCCTGCGGTGGTCGCCGCCGTACGCGGTGAACATGTTCTTGACGGCTATCCACAGGGCGAGGGGCCAGGTGGCGACGGCCTCGGGGTAGCGGGGCCAGTGGGCGCGGCCGTCCTTGGAGACATCCGGGCCGGTGAGCAGGTGCTTGAGCAGGGCGGGGTCGGCGACCGACCACGCGGTGACGCCGAGGAGGTCGACGCGGGTGGCGGGGGCGCCGGAGCGCAGGGCTCGGTACTCGCTCCACCAGTCGATGCCGTGGGGGTCCAGGACGAGGGGGGAACTCTCGGACATGTGGGGGGCTCCTGGATCGTTGGCCGGTCCGTGCGGACCGGCGGTTCGGACGAGCCGGAACGACTGAGGGGGACTCTGCCCAGCGGCCCCGCGACGCAAGGGCCGCCCCGGGCGTCCCGGCCGATTCGGACCGAAAGCGGACCCCTTCGGGCAGGAGCCGGACGCTCCGCCTCCGTTCCCTTTCACCGCGCCCCCGATTCGCTCCCTTCGCACCCGCCTTCTCCCTTACCGGGCGCGGGATACCGCGCTGTCCGGGCCGCGTCGAGCGGTATCGGATCGCCTCTTCCATTCTGCCTCTTCGGGCGATTCCCGGGGACCGGTCCGACGGTTTGAAAGGCGGGGCGCCCGCTCATCCCGGGTGGCTTGAATCGCGCTCTTGATCCCGGGGCGCCGACCCCCTTCCGAGGGCCGTCCTCCCCGGTCATACTCCCGGAACGCAGCAACCGGACCAGGTGGTCCGGCGTGAATCGATCGCAGCACCGGCCGTGTTCCGGGCCGGGAGAGGTGGCTCCGGTGACCCTTGCGCAATTCCTCGATGAGGCGCCCGCCCCGGCGCTTTTCCACGCCCCCGAAAAAACGTTCACTCAGTTTCTCGGGGAGAAATGGGAAACCATCTGCCGCGGACTGGATCCGACGGACGGAGAACGTGCGGGAAAGGGGCTCCCGCCCACCGGCGAGGACGGGGAGCGGGACATCCGGAACGCCCTGCGGGACCTCGCGGAACTGCTACGCCCCTGGGGGGACCGGCCGATCGGGTCGCGCTGCCCGGCGCCGTCCTTCGTCGCGGCCGACGGCTTCCCCGCCGAACTCTCGGTCAGCTGGCGCGGCGCCCGCCCCGAGGTCCGGGTGCTGTTCGAGTCACTGGGCACCGACCCGACCCCGTACGGCTGCCAGGAGGCCGGGCGGCGGCTCACCCGACGGCTGGCCCGGCGGCCCGGTACGGACATCGCCCGCTGTCTGCGCGTCGAGGAACTGTTCCTCTCCCCCGCCCCCGAGCCCGGCCGCCCCACCATCTGGCACTCCCTGGCCCGGCGCCCCGGGGAACAGCCCCGGTACAAGGTGTACTTCAATCCGCAGGCCCAGGGCCGCGACCGCGCCGCCGAGGTGGTGGGCGAGGCCATGGGCCGGCTGGGACTGGCCGCCGCCTGGGCACCGGTGGGCCGCCGCGCCGGTGAACTGGCCCGGCGCGGGCACGAGCTGGAGTTCTTCGCCCTGGACCTGACCGGCGGCGACTCGGCCCGGGTGAAGGTCTACTTCCGCCATCACGCCCTGGCCATCGAGGAACTGGACACCGTGGCGGCGCTGGCCCGGCACCACGACCCGGAACGGGCCGCCCGCGCGCGGGCCCTGATCTACGGCCGGGACAGCGGGACCGTGCACAACGAGCCGATGACCTGTCTGGCGTTCCGGGCGGGCGCGGGCACCATCGGATCCTCCGCCGGGTCGTCCACCGGGTCGTCCACCGGGTTCTCGTCCAGGTCCTCCACCGGGTCGTCCACCGGTTCCTCCTCCGGCCTCTCCGCCGGTCCCGACGAGGCCAATCTGTATCTGCGGCTGCCGGGCAACACCCTCACCGACACCGAGGCCACCGCGCGGATCACCCGGCTGATGCGGCTGGAGGGCGTCGACCCGCGCCCGTACGCCGGGATGGTGCGGCGGCTGACGACGGGGCTGCCGGCCGGTGCGGGCGGACTCCAGGAACTGTGCAGTTTCCGGACCACCGGGGCGGGAGTGCCCGCCGACATCGGGGTCTATCTCCGGTTCGGCGTCTATGACACCCCGGGAGCCTGAGATGCCCCCCGGACCCGACACCGCGCAGCCCCCGGCGCACGGCTCCTATGTCCACGGCTACACGCCCCGGGAGCAGCGACGGCTCATCGAGCAGGGCGAGTTCTGGAAGCACCGGCTCATCCTGGACGGTACGGAACTGCCGCCCGGCACCCGGCTGCTCGACGTCGGCTGCGGCGCGGGCGCGGTCCTGGGGGTGCTCGGCGACGCCTTCCCCGGGCTCCGGCTGCACGGGGTGGACATCGCACCGGCGCAGATCGCCTTCGCCCGCTCCTACCTGGACGCCCGGGGAACACCCGCCGCGCTCTGCACGGCCGACGCGCGCCGACTGCCGTTCCCGGACGCCTCCTTCGACCGGGTCTGGATGATGTGGACCCTGGAGCATCTGACCGAGGACGGCGCGCTGCGGGCGCTCCGGGAGGCCCGGCGGGTGCTGGTGCCGGGCGGCGGGATCACCGTCGTCGAGGTGGACTACGGCACCATCCGGGTGGCCCCCGCGACCCCCGCCGTACGGGCCGCGCTCACCGCGATGGTGGCGGCCATGTGCGCCCATGGGCGGAGCGACGCGGGCACCCAGCTCTGGGGCTGGCTGGAGGAGACCGGCTTCTCCGGGATCCGTCCCGGCGAACGCCTGTGCGCCTTCCGGGGCGCCGAGGCCCCGCCGGTCGCCCACTACTTCGCCGACGCCCTGGAGGCGACCCTCGGCGGCGGCCCGGAAGAGCCCACCCTGCGCCGGGCCCTGACGGAGCTTCGGTCACCGGGCCCCGACACCTGGCTCCGCTCGGTGATCCACAAGGCCACCGCGACGGCCTGACCCCCCCCCAGACCCCACCAGGACATTTCCTATACGATCTCACCCCCTCCCCCTCGACCCCAACCACCCACGAGCCGTCACTCCCAACCCCCTCACCACCCGGCCAACACACCCACCCTCCCGTCACACCCCTTGACGCGCACCCACCCCCGCCTCCACGATCGCGGCATCGATTTCCTATCTGATTCCGTCCTCGATCGCGCAGGGGTGGCAGATGCGCTTCCCGATCAGATCCGTACTGCCCGGTGTCCTCGCGGTCGCGCTGCTGGCCTCCGGGTCGGCCGCGTGCACCTACCGCAACGCGCCCGACCCGGCGGCCGGCGCCACCGCCCCGGCCGCCCGGACCGGCGGCGGCGGAGCCGAGATCGCGGACGGCTCCGGGACCCGGGTCGCCCTCGTACCGGGCGGCGCCCACCCGTACTTCCAGCCCTGGAAGGCGGCCGTCACCGAGGCGGGGACGACCTACGGGCTCGGCGAGGTCACCTTCGACGAGACGGCCGAGTGGGACCAGCAGAAGCAGAACAATCTGCTGTCCACGCTCGCCGCCCGCGGCTTCAACGCCTTCGGGGTGTTCGGGGTGTCCCCCACCGACATCAACACCACCTTCGCCGACCTCAAGGGCCAGGGCTTCGCCGTGGCCTCGCTGGGCTCCTGCCCGGCCGGTGACACCGACGAGGCGGACTTCTGCCTCTCCACCGATGTCGAACTCGCCGCCTACCGGGCCGCGCAGGCCGCGATCGAGGCGATGGGCGGCCGGGGCACCCTGGTCCATCTCACCGGCAACAACGTCGACGCCAACACCCAGCTCCGGATCAAGGGTGTCACCCGGGCCGTGGACGAGACCGGCGGCGCGGTCGAGTTGCTCCAGACGATCACGGACATCGACAAGGACCTCCAGACCGCGCAGAAGGCGGTCTCCGACCTGATGGCGGCCAAGGGCGGCCAGGTCCAGGGCATCGTCGCCACCGCCTACAACCCGGCGGTCGCCGCCGCCGACGCGGTCCAGGCGTCCGGCTCCCGGGCGAAGGTGGTCGCCATCGACGACGACGCCAAGATCCTCGGCGCGATCGAGGACGGCACGGTCGCCGCCACCGTCGTACAGAACCCGGTCGGCCAGGCCGAGGTGGGGACCTGGGCGCTGACGCTGCTCCAGACCGGGCAGTGCACCGTGCGCGAGCCGGGGGTGAAGGTGGACTCGGGGTCGTTCGTCGTGGACCGGGCGAACGCCGCCGACTACGACACGGCACGACGGGCCAAGACCGAGCAGCTCAGGGCACGGTTCGCCGACGAACTCCTCGACTGCGGCTGACCCCCCCTCCCTCCCCCACGGCAGACGAACCGACGTACCGACGGGCAAACGAACAAACGAGCAAACGAACAAGCGAGCCGACGAGCCGACGACAGAGAGCGGACCCCACATGACCATCATCACCACCGCGACCGCCCGCCTGGTCGACATCGCCGTCGAGACCGACCGCACGGACGCCGTCCAGTCCTTCGTCACCCAGGAGACGGTCCTGGTCGACCTGGTCACCGACGACGGCTCGACCGGCACCGGCTACGCCTACACCATCGGCACCGGCGGCTCCTCCGTCCTCGCCCTGCTCCGCGACCATCTGCTGCCCGCCCTCACCGGACAGGACGCGCGGGGCGTGGAGGCGCTGTGGCAGCGGCTGTTCGGACTGACCCGGGCCACCACCACCGGCGCCCTCACCTCCCTCGCGCTCGCCGCCGTCGACACCGCGCTGTGGGACGTACGGTGCAAGCGGGCCGGGGAGCCGCTGTGGCGGCTGGCGGGCGGGCACCGCCAGGAGGTGCCGGTGTACGACACCGAGGGCGGCTGGCTGCATCTGGGCACCGAGGACCTGGTCAAGAGCGCCGTACGGGCCCGCGAGGCGGGATGGGCCGGTGTCAAGATCAAGGTGGGCCGCCCGCACCCGGCGGAGGACGCCGAACGGCTGCGCGCGGTCCGGGAGGCGGTCGGCCCGGCGCTGCACATCATGACCGACGCCAACCAGTCGCAGTCGGCGTCCTCGGCGCTGCGGCTGGCGGCGGCCCTGGAGCCGTACGACCCGTACTGGCTGGAGGAGCCGCTGCCCGCCGACGACCTCGGCGGCCATGCGCGGCTGGCGCGGGCGACCCGGATCCCGATCGCCGTCGGTGAGTCGATGTACGCGCCGATGCAGTTCCGCGGCTATCTGGAGGCGGGCGCCGCCTCGGTCGTCCAGGTCGACGCGGCCCGGATCGGTGGGATCACCCCCTGGCTGAAGGTCGCGCATCTCGCCGAGACCCACAATGTGATGGTCTGCCCGCACTTCCTGATGGAGCTGCATGTCAGCCTGGCGGCGGCGGTGCCCAATGGGCGGTACGTGGAGTACATCCCGCAGTTGCGGGCGGTGACCCGGACCGAGCTGACCATCCGGGACGGCCTGGCGGTCGCCCCCGACACCCCGGGCATCGGCATCGACTGGGACCAGGACGCCCTGGACGACCGGAGGGTGGCATGACCACCCCGGTCACCGAACCGCCGGACACGGCGGCGGACCGGCCCCCGGGGACCCGGCGGCGGCTGCCGTTCCGGGTGAACCAGCGGCTGGGGCTGCTGGTGCTGGTGATCGGGCTCGCGGCGCTCTTCGGGGCGCTGCGCCCGGCGTTCCTGGACGAGCGGCTGGTGCTGTTCCCGCTGCTGCGGGACGTGTCCACGCTGACCGTGGTGGCGCTGGCCCAGCTGGTGGCGTTGTCGGTCGGTCATATGAATCTGGCGGTGGGCCGGATGGCGGCCTTCGGGGCGCTGTTCGCGGGCCTGGGCTATGACCGGCTGGGGGTGCCGATGCCGGTCGGGCTGCTGATGTGCCTGGCGGCGGGGGCGGCGATCGGGGCGCTCACCGGGTGGCTGATCGCCCGGACCGGGGTGAGTTCGTTCGTCGTCACCCTCGCCATGGACTTCGCGCTGCTGGGGCTGGTGTCGCTGCTGTACTCGGCGCTCACCGAGGACGCCGCCTTCACCGCCCGCCCCGCCGGGATCGACGAACTGCGCTCCTACTCGCTCGCGGACATCTGCGTCGGCCCGCCCTGCGGCTCCCCGGCGATCCCGCAACTCGCCCAGTTCACCCTGCTCGCCATGGCCGGACTGGGCTTGCTGTACGCCGGTACGCGACTGGGCCGGGAGCTGCTGCTGACCGGCGCCAACCCGGCCGCCGCCGAGCTGTCCGGCATCCCCACCGGGCGCCGGATCGTGCTGGCCCACACCCTGTCGGGACTGCTGGCGGCGCTCGCCGGGTTCATGGCGGCGGTCGGCACGGGCACCTTCCGGGCCTCGATCGGCGACGACTTCATGCTGCCGTCGTTCCTGGGCGCGGTGCTCGGCGGCACCCTGCTGACCGGCGGGGTGGTGTCGGTGCTGGGCACCCTGCTGGGGACCGCGCTGGTCGGGGTGATCCGCAAGGGCCTCGATCTGCTCGGCGTCGGCCTGGAGAGCCTCAACATCTACCTCGGCGGCATCCTGCTGCTGGCCCTGTCGACGGACCGGATCCGGGCGGCGGCTTCCTCTCGCAAGGCGGTGCGGTCCATATGACCCAGATCCTGCCGGGCCCCACGAAGGCGGTGCGGTCCATATGACCCAGATCCTGCCGGGCCCCACGAAGGCGGTGCGGTCCACATGAACCCGCTGAACCGACTGAACCGGCTGAGTCAACTCCTCCCGGACCCCGCGAAGACGGTCCCGGCCCTGCGCCGCTTCTCCCGCTCCACCGCCGCCCTGCTGCTCGCGGTGGTCGTCGCCGGGGCGCTGGCGCTGGGGGCGGCGTCCTCGGGGTCGTTCTTCGAGGGCCCCTCGGTGCGGGTCTTCCTCCAGTACCTGGCGACGCCGATCCTGATCGGACTGGCCCAGCTGGTGGCCCTGTGCGTGGGGCAGCTCAACCTCGCGGTGGGCGCGCTGGGCGGGTTCACCGCCTGTCTGATGGGTGTCCTGATGGCCGATCAGGGGGTACCGGCACCGATCGCCGTGACCCTGGGCCTGGCCACCGCCACCCTGATCGGCCTGCTGACCGGGATCGTCATCGTGGCCACCCGCATCAACGGCTTCCTCGTCACCCTCGCCACGATGACGATCCTGCTGGGCGCCCAGTACCGCCTGACCGGCACCCGCACCGTCGACGGCTACTCCCCCGCCCTGCGCGACCTCGGCCGGGCGGCGCCGCTGAACATCCCGCTGGTGTTCGTCGCCGCGCTCGCGGTGGCGGTGCTGCTCGCCGGGTTCATGTACCGCACGGTGGCCGGGCGACGGCTGCTCGCGGCGGGCGGCAACCCGCTGGCCGCCCGGCTGTCCGGGATCTCCACCGACCGGCAGATCGTCGTCGCCCACACCCTGTCCGGGCTGCTGACCGGGGTGGCCGCGGTGGTCGCCACGGCATCGCTGCCCGGCGTCAACCGCTCGGTCGGCGGGGACTGGCTGCTGCCCAGCTTCGCCGCGCCGATCATCGGCGGGGTGGCGCTGACCGGCGGTTCCATCGCGGTGGCCGGGACGGTGCTGGCGGCGTTCGTGACCCGGCTGATCGATGCCGCGCGGGCCCAGTTCTCGCTGGACCCGAGCTGGGTGAACCTGCTGATCGGGCTGGTGGTCCTCGGCACGGTCGCCGGAGGGCAGCTGCACCGGGGCCGGGTCGCGGCGCGGCAGGACGGCGACAGGATCCCGCCGAGGGACGAAGGCCCCCGACCCCTGACCCCCGCGGGAGGCACCCCATGAGCCCCGACAGCCCCGAGACCGCCGATACTCCCGATACCCCCGCCACCTCCCGGCCCCCGGACGTCCTCCTCGACTGCCGTGCCCTGGTGAAGGTGTTCCCCGGGGTCCGGGCCCTGGACGGCGTCGGGCTGCGGCTGACCGCCGGGAGCGTGCATGCCCTGCTCGGGGAGAACGGCGCCGGGAAGTCCACCCTCATCAAGGTCCTCACCGGCGTCCACACCCCCGACGGCGGCACCCTGACCTGGCGGGGCGAACCCGTCCACCTCCGCTCCCCGCTGGACGCCATCCGCACCGGGATCGGCGTCGTCCACCAGGAGCGCAATCTGATCCCCGGTTTCTCGGTCGCCGAGAACATCACCCTGCAACGGCCCCCGTCGCGGCGCGGGCTGCTGGACCGCGCGGCGATGACCGGACCCGCCCTGGCCGCGCTCGGCGAGCTGGGCGTCGACCTCGATCCGCACCGCCCGGTGCGGGAACTGTCGGTCGCCCAGCAGCAGTTGGTGGAGATCGCCAAGGCCCTGCACACCGAGAGCCGGGTGCTGCTGCTGGACGAGCCCACCGCGTCGCTGTCCCCGCAGGAGACGGAGGGCCTCTTCGCGGTGGTCCGCAGGCTCGCGGCGCGCGGCACCTGTGTGGTGTTCGTCAGCCACAAACTGGAGGAGGTCTTCGCCCTCTGCGACACCGTCACCGTGCTGCGCGACGGCCGGTCGGTCCTGGAGTCGGCGCCGCTGGCCGGGCACGGCCACGACGACATCGTCGGCCTGATGGTCGGCCGCGCCCACACCGCAGGTGAGATGCGTCCGCGCACGGTCGACCGCTCGGCGCCCCCGGCACTCGCGCTCGACCGGGTCCGCACCGCGGGCGGCCACCGGGACATCACCCTCACCGTCCGGCCCGGCGAGATCGTCGGGCTGTACGGGCTGGTCGGCGCCGGGCGCAGCGAGCTGGCGCGGGCGGTGCTGGGCCTGGACCGGATCACCGGCGGCGAGATCCGGGTGCACGGCCGCCCGGCCCGGATCACCTCCCCGCGCCAGGCGCTGCACTCGTACGGCATCGGATATGTCACCGAGAACCGCAAGGAGGAGGGCGTCTTCCTGGAGCAGTCCGTGGTCCGCAACATCACGGTGACGGTGTGGCGGCGGCTGGCCCGCGCGCTCGGGTACGTCCCCGCGCGCGAGGAACGCGCCATCGCGCGGGACCTGGTGGAGCGGCTCGGCATCCGGATCGCGGGGCTGGACCAGCGCGCGGGCGAGCTGTCCGGCGGGAACCAGCAGAAGGTGAGCCTCGCCAAGTGGCTGGCCGCCGACACCCGGTTGCTGGTCGTCGACGAACCGACGGTCGGGGTGGATGTGCGGACCAAGCGGGCCTTCCACGAACTGCTCTGGGACCTCGCCCGCGACGGACTCCCGATCCTTCTCATCAGCAGCGATCTCACGGAGACGGTGACCCTCGCCGACCGGATCGTGGTCATGACCGGCCACCGGATCCGCGGCGAGGTGGACAACGACCGGGACTACGACCGGATGAGCGGCCGGGTGATCCGGCTGATCCACGACCGGGGGAGGGCCGCCGGGCACTTTATGGAGTGACCGGGACGCCCCCTCCCCCCTACAGCGCCGCCGGGCGTTCCACGGAGTGACCCGGACGCCCCCTCCCCCTACAGCGCCGCCGGTCGCTCCTCGTCCCCGTCGGCCAGCTGCCGTTCCAGGCTGCGGGTCAGATGCTCGGTCATGGCCTCGGCGGCCCGCTCGGCGTTGCGGCGCAGCACCGCCCGGACGATCCGCTCGTGCTCGGCGACGGTGGGGCCCTCGGCGCCGATGACCTGGCTGAACCGGAAGATGTGCAGATGGGCGTGGAGGCGCTGGACGGCGTCGGCGAGCAGCGGCCGGTGCGCGGCCTGGCCGATGGCGTCGTGGAAGCGCTGGTCCAGGGCGGCGAAGTCGCGGTAGGAGGCGTAGCGGCCGGCGGCGCTGGGGCGGGACTGCATCTCCTCCACGATCCGCTCGATGGCGTCGAGCTGGGCCTCGGTGGCGTGGGTGGCGGCGAGGGCGGCGGCGCGCGGCTCCAGCAGCAGCCGCATCTCGAAGAGTTCCGCCAGGCCCTGGCGGGTGAGCAGTTCGGTGGCCCGGTAGCCGGACAGGGCCCGTTTGACGACCAGTCCGTCCGCCTCCAGCCGGGCGAGGGCCTCGCGCACGGGGGTCGGGGAGACCTTGAGGGTGCGGGCGAGGGCGTCGATGCCGACCCTGGCGCCGGGGGCGATCTCATGGTCCATGACCATCGCCTTGATGCTCTCGTACACACTGTCCGACAGCGCCTGGCGGCCCCGGGGGAGGCCGCTCGCGCCAGAGGTCCCGGCCGCGGAGGGAGTGTGCGGCGGCATCCCGGCTCCTCCTGGCTCGACGTTCCCGTGTCGCCCCAGTTTACCCAGGTGGGGGGCGCCGAGGGGCGGGCGGCGGGGGCCGGGAGGGCGTCGGCGGGCCCGCCCGGGGTGGGCCGCGCCCCGGCGCGCACCCCGGCCCGCGGCCGGTGGCGTACGCCCCGGTCGGCCGCCCGTACCCCGATCTCACGCTATCGGGTGCGTTTAGTGTGCTTGTCGCATGTTCCAGGGATATGCCGGGCAAGGACCGGTCTGCCGAGACGGATCTCTGAAGCAGACCATCTCTGAAGTCTGAGGCAGACCATCTCTCAAGGGGGAAACCATGCCTGTCCTGTGCCGCCCCGCGGTAGCCGTGCCCGAATACACGATCACCCATGAACAGACCCTGGGCCTGGCCCGCTCGCTGTACGCCGGGCACGAACAACTGCCGCTCGCGCTACGGCTGATCGGCAACACGGGGGTACGCAAACGCCATATCGTCCAGCCGCTGGACCGAACCCTCAGGCATCCGGGGCTGGAGGCACGCAACGACACCTATGAGGCCGAGGCCAAGGCGCGGGTGCCCGATGTGGTGGAGCGGGCGCTGAAGCACGCCGGGCTCGGCCCCCGGGACATCGATGTGATCATCTATGTGTCCTGCACGGGCTTCATGATGCCCTCGCTGACCGCCTGGATGATCAACGCGCTGGGCTTCCGCTACGACTGCCGGCAGATCCCCATCGCCCAGCTCGGCTGCGCGGCGGGGGGCGCCGCCATCAACCGGGCGCACGACTTCTGCATGGCCCACCCGGGCTCCAACGCCCTCATCGTGGCCTGCGAGTTCTGCTCGCTCTGCTACCAGCCGACCGATCTGACGGTCGGCAACATGCTGTCCAACGGGCTGTTCGGGGACGCGGTGGCCGCGGCGGTGGTGCGCGGGATGGGGGGCACCGGGATCGAGCTGGAGGCGAACGGCTCCTATCTGGTGCCGGACAGCGAGGACTGGATCGCCTACCGGGTGCGGCCGACGGGCTTCCACTTCATGCTCGACCGGCGGGTGCCCGGCACCATGGAGCAGCTGGCCCCGGCGCTGACTTCGCTGGCCGCCCAGTACCGGCGGGACGCCAGCGCGCAGAGCTTCTATCTGATCCACGCGGGCGGACCGCGCATCCTGGACGATCTGAGCCACTATCTCGCCGTGCCGCCGGAGATGTTCCGCTTCAGCCGGGCCACGCTCGCCGAGTACGGGAACATCGCCAGCGCGGTGGTGCTGGACGCGCTGCGCCGGCTGTTCGAGGAGGGCGGCTGCGCGCCGGGGGAGCTGGGGATGATCGCCGGGTTCGGGCCCGGCATCACCGCCGAGATCACCCTCGGCCGCTGGACCACCGACAGCACCGAACCGGCGGCCGAGCAGGGCGCCGGTGCGGGGGTGCGCACCGATCCGGCCGCTGAGGCCCCGCGCCCGGCGAGCAACGGCGCCACCCCTGCGGTGCGGGTGCCCACGCCGACCCCGGCGCCCGCGCCCGGCCCGGCGGCGGTGTCCACGGAGGGCCCGGTATGACGACGGCCGCGGCCGTCCGGCCCGGGACCGGGTCCGGCGCGCGGTGACGGGCGGCGCGTCCGCCGGGCCGCTGATCCTGCCGCCCGGCCGGGGGCGGACCGTGGCGGTCGCCGCCCAGCGGGTCACCTTCAAGGTGACCGGCGAGCACTCCCGGGCGGCCTCCACCTTCGAGGTCGTCGTCCCGCCCGGCTTCGATGTGGGCGCCCACACCCATACGCACAGCGAGGAGTTGTTCTACGTCATCGAGGGCGAGTTGGAGGTGCTGGCCTTCGAGCCGCTGGTGAGGACCCCGGACCACTGGCGGGAGTGGGAGTCCGCCGCCGGGGAGCGGGCGGTGCGGGCGGGCCCCGGCACCCTGCTGTTCGTCCCGCCCGGATGCCCGCACGCCTTCGCCAACACCGGCCCCGAACCGGCCCGGGTGCTCTTCCAGGCCGCCCCGCCCCCGGCGCACGAGCGGTACTTCGAGGAACTGCTCGACATCCTCGCCGCCCAAGGAGAGATCGATCACTCCGCCATCGCCGCCCTGCGGCTGCGCTACGACGTCCAGCAGCTCACCCCGCTGCGCTACGACCCGCCCGCCACCCCGGCGGACCGGCCCTAGGGGGTGCCTCCCGCTCCCGTGCCGTGCCCGCTCCCCCGGGCGCGGCACGGGTGAGACGTCATGTACGGGCGGTGTCCGAGCGGCTAGGGTGACCGACGCAGCTGGTTCGCCCCGTCCGCCAGGCGGGAGCGTCGCAAGAGGGAACCCGGTGGGAATCCGGGACTGCCCCGCAGCGGTGAGTGGGAACGACCGCCGTCATACGCACTGGGTCCGGGAGAACGGGCCTGGGAAGCGACGGCCAGTAGGGGTCCTGATCTCGTCAGGACGCGCCCGCGAGTCCGAAGACCTGCCAGCCGCCCATGCGCGAACCACTCGTGCGCGGACATTCCGGTGACCTTCGCGGGCGGGTCGGCGTACAGAGTCAGGCGGACGACCGTGCCCCGCAGCGCACGGGCCGGGCCGCCCGGTTCCGTCACCCTTCGCGCCCCCGTCCCGTCGCCGGGATCTCAGGGATTCATCTCGCGAAGGAGATCTCCGTGACCACCAAGCCCGCAGCCGCGGCAGCACGGGCCACCGTGTACGGCTACCCCCGCCAGGGTCAGCACCGGGAACTGAAGAAGGCCGTCGAGGGCTACTGGAAGGGCCGCGTCAGCGCCGACGCCCTGAGGGCCGCCTCCGCCGAACTCCGCCGGAGCAACTGGCGCCGGCTCGCCGACGCCGGGGTCCACGAGGTCCCCACCGGCGACTTCTCCCACTACGACCACGTCCTCGACACCACCGTCATGGTCGGCGCGATCCCCGCCCGCCACCGGGCCGCCGTCGCGGCGGACCCCCTGGACGGCTACTTCGCGATGGCGCGCGGCACGCAGGACGTGGCGCCGCTGGAGATGACGAAGTGGTTCGACACCAACTACCACTACCTGGTCCCCGAGCTGGGCCCGGACACGGTCTTCTCCGCCGACCCCGGCAAGCAGGTGGGCGAGCTGAAGGAGGCCCTCGCCCTGGGCCTCACCGCCCGCCCGGTGCTGGTCGGCCCGGTCACCTACCTCCTCCTCGCCAAGCCCGCGCCCGGTGTGGCCGCCGATTTCGACCCCCTGACCCTGCTGGACCGGCTCCTGCCGGTGTACGCCGAGATCCTCGCCGATCTGCGGGCCGCCGGCGCCGACTGGGTGCAGCTGGACGAACCCGCCCTGGTCCAGGACCGCACCCCGGCCGACCTCAACGCCGCCGCCCGCGCCTACCGCGACCTCGGCGCCCTCACCGACCGCCCGAAGCTCCTCGTCGCCTCCTACTTCGACCGCCTCGGCGACGCCCTGCCCGTCCTGGCCAAGGCCCCCGTCGAGGGCCTGGCGCTGGACTTCACGGAGTCCGCCGCCGCCAATCTGGACGCCCTCGCGGCGGTCGGCGGACTGCCCGGCAAGCGCCTGGTCGCCGGGGTCGTCAACGGCCGCAACATCTGGGTCAACGACCTCACCCGCTCCCTCGCCACCCTGGGCACCCTGCTCGGTCTCGCCGACCGGGTGGACGTGGCCGCCTCCTGCTCCCTCCTCCACGTCCCCCTGGACGCCTCCGCCGAGCGGGACATCGCACCGCAGGTCAGGCGCTGGCTGGCGTTCGCCCGGCAGAAGAGCGCGGAGATCGTCACCCTGGCCAGGGGCCTCGCCGAGGGCACCGACGCCATCGCCGCCCAACTCGCCGCCAACCGCGCCGACCTGGCCTCCCGGACCAACTCCCCCCTCACCCACGACCCGGCGGTACGGGCCCGCACCACCGCCGTCACCGACGCCGACGCCCACCGCTCCCTCCCCTACGCCGACCGGACCGCCGCGCAGCGCGCCCGCCTGGGCCTGCCCGTGCTGCCGACCACCACCATCGGCTCCTTCCCGCAGACCACCGCCCTGCGCACCGCCCGCGCGGACCTGCGCACCGGCCGTATCGGCACGGACGCCTACGAGGACCGCATCGAGGCCGAGATCCGGGACGTCATCTCCTTCCAGGAGAAGGCGGGCCTGGACGTCCTGGTGCACGGCGAGCCCGAACGCAACGACATGGTCCAGTACTTCGCCGAACAGCTCACCGGCTACCTCGCCACCCAGCACGGCTGGGTCCAGTCCTACGGCACCCGGTACGTCCGCCCGCCGATCCTGGCCGGGGACATCTCCCGCCCCGCGCCCATGACCGTCCGCTGGACGGCCTACGCCCAGTCCCTCACCGACCGGCCGGTCAAGGGCATGCTCACCGGCCCGGTCACCATGCTGGCCTGGTCCTTCGTCCGCGACGACCAGCCCCTCGGCGACACCGCCCGCCAGGTCGCCCTGGCCCTGCGCGACGAGGTGGCCGACCTGGAGGCGGCGGGCACGTCCGTCATCCAGGTCGACGAGCCCGCGCTGCGCGAGACCCTGCCGCTCCGCGCGGCCGACCGCCCCGCCTATCTGACCTGGGCGACGGAGGCGTTCCGCCTGACCACGGCCGGGGTCCGCCCGGACACCCAGATCCACACCCATATGTGCTACGCCGAGTTCGGCGACATCGTCCAGGCCATCGACGACCTCGACGCCGATGTCATCTCCCTCGAAGCCGCCCGCTCCCATATGCAGGTGGCCCGCGAACTCGCCGCGCACGGCTACCCCCGGGAGGCCGGCCCCGGCGTCTACGACATCCACTCCCCCCGCGTCCCCAGCCCCGAGGAGGCGGCGGACCTCCTGCGCACCGGCCTGAAGGCCATCCCCGCCGAACGCCTCTGGGTCAACCCGGACTGCGGCCTGAAGACCCGGGGCTGGCCGGAAACCCAGGCGGCCCTGGAGAACCTGGTCACGGCGACCCGAACCCTCCGGGAGGAACTGGCCTGACGGGCCCCGCGGGGGCGCGGGTCGGGGGTTGCGACGGAGGGCCGGAGGCGAGCCCGGGGAACGCTCCAAGGGGCGCTGGGGGTGCCCCCTCTGGGGGAGGAACTGCGCGACCGGCCCTCACCGACCCGCACCCGCTCCCCTGGGGAGGCGCAGGCCACCCCTGACCCCTCACAGCCCCACATCCCGCGCCCGGATGTCGTCCAGCGACTCCCGCCGGACCAGCAACCGCGCCCGCCCACCCTCCACCGCGACCACCGGTGGACGGCCGACCAGGTTGTACCCGGACGCCATGGACAGGTGATACGCCCCCGCGACCGGGACGGCGAGGAGATCGCCGGGGCGGATGTCCCCGGGGAGTTCGACGTCCGCGGCGAGGACATCACCCGCCTCGCAGTGCCGCCCCACCACCGTGACCGGCACCGGCGCGGCCCCAGCCCGGCCGATCAGCCGGGGCGCGTACCGCACCCCGTACAGGGCCGGGCGGGGGTTGTCGCTCATGCCGCCGTCGACGGCGACGTAGGTGTGCGAGCCGGTGTGCTTGACGGCGAGGACGTGGTAGAGCGCGATACCGGCGGGGCCCGCGATGGCCCGGCCCGGTTCGATGATCAGCCGGGGTACGGGCAGACCGGCGGCCGTGCACGCCCCGGTGAGTTCGGCGCGCACCCGGCGGGCGAGGGCGGTGAGGTCGAGGGCGGGCTCGCCGGGGCGGTAGGCGATGCCGTGGCCGCCGCCGAGATCGAGTTCGGGCAGGGTGATCCCGTGCTGGCGGTGGAGGCGGGCCATCAGCCCGACGAGCCTGCGCACGGCGGCGAGATAGGGCTTGACGCTGGTGATCTGGGAGCCCAGATGGCAGTGGAGCCCGGTCAGTTCCAGTTGCGGCTGGTCCAGGATGCGGGCGATGGCGTGCTGGGCGTAGCCGTCGGAGATCGACAGCCCGAACTTCTGGTCCTCGGTGCCGGTGCGGATCTTCTCGTGACCGCCCGCCGAGATCCCGGGCACCACCCGGACCATGACCTTCTGATGCCCGTCGGGCCCGACGGCGGCGGCGAGCCGGGCGATCTCGGAGGGGCTGTCGATGACGATCCGGCCGACGCCGAGGCGCAGCGCGCTCTCCAGGTCGCGCGGGGTCTTGGCGTTGCCGTGCAGCACGATCCGCTCGGCGGGGAAGCCGGTGGTGACGGCGAGTTCCAGTTCCCCGGCGGAGCAGACATCGAGGCCGAGGCCCTCCTCCGCGACCCAGTGGGCCATGGCCCGGCACAGGAACGCCTTGGCGGCGTAGAGGATCTCGGTGTCCGGGAAGGCGTGGGTGTAGGTGCGGCAGCGGTCGCGGACCTCGGTCTCGTCCAGGACGTAGACGGGGGTGCCGAATCGGTCGGCGATCCCGGCCAGCCCGACTCCGCCGACGGCGACCTCGCCGGGCCGGGGCTCGGTGGTGGCGGCGGGCCAGACGGAACGGGCGGCCGGGCCGGGGGCGGTGCCGGGGGGCAGAGCGGTGGGGTCGTGGAGGGTGGTCATGGCGCGGCGGGCCTCCTCGGGGGTGCCGGGCGGATCGGAGGGCGGGGAAGGAGCGGGGGCGGGGCCCTGGGGCACCTCAGTCGATCCAGAGGGCGAGTGCGGAGACGAGGGCGGCGGCGCCGGTGAGCCGCAGGGCGGCGCGCGGTCCGGCGGTGCGGGCGGCGGCGGCCGGGCGGGGCTCCGGATTCGGGGCGGGGGCGGGGGCGGAGAGCTGGGGGTCGACGGTGAGGGTCGTGACGCCCAGCGGCGCGGTGAGGGCGCGCAGGGCGGGTTCGGCGAGCCGGATCCACGGCTGCCCGGCGCCCAGGGTGGCGGTCAGCCGCCGTTCGGAGGTGAAGGCGACGGCGGTGCGCTCGCCCAGCGGGGTGCGGAAGAACCGGGCCGCGCACCCGGACGGTCCCGGCCGGACCGGAACGTACAGCGGTCCGGCCGGGAACCGTTCGGAGGGCTCGGGGTCGTCGCCGCACAGGATGTCTGCCATGGGTGCCTCCTGGAGGCCGAACTCGGGTGGGACGAGGCGTCATGCGCCCCGAACGCGGGGAGGCGATCGGGGCGCATGGATGACGCTATGCCCGCCATCTTCGGGAACGGGGCTCCCCTGACGGGACGCTGACGGCCGGGGGCGGGACGTATACGGATCACTGACGCGGACGGCGTCGGCCGCTCCCGCCCCGTGCATTCCGCTTATGGCCCGGGGCACCGGGGAGCGCGCGGTACGAGCGAGTGGGTAGCGGGCCCCTCACCGGGGCACCCCGACTCGTCGTGCCGCCCTCTGACCAGCCACGACCCCACTATGCACCCCGTCTATAGCGCCTATGTATAGTCCCGGCATGCCCTCTGCGACCAAGAAGACGCACAGACCGGGGAACAGGTTCCGTAAAGCGGCCACCCGGGCCACGGCCCTCGCCCTCGCGCTCACCCTTGCGGGCTGCGCCAAGGTGGACACCAGCGCGCCCAGCGGGGTCCGCGCCGACGCCACGGCCACCGCGCCCGACCGCTTCGGCCCCGTCGACTGCCGCACCGCCAAGTGCGTCGCGCTGACCTTCGACGCCGGACCGAGCGAGCACTCCACGAAGCTGCTCGACATCCTCAAGGAGAAGCAGGTCCCGGCGACCTTCTTCCTCCTCGGCAAGCGCCATATCGACACCTATCCGGAGCTGGTGCGGCGGATGGCCGACGAGGGCCACGAGGTCGCCAGCCACACCTGGACCCACCGCATCCTGACCCGGCTGGAGCCGGACCAGATACGCGAGGAACTGACCCGCACCAACGACGAGATCGAGCGCCTCACCGGCCGCGCCCCGACCCTGATGCGCCCCCCGCAGGGCCGCACCAACGAGACCGTGCACCGCATCTGCGCGGAGCTGGGCCTGTCGGAGGTGCTGTGGACGGTCACCGCGAAGGACTACCAGACCACCGACTCCGCCCTCATCCAGCAGCGGGTCCTCGCCCAGACCGAGCGGGACGGCATCATCCTTCTGCACGACATCTACGACGGCACCGTCCCCGCCGTGCCCGGCATCATCGACGCCCTGAAGGAACGCGGCTACGTCTTTGTGACCGTCCCGCAGCTCCTCGCCCCGGGCGAGGCCGTCCCCGGAAAGGTCTACCGCTAGCCGTCACCGGGAGGGCGCGCACCCGGCACGGCGGAGCCCGGCCCCGCCCGGCTCCTAGGATGCGACCGTGATCACGTTCCAGCTCGAACGCACGGCACCGCTCTCCCTCGCCGAGACCTGGCACCGGCTCACCGACTGGCCCCGGCACGGAGCCGCCGTCCCGCTCACCCGGGTCTCGGTGCGCACCGGGCCGCCCACCCGGGAGGGCACGGTTGTCGTGGCCCGCAGCGGCATCGGTCCGTTCCGCTTCGACGACCCTATGGAGATCACCCGCTGGCAGCCGCCCGACCCCGACTCGGACACGCCGGGCCACTGCCGCCTGGACAAGCGCGGCCGGGTGGTGCGCGGCTGGGCCGAGATCGAGGTCCGCCCCGGCCCCGGTGGACGGACCCGGGTCATCTGGCGCGAACACCTCGGCGTCCGCTTCCTGCCGGGCCTCTTCGACCCCCTCCTGGAACGGACGGCCCGCGCGGTCTTCGGCCGGGCGGTCAACCGGCTGCTCAGGATGGCCTGACCCACCTCGGGACCGCCACTGGACGCCGGTGGGGCGAGCGCGGATGCACGACGGCTGACCGGCGGGTCAGACGGCGGCACCGGTAGGGGCCGGGGTGTCGTGGTGGATGGGCGTGTGGGCGCCGGTGAGGGAGACGCCGGAGCCGCCCCGGCGGGCGGCGACGATCTCGGCGGCGATGGACAGCGCGGTCTCCTCGGGCGTACGGGCGCCGAGGTCCAGGCCGATCGGGGAGCGCAGCCGGGCGAGTTCCCGCTCGGTGACGCCGACCGACCGCAGCCGCTCGGCGCGGTCCAGGTGGGTGCGGCGGGAGCCCATCGCGCCGACATAGGCGACGGGCAGGCGCAGCGCCAGCCGCAGCAGGGGGATGTCGAACTTGGCGTCATGGGTGAGGACGCACAGCACGGTCCTGCCGTCGACCTCGGTCGACTCCAGATAGCGGTGCGGCCAGTCGACGGCGATCTCGTCGGCCTCGGGGAAGCGGGCCCGGGTGGCGAACACCGGGCGGGCGTCGCACACGGTGACCCGGTAGCCGAGGAAGCGGCCGATCCGGACGAGAGCGGACGCGAAGTCGATCGCGCCGAAGACGATCATCCGGGGCGGTGGCACCGCGGTCTCGACGAGCAGGGTCAGCGGGGTGCCGCAGCGCGAGCCGTGCGCGCCGATCTCCAGGGTGCCGGTGCGGCCGGAGTCGAGGAAGGCGCGGGCCTCGGCGGCGGCGGTGCGGTCGAGGTCGGGGTGGACGCCGAAGCCGCCGTCGACGGCGGGGTCGGTGCCAGTGTCCGCGTCCGGGCGGACCCCGTCCGGGTGGACTCCGAAGCCGCCGTCGACAGCGGTGTCGGTATCGGTGCCCCTGTCCGGACGGACCCCGCGGACCAGCAGGGCCCGGCCCAGCAGATGCGCCGGGCCGGAGACGATCCGGGCCAGGGCCACCGCCCCGCCCGCCACCGCGGCGCGGAGCGCTGCCGCCAGCACCGGCCGGGCAGGGTCGGCCGCCCGGACCGGCACCACCAGCACCTCGATGACACCGCCGCAGGTCAGCCCCACGGCGAAGGCGTCGTCGTCGCTGTACCCGAAGCGCTCCAGGACCGGCTGCCCGTCCTGGAGCGCCTGTCGGCACAGCTCGTAGACCGCGCCCTCCACACAGCCGCCGGAGACCGAGCCGATCGCGGTGCCGTCGCCGTCCACCGCGAGGGCGGCGCCGGGGCGGCGCGGGGCGCTGCCGCTGACGGCCACCACGGTGGCGACGGCGAAGTCACGGCCCTGCGCGGCCCATCGGTCGAGTTCCTCGGCGATGTCCAGCATGTCGTTCGGTCTCCTTCCGCGCGGGGGCCCGGTTCAGCGGACGCCGAGCCAGCTCTCGATCGGGCTGAGGGCGAAGAAGACCACGAAGATCACGGTCAGCGCCCACATGAACGCCCCGATCTCCCGCGCCTTGCCCTGAGCGATCCTGATGGCGACGTACGAGACGACACCGGCCGCCACACCCGCGGTGATCGAGTAGGTGAACGGCATCACGACCACGGTCAGGAAGACGGGGACGGCCGTCGCCCGGTCGGACCAGTCCACGTGCCGGGCGTTCATCATCATCATGGCGCCGATCACCACCAGCGCGGCGGCGGCCACCTCGCCGGGGACGATCGCGGTCAGCGGGGTGAAGAAGAGACAGGCGGCGAAGAACAGCCCGGTGACGACGGAGGAGAGCCCGGTGCGGGCGCCTTCGCCGACGCCGGTAGCGGACTCCACGAACACGGTCTGGCCGGACGCCCCGGACACCCCGCCGATCGCGCCGCCCGCCCCGTCGATGAACAGGGCCTTCGACAGTCCCGGCATCCGGCCGTCCCGGTCGGCGAGCTTGGCCTCGGTGCCGACGCCGATGATCGTCGCCATGGCGTCGAAGAACCCGGCCAGCACCAGGGTGAACACGATCATGCCGACGGTCATCGCGCCGACCTCGCCCCAGCCGCCGAACTCGACCTGCCCGAAGAGCGAGAAGTCCGGCATGGACACCGCGCCGCCGTGCAGTTCGGGGGCGCCGCTCGCCCACTGCTCCGGGTCGACGACACCGAGGGCGTTGAGGAGGACGGCGAGCAGGGTGCCGCCGATGATGCCGATCAGGATGGCGCCGGGCACGCCCCGGGCCTGGAGCATGAAGACGGCGAGCAGGGTGACGGCGAACAGCAGCACCGGCCAGCCGGCGAGTTCGCCGTCCGGGCCGAGGACGACCGGGGTGGACTCGCCGCCGTGCACGAATCCGGCCTTCACGAAGCCGATCAGGGCGATGAACAGACCGATGCCCATGGTGATGGCGTGCTTCAGGGCCAGCGGGATCGCGTTCATGATCATCTCGCGTAGGCCGGTGACCACCAGCAGCATGATGACCACGCCGTACATCACACACATCGCCATCGCCTGACCCCAGGTCAGCTGCGGGGCCACCTGGGAGGCGAGGACGCCGGAGACGGAGAGTCCGGCGGCCAGCGCGAGGGGCACCTTGCCGACGAAGCCCATGAGGAGGGTGGTGAGGGCGGCGGCGAAGGCGGTGGCGGTGATCAGCGCCCGCTGGCCGAGGGTCCCTCCGGCGGCGTCCGGGCCGGACAGGATCAGGGGGTTGAGCAGCAGGATGTACGCCATCGCCATGAAGGTGGTGACGCCGCCGCGGATCTCGCGGGCGAGGGTGGAGCCCCGGTCGGATATGTGGAAGTACCGGTCGAGCCAGGAGCGTCCCGCCGGGACGCGGGTTCCCGCGCCGGCGCCTTCGGGGATGCTCTTCGGCTCCAGGGACTGCTGGGTCATATGGGCCTGCTCCCAAGGTTCACAGGGACACCCGCGCCCACACCTGCGGCGGACGACGGGTTTTGGGAAGTGCCCGACCCGGGGGACGGCCCGAGACGAGATCACTGCGGTGGACTTGAGCGGCGCGGACAGGTGGACGGCGGTCGCGCTGCCCGGCACCGGGTGCCCGTCGGGGAACGGGCTTCCCGGCACCACCTGGGACCGGCTTACGTGCCGGTCTCCGTCAGATGCTCCGGCCGCACCGGCGTCCGGTTCAGTTCCAGGCCCGTCGCCGCGCGGATCGCCGCGAGGACCGCCGGGGTGGAGGACAGGGTGGGGGCCTCGCCCACGCCGCGCAGGCCGTAGGGGGCGTGGTCGTCGGCGAGTTCGAGGACGTCCACCGGGATGGTGGGGGTGTCGAGGATCGTGGGGATCAAGTAGTCCGTGAAGGACGGGTTTCGGACCTTCGCCGTCTTCGGGTCGACGACGATCTCCTCCATCACCGCCACCCCCAGCCCCTGTGTCGTGCCGCCCTGGATCTGGCCGATCACGGACAGCGGGTTGAGGGCCTTGCCGACATCCTGGGCGCAGGCCAGTTCGACCACCTTGACCAGACCGAGTTCGGTGTCGACCTCCACCACCGCGCGATGGGCGGCGAAGGAGTACTGGACATGGCCGTTGCCCTGGCCGGTGCGCGGGTCGAAGGGTTCGGTGGGGCGGTGCCGCCACTCCTCCTCGACCTCCACCGCGTCCTCGCCGAGGACGTCCACCAGGTTCGCCAGCACCTCCCCGCCGTCGGTGACGACCTTGCCGCCCTCCAGGAGGAGTTCCGCGGTGGCCCAGGCGGGATGGTAGGAGCCGAAGCGGCGGCGGCCGAGGTCGAGGACCCGCTCCCGGACCCGTTCGCAGGCGTTCTTGACGGCACCCCCGGTGACATACGTCTGCCGGGAGGCGGACGTGGAACCGGCGCTGCCGACCCGGGTGTCCGCCGGCTGGATCGTCACCTGGGTGACGCCCAGCTCGGTGCGGGCGATCTGGGCGTGGACGGTGACTCCGCCCTGGCCGACCTCCGCCATCGCGGTGTGCACGGTCGCCACCGGCTCCCCGGCGATCACCTCCATCCGGACCCGGGCCGTGGAGTAGTCGTCGAAGCCCTCGGAGAAGCCGACGTTCTTGATGCCGACCGCGTAGCCGACGCCCCGGACCACGCCCTCGCCGTGGGTGGTGTTGGAGAGGCCGCCGGGGAGCTGGCGTACGTCGGGGCCCTCGCTGGACTCCCACTGGCGTTCGGGGGGCAGCGGCATGGCCTGGACGCGGCGCAGGAGTTCGGCGACCGGGGCCGGGGAGTCGACGCGCTGGCCGGTCGGCAGCAGCGCGCCCTGCTCCATGGCGTTGCGACGGCGAAGCTCCACCGGGTCGAGGCCCAGCTCGGCGGCGAGCTTGTCCATCTGGGCCTCGTACGCGAAGCACGCCTGGACCGCGCCGAAGCCGCGCATGGCGCCGCAGGGCGGGTTGTTGGTGTAGAGGGCGATGGCCTCGATGTCGACGTCGTCCACCACATAGGGGCCGATGCCCAGGGAGGAGGCGTTGCCGACGACCGCCGGGGAGGCGGAGGCGTAGGCCCCGCCGTCCAGGACGATCCGGCACTTGACGTGGGTCAGCTTGCCGTCGCGGGTGGCGCCGTGCTCGTAGGTGAGACGGGCGGGGTGGCGGTGGACATGGCCGAAGAACGACTCGAAGCGGTTGTAGACGATCTTCACGGGTTTGCCGGTGCGCAGGGCGAGGAGGCAGGCGTGGATCTGCATGGAGAGGTCCTCGCGCCCGCCGAAGGCGCCGCCGACGCCGGACAGGGTCATCCGGACCTTGTCCTCGGGCAGCCCGAGGACGGGCGCGATCTGCCGCAGATCGGAGTGCAGCCACTGGGTGGCGACGTACAGGTCGACGCCGCCGTCCTCGGCGGGGACCGCGAGTCCGGACTCCGGGCCCAGGAACGCCTGGTCCTGCATGCCGAAGACATACTCGCCCCGGACGACGACCTCGGCCCGCTCGGCGGCCTTCGCCGCGTCACCGCGCACGATGGGCTGGCGGTGGACGATGTTGGGGTGCGGGACATGGCCCAGGTGGTCGTCGTCGCGGTCGGCGTGGACCAGGATCGCGTCGGGGGCGGTCGCGGACGCCTCGTCGGTGATGACGGGGAGTTCGCGGTAGTCGACGCGGATCTTGGCGGCGGCGCGGCGGGCGGTCTCCGGGTGGTCGGCGGCGACGATCGCGACGGGCTCGCCGTGGTGGCGGACCTTGCCGTGGGCGAGGACCGGGGTGTCCTGGATCTCCAGCCCGTAGTGCTTCACGGCGGTGGGCAGATCGTCGTGGGTGAGGACGGCGTACACGCCCGGGGTGGCGAGGGCCTCGGCGGTGTCGATGGCGAGGATCTCGGCGTGGGCGACGGTGGAGCGCAGGATCTGGCCCCAGAGCATGTCCTCGTGCCACATGTCGGAGGAGTAGGCGAACTCCCCGGTGACCTTGAGGGTGCCGTCCGGGCGCAGGGTGGACTCGCCGATGCCGCCTCGGGTCCTGCTCGGGGAGCCCTGGGTGACCTCGGTGGGGGCGCCGACGGGGGCGGTCGTGTCGCTCATCTCAGGGGGCCTCCGTCTGCTGCCGGGCCGCCGCGAGCCGGACGGCGTCCATGATCTTCTCGTAGCCCGTGCAGCGGCACAGATTGCCGGAGAGGGCCTCGCGGATGTCGGCGTCGCTCGGGGTGGGGTTGCGCTCCAGCATCTCGTCGGCGGCGACCAGCAGTCCGGGGGTGCAGAAGCCGCACTGGACGGCCCCGGCGTCGAGGAACGCCTGCTGGATCGGGGCGAGCGGGGCGCCCTCGCCGGTCCGCGAGTCGGCGCCTTGGGCCGACCACCGCCGGGCCTCGTCGATCGCGGTGGAGCGGTGGCGGGCGTGGTCGGCGAGGCCCTCCACGGTGACGACCTCGCGGCCCTCGGCCTGTCCGGCGGCGACCAGGCAGGAGCAGACCGGCACGCCGTCCAGCCGGACCGTGCAGGAGCCGCACTCGCCCTGCTCGCAGGCGTTCTTGGAACCCGGCAGCCCGAGCCGCTCGCGCAGCACGTACAGCAGCGACTCGCCCTCCCAGACGTCGTCGGCCTGCTGCGGGCGCCCGTTGACGGTGAAGTGGACGCGCATCTACGCAGCTCCCTCGGTGGTGCGGCGGGCGCCGCGGTACGACTCCCAGGTCCAGGTCAGGGTGCGGCGGGCCATCACCGAGACCGCGTGCCGGCGGTAGCTCGCGGTGCCGCGGACATCGTCGATCGGATTGCAGGCGGCGGCGCACAGCCCGGCGAACTCCTTGGCGACGGACGGGGTGACGATCTTCCCGCTGTCCCAGAAGCCGCCCTCCTCCAGCGCCGCGTTGAGGAAGTCCTCCGCCACCCCGGCCCGGATCGGGGTGGGCGCGGCGGAGCCGATGCCGGTGCGCACGGTTCGGGTCGCGGGGTGCAGGGCGAGGCCGAAGGCGCAGACGGCGATCACCATGGCGTTGCGGGTGCCGACCTTGGAGTACTGCTGGGGCCCGTCCGCCTTCCGCACATGGACGGCGCGGATCAGCTCGTCGGGCGCGAGGGCGTTGCGCTTGACGCCGGTGTAGAAGGCGTCGATGGGGATGAGCCGGGCGCCGCGTACGGAGGCGGCCTCCACCTCGGCCCCGGCGGCGAGCAGCGCCGGGTGGGCGTCACCGGCCGGGGAGGCGGTGCCGAGGTTGCCGCCGACGCCGCCCCGGTTGCGGATCTGCGGGGAGGCGACGGTGTGCGAGGCGAGGGCGAGACCGGGCAGCTCGGCCCGCAGCTCCGCCATGATCCGGGTGTAGGGCACGGAGGCGCCGAGCCGCACGCTCTCCTCCCCGACCTCCCACTCGTAGAGATCTCCGATGCGGGTGAGGTCCATCAGATACTCGGGCCTGCGGTGGTCGAAGTTGATCTCGACCATCACATCGGTGCCGCCCGCAATCGGTACAGCGGTGGGGTGCGCGGCCTTCGCGGCGAGCGCCTCCTCCCAGCTGGCGGGGCGAAGGAAGTCCATGACCGGCTCTCTTCTTCGTCTCGTGGGTCGTACGACTCGTACGTAATGAGCCAGATCGGGTGCGGCGGGCCGGCTCGTCGAGGTGCTGTTCACGCGGAGTGGGGTCAGTACACAGCGTGGTGCCCCACCGGGGTCAGTCACCGAAACCATGAAGGAGTTGGCTGGCCAGCGCGGCCATCTTGTAGATTCATATGAAGGGAGGTCATCGGTAACCCCGCTGTTCTCCGGTGGTAACGCGGGGCACGGCCGCGCGCCCACGGTCCTATCGATGATCGTACTTTTCGAGACAGGGAACGGCGGCGACGACATGCGGCTGCGCGCACTGCTGGACACCGACGCGCTGGGCCTCAGGCTGCTCGGCGGCGAGGAGGAGCTGGACCGGGCGGTGCGCGGGGTGATGACCACGGATCTGCGCGACCCCAGCCGTTATCTCAGCGGCGGTGAGCTGGTCCTCACCGGGCTGGCCTGGCGCCGGGACGCGGCGGACTCCGAGCCGTTCGTCCGGCTGCTGGCGCAGGCCCAGGTGGCGGCGCTGGCCGCCGGTGAGGCGGAGCTGGGCGATGTGCCGGACGACCTGGTGGTGGCCTGCGCCCGGCACCGGCTGCCGCTGTTCGCGGTCCATGAGTCGGTGGCCTTCGCGACGATCACCGAGCATGTCGTCCGGCAGGTGTCGGGCGAGCGGGCCGGGGACCTGGCGGCGGTGGTGGACCGGCACCGGCGGCTGATGACCTCCGGCCCGGCGGGCGGCGGCCCCGAAGTGGTCCTGGACCTGCTGGGCTCCGACCTGGACCTGAGGGCATGGGTCCTGTCCCCGGCGGGACGGCTGATCGCGGGGCCCAAGGAGGGCGACGGGGCGGGCGGGAGCGGCGCCTCCGGCGGCTCCGGCAGCTCCGGCAGCTCCGGCAGCTCCGGCAGCTCCGGCGGGAGCCTCTCCGTCGAGGTGTGTGCCCGGCTCGCGGCGGAGCAGCTCGCCGCCGCCCGTACCGGCCGCCGCGGCCCGCACCGCGCGCAGATCGGTACGGCGACGTACTCCCTCTTCCCCATCCGCAGCAGCGGGCGTTCCCCGCAGGGCGCGCGGGATGTGCGCGAGCATGTGCTCTCGGACTGGCTGCTGGCCGTCGAGGCGGACGCCGGGGACTGGCCCGGGGAGCGGCTCGACCTGGTGCACGGCGTCACCCAGCTGATCGCCGTCGAACGCGACCGCCGTGACGCGGCCCGTACGGTACGGCGGCGGCTGGCGCAGGAGGTGCTGGAGCTGGTGCAGTCCGGCGCGGCGCCCGCCGAGATCGCCGCCCGGCTGCGGGTCGCGGCGCCGGTGCTGCTGCCGGGCCTGGGCGCGGCCCCGCACTGGCAGGTGGTGGTGGCCCGGGTGGAGTGGGAGGGCTGGGAGGGCGCGGGCGCCGACACCGGCCCGGTGGCCCAGTCGCTGCTGGAGGAGATCCTCGTCGACCCGCTGGCGACCGGTCCCGAGCCGTCCGACCGGATCGCGGTCGCCCACACCGGGGACGAGGCGGTCGCGCTGGTGCCGCTCCCGGCGGTCTCCGCCGAGCACGACGGTTCGGAGACCGGCATCCTCGCCGAGACCCTGCTCGCCTCGGTCCGGGACCCGCTGACCGCCGGGCTGGAGGAGGACGGCCGGGTCACCCTCGGCGTCAGCGCCGCCGTGCACTCGGCGGAGGGGCTGCGCGGGGCCCTGGAGGAGGCCCGGCACGCCCGCCGGGTCGCCGCCGCCCGGCCCGGCCGGGTCTGCGCGGCGGGCCACCAGGAACTGGCGTCGCACGTCCTGCTGCTGCCCTTCGTCCCCGACGACGTCCGCCGCGCCTTCACCGCCCGGCTGCTCGACCCGCTGCGCGAGTACGACCGCCGGCACCGGGCCGAGCTGATCCCGACCCTGGAGGCGTTCCTCGACTGCGACGGCTCCTGGACGCGCTGCGCCGCCCGGCTGCATCTGCACGTCAACACCCTGCGCTACCGGGTGGGCCGGATCGAGCAGCTGACGTCCCGCGACCTGTCCCGGCTGGAGGACAAGCTCGACTTCTTCCTGGCCCTGCGCATGAGTTGACCCCCTCGGACCCCCTCGGACCCCCTCTCCGCCCGGACTCCGGGACCGATCCCGGGTGGATCCGAGCGAAACCCCGGGCGGCCGGAAGTCCCACGACTTTGTGAAATCCTTCACCCACCCCCTTGGCCCGGTGGTGTCACAGGTGCTGGAATGCGCCCACCACCAAAGCTCGACGGCGCGCTCGGGGAGGGCAATGTGGCGCATACCGCCATGTCTGGTTCCGGAACGACCGCAGACGACGATCCGCTCCAGACGGCGGTGTGGCGCTTGCGCTCACGGGCCTGCTGGACGGACGCCGCGGAACTGCTCCGGCCGGACACCCCGGCCGCCTCTGTCCAGCGGGCATCGCTGCTGGTGGAGCGGTGTCTCTACACCGAACAGGGCTGGTCCGAGGCGGAGGACGCGCTGCGCACCGCGGAGGCGCTCGCGCACAGCGACGAGGAGCGGGGCGCCGCCGCTTGTGAACGCGGGTACTTGGCCTACGCGTCGACGGTGCTCGCGGTGCGGGACCGGGCCGACGAGGCGCGGGCCGCGCTCGGCCGGGCGGCGGCGCTGATCCCGCCGGACGCGGCGGGGCGGGCGCTGCTGGACTTCCGGCGCGGGCTCGTCGCCGAGAATCTGTCCCGCTCGCCGCAGGCCGCGCGGGCGGCGTACCGGCGGGCCCACGGGGGCGCGTCCGCGCGGTCGGACGCGCTGCTGCTGTCGTTCACCTGGCGGCATCTGGCCGGGCTGGCCCTGCGGGACGGGGAACTGGCGGAGGCGCGGCACGGGTTCGCGGAGTCGCTGCGGATCCGGGAGGAGCTGGGGTATCTGGTCGGGACCGCGCCGGCGCTGGCATCGCTGGCGGACACGGAGACCGAGCCGGAGGCGTCCCGGCTGCGGGAGGAGGCCCGGCGGTTGTTCCGGTTGCTGGGGGGTGTGCCGACCTGGTTGGCGGCGAGGCTCGCGCCTCCGGCGGCTTCGGCGTGAGCACACACCTCGGCGCCCACCCATACTCCGCTAAAACGTCCTGAAATGTTCCGTGATGAGTAAATTGACGGAGTCCAGGTCGCCGGCGATCAGTGCGTCCAGGAGGGAGGTGTGGTGGGAGGCGTCGGCCATGAGGTCGGTGCGGGCGCGGGGGAGGTGGGGGCCGGGGCGGGGGGCCTGGGTGCGGCGGTGGAGGTCCTCCGCTATGTTCACCAGCTGTTCATTGCCGGCCAGGCCCAGCATCGCGCCGTGGAAGGCGCGGTCCGCCTCGGCGTAGGAGGCGGCGCAGCCGGTGGCCGCGGCGCGGATCGTGGCCTCGGCGGCGGGGCGCAGGTCGGCCCAGGCGTCGGCGGGGACGGTGTGCGCCAGCCGCATCAGCACCGGCACCTCGATCAGGGCGCGGACCTCGCCGAGTTCGGCCAGTTCCCGCGCGTCGCGCTGGACCACCCGGAAGCCCCGGTTGGGGACGACCTCGACGGCGCCCTCCTGGGCGAGCCGCTGCATCGCCTCGCGCACCGGGGTGGCCGAGACGCCGAACCGGTCCCCGAGGGCCGGGGCCGAGTACACCTCGCCGGGAAGCAGCTCACCGGCGAGCAGGGCGGTGCGCAGCGCGTCGAGGATCTGGCCGCGCACGGAGGAGCGCTGGACGACCGGGCGGGGGCGCGGGATGGGTGTCTCGCTGTGGGTGTGCTCACCACGGGCGGAGCCGGAGGCGGTCCCCCGCTCGCGTACGGTGTCGTCCTCGGCCCGTGCCTGCTGGGGCACCCGGACCGCCGGTGCGGCGGCGGGACCCGGCGGTGTTCCGGCCCCGGCGATGCCCTGCACACCCTGCTTCACGGGTCCTCCTCCGGGCTTGTCAGTGCTTGGGGTCATTACGGCGGGTTGTTACTCGTCCGTCAAGCACCTTAGGCCCAGAACCGGGCAGTTCAAATTTCGAACAAGAACGGTAAGGTAAGGCTTACCTGTAGTCGCTCGGGAATCGGTGGTCAGGCATGCCCCTCCCCTCGTCGCCCGTCGCGGAGTCGTTCGCCCGTCTCGCCGAGGTCTACCCCTGGCTCACGATCGATGAGCTGACCGGTGCCGACCCGACCCCCGAGGGCGAGGGCTGGGTCACCGCCGCCGCGCTCGCCGAGGGCGAGGCCGCGCTGGACACCTTCCTCGCCTGGGACGACGCCCAGATCCGCCGGGACTACGGGGAGCCCGGCCGCCCGGACGTGGTCGCCAGCTTCGGACTGCACCGGTACGCCTGGACCGCCTGTCTGCTGATCACCGTGCCCTGGTTCGTGCACCGCCGGGTGCCCCGCTTCCCCGTGACGCACGTCTCCTACGACCGGGACCGCGACCGGATGGCCGTCCGCCCCGGCGCGTTCGCCTGTCTGCCCGGCGATCCGGCCGCCGCGCTGCCCGGGGCCCGGGTGGTCGCCGACGAGGAGGCGCTGCGCGACGAGGTGCGCGAGGCGGTGGCCGAGCACCTTGAACCGGTGTTCGGGGCGTTCGGGCCCCGGATGCGGCGGCGCGGCCGGGCGCTGTGGGGCATGGCGACGGACGAGGTCGTGGAGGGGCTGTCGTACATCGCGGAGCTGCTCGGCGAGGGCGAGAAGGACCGGGCCACGCGCGAGCTGGAGCTGCTGCTGCCGGGCACGGTCAAGCCGTACGCCGGGTCGGCCGCCTTCCGGACGCTCGTCGGGCCGGGCGGCGAGGAGCTGCCCACCCGGGACCGGGTGACCTGCTGCATGTACTACACCCTGCGCCCGGACGACCTGTGCGCCACCTGCCCGCGCGCCTGCGACGCCGAACGGGTCGTCAAACTGATGGCCCAGGCCGCTGGTTGAGCCGTCGGTCGAGCCGTCTTTCGGGCCCACCCCGGTGCGCGAGAGGTGCCCGGGGGCGCTAGGATCTTGCCCGAACGGGACCCCGGTATGGTTTCGGGATTTTCACAGCTTCCTCACGAGTCACGGGAAGTTCCCCTGGAACCACCCGCACGGGTAGTCTTATTCGAACTCAACTCCCGCCCCTCAAGCGGCAGTTCGAGCAGAACGCCGTCCTGGGCTACCCTCTTGCATTCCTTGGCGGCCTCTTGCCCCGAAACCCCCTGAGGGCCGCTGGGTTTGGGCCACTATGGCGGGCGTTACGCCCTATCCCAATGCGAGGGACCCCCAGAATGAGACTGACCGACATATCGCTGAACTGGCTGCTACCCGGCGTCATACTGCTCCTGGGCATGCTGGCGGCGGTGGCGGTGATGGCGCGCGGCAAGCGGGCCACGGGGAAGGACGCGAAGGCGGACGACTCGTGGGAGCGCAACGAGGAACGGCGCAGGCGCAAGGAAGCCATATACGGCACCGTCTCCTACATCATGCTGTTCTGCTGTGCCGCGGTGGCCGCCGCGCTCTCCTTCCAGGGCCTGGTCGGCTTCGGTGAGCAGAACCTCGGACTGAGCGGCGGCTGGCAGTACCTGGTGCCGTTCGGGCTGGACGGCGCGGCGATGTTCTGCTCCGTCCTCGCGGTCCGCGAGGCCAGCCACGGCGACGCCGCCCTCGGTTCCCGGATACTCGTGTGGACCTTCGCCTTCGCCGCCGCCTGGTTCAACTGGGTGCACGCGCCGAGGGGCGCCGGGCACGCCGGTGCGCCGCACTTCTTCGCGGGTATGTCCCTGTCCGCCGCGGTGCTGTTCGACCGGGCACTGAAGCAGACCCGCCGGGCGGCGCTGCGGGAACAGGGCCTGGTGCCCCGTCCGCTGCCGCAGATCCGTATCGTCCGCTGGCTGCGCGCCCCCCGCGAGACCTACAGGGCGTGGTCGCTGATGCTGCTGGAGAACGTCCGCAGCCTCGACGAGGCCGTCGAGGAGGTCCGCGAGGACAACAAGATCAAGGAGCAGGAGCGGATGCGCCGGCGCGAGGCCGAGCGGCTGGAGCGGGCCCAGCTCAAGGCGATCAGCCGGGGACACCGCGGGATCGTGGGCCGGGGCCACGGACGGCAGGTGGAACTGCCCTCCGGGGAGCAGCAGGGCTCCGATCGAGTCTCCGCGGAGCCTGCCATAGTGCCCCCGGAGCAATTGCCCCCCGTCCCGCAGCGGCCCTCTCTCCAGCCCGTCCGTACCGGCCCTGAGCCGGTCACCGTCGATCTGACCGCGGAGGACGACACCATGGCGCTGCCGCGCCTGGACTCCCTGGAGCGCAAGCTCAAGGATCTGGAGCAGCAGTTCGGCTAGAGCGGGACCGGACCGGGTCCGGCGACCGCCGTACGAGCGGTCCTCACGGGACGGGGCGCGACCGGAGACGGTTCGCGCCCCGTCCCGTTGTCCGTTCCGTGTTCCGCTGCGGGTGTCAGGCCGCCTCGGCGCCCAGTTCGAACCAGACCGACTTGCCCACGCCGTGGGAGTGGACGCCCCAGGAGTCCGCGAGGGACTCCACCAGGGCCAGGCCCCGGCCGTGGGTGGCCTCGTGGGAGACCGCGGGGCGGGGCCGGGGCCGCTGCGCCACGAAGTCCCGTACCTCCACCCGCACCCCGTGCGGGCCCACCTCGGCGGTCAGTACCGCGTCCCGGTCGGTGTGCACCAGGGCGTTGGTGACCAGTTCGCTGGTGAGCAGTTCCGCTATCTGCGACTGTTCGGACCGTTCCCAGGTGTGCAGCAGCTCGCGCACCGCCCGGCGTGCCTCGGGTACCGCCCGCAGATCGGCGCGGCCCAGCCGGCGTCTCAGTCTCGGCCGCCGCTGCCCTTCCTCCGCCGCTCCTGCCCCCGTCGACTGCGCCGGACCGGACCCGACGACTCTGGGACCGCCCCCGCGTACTTGCCTTTTCATGACCCCCGCCCGCGTGCCGATCTCGGTTCCCCTCCTGTCGAACACGTTCACGGGGATCCTTGCCCAATGGGTCACCGGGCACTCATGGCCCGGAGCTCAGCCCGGGGTGTTCGGCCAACCTCGCCGGGCGGGGCGGCGGCCCGGACCCGGGCGGGACAGCGGGAGTTCGGCACCCGGACCACAGGAGTTCAGCCGGTCGGCCGGTTCCGCACCGTGCATCGGGGCGTGCGGGTGCACAAGCAGGCGTGGGGCGTTTCGGACAGCCTGATTCCTGGGGTCTCGTGGCGCACCGTCACGTGCACGTGAATCTGGCTTGAATGGGGTGGGTGCTCGACGGGCCCCACCCGGCGTTCCCGACGGCCCACCCGGCATTGCGGACGGGCCCACCCGGCGTTCCCGACGGGCCCGCACAGCGCGACGGGGCCGTCCCACCGACCCCCGTTGGCGGCAGGACGACCCCGTTGCTCGTGCACCGTCCCCCCGGCGGGCACGGGTCAGGTGGGTCGGGTCGCTCAGTAGAGCTTGTTGACGGCCGTGGTGGTCGTCTTCTTGAACGCCTTCACCGGGGCGTCGGAGAAGTCGCCCAGCTGGGCCCAGTCCACGACCGTGACCGTGCGGCCGTCCCGGCCCACCGACATCAGCCGGATGTCGGTGGCCCCCCAGGACGCCTCGGTGTGCAGACCGTGCACCCGGGCGCCCTCCTCCACCGGCAGCGAGCCATAGCTCCGGTAGGTCGCCTCGGTCTCCGGGTCGCCCGCCTCGATGCTCCGGGCGCAGCCGCGGATCTCCTTGTTCATCCGGTCGGCCAGCGCCTTGGCCTTGGCGGCGGTACCGGT
Organism: Streptomyces sp. NPDC004610; assembly: GCF_040609715.1. Taxonomy (NCBI): domain Bacteria; kingdom Bacillati; phylum Actinomycetota; class Actinomycetes; order Kitasatosporales; family Streptomycetaceae; genus Streptomyces; species Streptomyces sp. NPDC004610. The sequence goes on along the minus strand of NZ_JBEXLA010000015.1, from coordinate 168,051 downwards.
GACGATGGTCAGCTGGCGGGCGCTGGTGTCCAGGTCGGTGCGGAAGGGGCGGTAGCGGGAGTCGTAGCCCGGGAACACCTCGTCCAGGCAGAGCCGCAGCTCGTCGGGGACGCCGTCGGTGACCTTGCCGGCCGTCCAGGACGAGAAGGGGTGCGGCGGCAGCTGGGACGCCGACAGGAAGGCGGGCCCGCGGGGCGCGGCCCCGGCCGGCGCGGAGAGGACCGTGGCGGCGGTGGCACTCGCGACGGTGAGCGCGATGAGCGCGGTGGTCAGACGGACCTGGGTGCGGGCCTGGATACGGATGGACATGAAAAGAACTCCCCGTGGTGAAGTCGCGCTGCCGTGCGGAGGAGGCGCGTGGATCGCTGGTGGACGAGGTCGCCCGCGTCCGGCTGGTCGGGCCGGCCGCACCCCCCGCATGGGGTGTCCCCCGGGCGACACCAAGAGCATCGGCAATCCCGGCGGGCGGCTGCAACAATCTGCCGGGATGGAACCATCCCAGCCCCTCTGACGTGCAGGTACATGAGGTGCCTGGGATGCCCTCCCGGGACATTCGTCCCGGTCCACCCGCTCACAGGAACCCGGGAGAACGGTGTCGGCACAGCACGACGACGACGTCGAGCGGTTCGCGGCCCAGCTGCGGCGGCTGAAGGAACGCACGGACCGCAGCTATGGGTCGCTCGCCCGGCGCCTCGGGATGAACACCTCCACGCTGCACCGCTACTGCGCCGGGGACGCGGTGCCGGTGGACTTCGCGCCGGTGGAGCGGTTCGCCGCGCTGTGCGGGGCCTCGGCGGAGGAACGGCACGAACTGCACCGGCTGTGGCTGCTGGCGGTGGCGGCCCGGCAGCGGAGCCGTACGGCGGTCGCGGCGCAGGTGGAAGAAGTCCCGGAAGCGGCGGCGGAGGAAACGGCGGCCCTTGCGGACGGTGTGCCGGAGGAGCCGGTGACCGTCGTCGCCGGGCCGGGCCGGGTCGCCCCCTGGTACCGCAGGCGGCGTACCGTCGTCGCGGCTGCCGTGTCCGCCGCGCTGCTGGCGACGCTCGGGACGCTGTCCGCGCTGCCCGCCGGGAACGGGCCCGGGGTGGCCGGGGCACCGGCCCGGAGCGGGGCGGCGACCGGGCCGCAGGAGCGGGCCACCGGCACGCCCTCGCCCGGCGTTTCGAGCGCCTCGCCCTCCCCCTCGGCGTCCGGTGCGTCCCCGGCGTCCTCGCGGGAGCCGAAGGCCAAGGGCGGCCCGTCCGGTTCGCCGCTGCCGAAGAAGAGCGCCCCGGCGTCCGGCGGCGCCGGTGCCCCCGCCGCCGCCCTCCCCCTCACCTGGTCCTCCGACTCGCACGCCTGGGCGCTGGGCTGCGGGCACGACTATGTGATCGACCGGCCGCCCGCCCAGGTGCCGCCGCCCCCGGCCGCGCAGGACGCCCGCGCCTGGGCGTCGGCGCAGGGCGCGGTGCACGGCAAGGACACCAACGTCCGGATCACCGTGCAGGGGACGTCGGAGACGGCGGTGGTGCTGGAGGCGCTGCGGGTGCGGGTGGTGGGGCGCGCGGAGCCGGTGCGGGGGACCTCGTACGCCATGGATCAGGGGTGCGGGGGGTCGATCACGCCGCGCTACTTCGATGTGGATCTGGATCAGGACCGGCCGATCGCCCGCTCGGTGCCGGGCAGTGACGAGGGGACGGAGATCCCCGCCGTGAAGCTGCCCTACCGGGTGTCCAGTACGGATCCGGAGGTGCTGGAGGTGACGGCCCGGACCGCGGGGTGCGCCTGCGACTGGTATCTGGAGCTGGACTGGTCCTCGCAGGGCCGCACCGGCACGGTCCGGATCGACGACGGGGGGCGGCCGTTCCGCACCAGCGCGGTCAAGGGGCTGGACCGGTACGTGTACGACACCATCGAACGGCGCTGGATCCCGTACGCGTACTGATCCGCCGTCCGGCGGTCAGGGCCTGGGGACGTTGCGCAGGTTGGAGCGGGCCATCTGGACCATGCGGCCGACCCCGCCGTCCAGCACGATCTTCGATGCGGAGAGGGCGAAGCCGGTGACCATCTCGGCGCTGATCTTCGGCGGGATGGACAGCGCGTTGGGGTCGGTGACGACATCGACCAGCGCCGGGCCCTTGTGCTTGAACGCGGCCTTGAGGGCGCCCGCGAGGTCCTTGGGCTTCTCGACCCGCACCCCGTAGGCCCCGCAGGCGCGGGCGACGGCGGCGAAGTCGGGGTTCTTGTTGGTGGTGCCGTAGGAGGGGAGTCCGGCGACCAGCATCTCCAGTTCGACCATGCCGAGCGAGGAGTTGTTGAAGAGGACGACCTTCACGGGCAGGTCGTACTGGACCAGGGTGAGGAAATCGCCCATCAGCATGGAGAAGCCGCCGTCGCCCGACATCGACACGACCTGCCGGTCGCGGTCGGTGAACTGGGCGCCGATCGCCATGGGCAGCGCGTTGGCCATCGAGCCGTGGGAGAACGAGCCGATGATGCGGCGGCGGCCGTTGGGCGAGATGTAGCGGGCGGCCCAGACATTGCACATTCCGGTGTCGACGGTGAAGACGGCGTCATCGGCGGCGACCTCGTCCAGGACCGAGGCCACGTACTCCGGGTGGATCGGGATGTGCTTGTCGACCTTGCGGGTGTACGCCTTGATGACGCCTTCCAGGGCGTCCGCGTGCTTCTTCAGCATCTTGTCGAGGAAGCGGCGGTTGTTCTTGGCCTTCACCCGCGGAGTGAGACACCGCAGGGTCTCCTTCACATCGCCCCACACCGCCAGATCCAGCTTGGAGCGGCGGCCGAGGCGCTCGGGGCGGACATCGACCTGCGCGATCGTCACATCGTCCGGGAGGAAGGCGTTGTACGGGAAGTCCGTGCCGAGCAGGATCAGCAGATCGCACTCATGGGTGGCCTCGTAGGCGGCGCCGTAGCCGAGCAGCCCGCTCATCCCGACGTCGTACGGATTGTCGTACTGGATCCACTCCTTGCCGCGCAGGGCGTGGCCGACCGGGGACTTGACCTTCTCGGCGAACTCCATCACCTCGGCGTGCGCCCCGGCGGTGCCGCTGCCGCAGAACAGGGTGACCTTCTCGGCGCGGTCGATCAGATCGACCAGCCGGTCGATCTCGGCGTCGCCGGGGCGGATGGAGGGGCGGGAGGTGACGAGGGCGGTCTCCAGGGGCTTGTCGGGGGCCTGGTGGTCGGCGATGTCACCGGGGAGCGTGATCACGCTGACGCCGCTCTGGCCCACCGCGTGCTGGATCGCGCTCTGGAGCACCCTCGGCATCTGCTGCGGGTTGGAGATCATCTCGCTGTAGTGGCTGCACTCCTGGAACAGCCGGTCCGGATGGGTCTCCTGGAAGTAGCCGAGGCCGATCTCGCCGGACGGGATGTGCGAGGCGAGGGCGAGGACCGGGGCCATCGAACGGTGGGCGTCGTACAGACCGTTGATGAGGTGGAGGTTGCCGGGGCCGCAGGAGCCGGCGCAGGCGGTGAGCCGGCCGGTGATCTGGGCCTCGGCACCGGCCGCGAAGGCGGCGGTCTCCTCGTGCCGGACATGCACCCAGTCGATGGCGGAGTTGCGGCGGACGGCGTCGACGACGGGGTTGAGACTGTCGCCGACCACGCCGTAGAGCCGCTTGACCCCGGCGCGGGCGAGGATGTCGACGAACTGCTCGGCGACGTTCTGCTTGGCCATGACGGAGGTGCCCCTTCGGTCTCCATGGATTCCTGGATCCCCGCCCCGTGTCCCGATGTCCTGACGGTTCCACTGACGGTTCCATGAATGCACATCGAACGTGGTTTCGCCTCCCACGCTACGCGATCACGCCTCCCAGACGGCTGCGGCGGTGCGGTCGTCCGCGTAGCCCTTGACCCTGACCTGGATGTCGGCGAGGTAGGCGGCGAGGCCGGGCGGGGCGGCGCCGGACCAGCGGCCGGTCAGATGGGCGCTCAGTTCCGGCTCGCCGCGCAGGGGTTCGGCCAGCCCATGGGTGCACATCAGGAGGGTGTCGCCGGGGCGGGCCACCGAGGCGCGGAAGCGGAAGGGTTCCCGGGGCGGTCCGGGGGCGGGTTCATAGGGGCTCGGGGGTGTGGGGATGCCCAGGTCCATGGTGAGGCGGTCGCCCTCGGGGGTCTCGGCGGGCGGGGAGCCGAAGCTCATCAGGGGTTCGCCGGGGGCGTCGGTGAGCTGCGGTTCGATGTCCTGCCAGACGCCGTCGCGGAGCCGGAACAGGCCGCCCGCGCCGGCCCCGAAGAAGACCCGGGTCCGGCAGTCGGGGTCGGCGGTCAGCAGCAGACAGCGCAGCGTGGCCGCGTACGCCTCCGGCGTGAGGCCGCGGTCGGCGGCGCCCGCGCGGAGTTTGCCGAGGGAGCGGTCGGTGAGCCGGTGCAGCCCGGACTTCAGATCGCCGCGCCGCCCGGCCCGTATGTCCTCCGCCAGGCGGGCGTGGCTGCGGCCGACGGCCCGCGCGATCCACTGGCACGCCTCGGCCGCCGCGCGGTGCGCCCCCGGGGTGGCGCGGGCGCCGCTCGCCATCGCGACCAGCACGAGGGCGCCGGGGCCGGAGCCGAAACGGGCGGTGAGCAGGGCGTCCCGGCGGGGCTCGCCCCGGTAGCGGGCGGAGTCACCGCGCACCGAGACCGCGCGCAGGGTGCTGACACCGTAACGGGCCCCGTCCAGCACGGTGTCCGGCACCAGATCGGCGAGATCGTCCGGGTCGGCGACGGGGAGGGCGGTGGGCTCGGGGTCGTAGGTGGGGGGGCCGGAGCCGACGTGGGCGGCGGGGGTGTCCTGGCCGGGGGGATCGGCCGGGGGTGAGGAAGGGGGAGGGGGAGGGGGAGGGGGAGGGGGCGGCGGGGGTGGTGGGAAGGTCGACGGGCCTGTGGGGGTGGGGAGGGGGGGTTCCCAGGGGGCGCGTTGACGGATTAGGCCGGTGCGGTGGGGGGGTGTGGGGGGTGGGGAGGGTGGAGATAGCGGGGGTGGTGGGGGTGGCAAGGGTGCCTGGGGTGACGGGGGTGCCTGGGATACCTGGGGCGTCCGAGGTTGTGGGGGCGGAGGGGGTGCTTGGGGGGTTGGGGGTGGCGGGGACGCCGGGGACGCCGGGGGTGACTGCGGCGGCCGGGGTTGCGGGGACGCCGGGGTTGCTTGGGGGGTTACGGGTAGCGGGGACGCCGGGGGCGACTGCGGCGGCCGGGGTTGCGGGGACGCCGGGGACGCCGGGGGTGACTGCGGCGGCCGGGGTGGCAGGGACGCCGGGGTTGCTTGGGGGGTTACTGGTAGCGGGGACGCCGGAGGTGACTGGGGGGCCAGGGGTGGCGGAGACACCGGAGGCCGCTGGGGGGCTACGGGTGGCGGAGACGCCGGAGGCGCCTGCGGTGGCCGGGGCGCCTGGGGTGGCGTGGGCGCCTGATCCGTCCCGGACGGTGGGGACGGCGGGGACGCCGGAGGCGCCTGGGGCGTCCGGGGTGCGGACGGCTCGGGGGGAGCGGAGCGCGGGGGCGGTGGGGCGGTCGGCCGGGTCTGCCAGTCCCGGCCAGGATCCGGCTGTCCATCCAGGACGAGGCCCGGCTGCCCCTCCCTGCCGGAATCCAGCTGCCCGTCCCGGACGAGGCCCGGCTGCCTCTCGTGGCCAGGATCCGGCTGCCCCTCCCGGACGGGATCCGGCTGCCCGCGCCGGACCGAACTCGGCTGCCCCTCCCGGACGGGACCCCGCTGCCCCTCCCGGACGGGACCCCGCTGTCCCTCCCCCGCCGGGCCCGGCGTGCTCGTGCCGCCGTTCGTGGTCACCGCGTCGGATGCCGAGGCGAAACGGTCGTCCAAGGAGTCGGCGGCCGGTGCGGGGCCGGTGTCCTCGGTGGAGTCGTCGTACAACTGTCCCCACCAGTCGTCCTCGTGACCGGTGGGGCTTGCCCCCTGTTGGCTCATGCCCCTAATTGTCCACCGATGGGGCGCCGGGAAAACGGGGCATGCGGAAATCGGCCGCACTCGTGCACGTCGAACGGCGTGTCGGGTGAGGGCCGTCGGGCGGCTCCACCCCCCACGGGAGAACCGCCCGACGACAGTCATGGGCGTACCGTGCGCCGACACGTCGATTCGGCCGAAAAGGACCGCTTGACGACGCGCGGTGACGTATGTCGCCGTGGCTCACCTTGGCATGGTGACCGCGGGTACGGCGATGATGTGCCGAGGCGGGTTTGCGCCGTGGCCGGTTTCCGCCATGGCCGGGAGGGATCGAGAAGGGGGGCCGGCCGATGCTGGCGGCGATAGGGCTGGACGACACCCATGAGTCGGCGTACCGGACGCTGGTGGCCGTGGGGGCGGCCGATGTACCGGATCTGGCGCGGCGGCTGACGCTGGGCGAGCGGGAGACCGAGCAGGCGCTGCGGCTGCTGGAGGCGCGGGGACTCGCGGCGCAGTCCCCGGCGCGGCCGGGCCGCTGGGTGGCGGCGCCGCCCGGGGTCGCGCTGGGCGCGCTGCTCACCCAGCAGCGGCATGAACTGGAGCAGGCGGAGCTGACCGCGGCGCTGCTGGCGGAGGAGTACCGGGCGGCGTCGGCCCAGCCCGCGGTGCACGATCTGGTCGAGGTGGTGAGCGGCGCGGCGGCGGTCGCGCAGCGCTTCCTCCAGCTCCAGTTGGGCGCGAGCGACGAGGTGTGCGCGCTGGTGACCGGGAATCCGGTGGCGGTGACCGGGCGGGAGAACGAGGCGGAGGCGCAGGCGGCGGGGCGCGGGGTGCGCTACCGGGTGGTGGTGGAGCGGGCGGTGCTGGATCTGCCGGACGGGGTCACCGAGCTGACGGCGGCGCTGCGCCGGGACGAACGGGTACGGGTGGTGGACCGGGTGCCGACGAAGCTGGTGGTGGCCGATCGTTCGCTGGCCCTGGTGCCGCTGACCTCGCCGAGCGCGGAACCCGCCGCGCTGGTGGTCCACGCCAGCGGGCTGCTGGAGCTGCTGTCCGGGCTGTTCGAGTCGGTGTGGCGGGACGCGCTGCCGCTGCGGCTGGGGGCGGACGGGGTGAGCGAGCGGGCGCCGGACGCGCCGGACGCCACCGATCTGGAGATCCTCTCGCTGCTGCTGGCGGGGCTGACGGATGTGAGCGTGGCCAAACAGCTGGAGCTGGGGCTGCGCACGGTCCAGCGCCGGGTGAAGGGGCTGATGGAGCTGACGGGGGTGTCGACCCGGCTCCAGCTGGGCTGGCACGCGTATGAACGGGGGTGGGTGGCCCGGGAGCGGTGAGGCGGGTCTCCTCCTCCTGGGCCGGTTCGCTGACCTGCGTCCGGGGCCCGGCTCCGGCACTCTGGGCAGATGGGAGTCTGGGACCTCCTGCTGGTCGGCGTCGTGCTGCTGCTCGGCCTGTGCGGAGTGCTGGTGCCCGGGGTACCGGGGTCGTGGCTGGTGTGGGCCGGGATCCTGTGGTGGGCGCTGAAAGTGGCGACGCCGGTGGCCTGGGGGGTGCTGGTCGGGGCGTCGGTGGCGCTGCTGGTGGCCCAGGTGGTGCGCTGGGCGCTGCCGCCGCGGCGGCTGATCGAGTCGGGGGCGACCCCGAGGATGGCGGTGTTCGCGGGGGCCGGGGCCTTTCTGGGCTTTGTGCTGATCCCGGTGGTGGGGGCGGTCCCGGGGTTTCTGGGCGGGATCTATCTCTGCGAGCGGCTGCGGCTGGGGCGGCACGGGGAGGCGATGGCCGCCCTGCGCACGGCGATGCGCTCGGGCGGTTCCAGTGTGCTGACGGAGTTGTTCACCTGCCAGCTGATCTTCGCCGCGTGGCTGGGCGCGGTCATCTGGGGCTGACGCGCCCCGGGCGGGGTCTCAGCGGGCGCCCTCCAGCTCCAGCAGGCGCAGCTTGCGGTCCAGGCCGCCCGCGTAGCCGGTGAGGGAGCCGTCCGCGCCGATCACCCGGTGGCAGGCGCGCAGCACCAGCAGCGGGTTGGCGCCGACCGCCCCGCCGACGGCCCGTACGGCGATCCGGGACGCCCCGATCCGGGCGGCGATCTCGCCGTAGGTGGTGGTCGCCCCGTAGGGGACCGCGTCCAGGGCCTGCCAGACCCGCTCGCGGAACGGGGTGCCGGGCGCGCGCAGCGGCAGCGCGAACTCCTTCAGCTCCCCGGCGAAGTAGGCGGTGAGCTGCTCCTCGGCGGCCCGGAACAGCGCGGGATCGTGGATCCAGCCGTCCCGCACGGTCCGCCCGCCGCGCTGGCCGGGCACGGACAGCGAGGTGAGGGCGGCGTCGGGTCCGGCGGTCAGCAGCAGCTCACCGAGCGGACTGCCGAGACGGGTGTAGTGGACGGGGACGCTCCCCGCCGGACCGGCGGCGTCCGGCGCGGCACTCTTCCTCATGATCACTCCCACTCCCCCGCGGTCCGCAGGTGTCGTACGGCGTATGAGCGCCAGGGGCGCCAGGTGTCGGGCAGGTCGGTGCCGGGCGGGGCCACGTCGGGATCGCCCAGGGCGCGGGTCCGGACGGCGGCGACGACGGCCGCGTCCACCCCGGGCAGTGCCCGCAGCGCCGCCTCCGAACCGTCCCGGTCGGCACCGGGATCCAGGCGTACGGTGCCGTCGGCGAGGGCGGTGGTGAGGGCGCCCAGGGGGGTGCCGGGGCGGGCGGCGGCGAGGGCGGCGGACTCGGGGAAGAGATGGGTCAGGGTGCCGTCGGGCGCGTCGAGGGCCTTGCCGTGCCGCTGGACCAATTCAGCCGCGTCCGCCGGGCCGACGAGGGCCCGGACCGCGAGTTCCTCGGGGTCGGTGGCGCCGGGTGAGCGCAGCCCGGGGCGGGCGGCGACCAGCCGGGCGAGCCGGGGGTCGGCGCCGAGCCGGGCGTCGACGGCGTAGGGGTCGGCGTCCAGGTCGAACAGTCGGCGCAGCCGCTGGACGGCGGTGGTGAGATCGCGCTGGTCGGTGAGGTGCAGTACGGCTTCCAGCCAGCCGCCGGGGTGGGTGGCGGTGCCGGAGCTGCCGGTGCGCTCGGCGACGGCGGCGATCCCGGTGCCGTAGGGCAGGCGCAGGGTGCGGCGGTAGGTGCGGGCGCCGGGCGGGCCGGTGACCTCCTCGACGCCGGGGACGGCCTCGGCGGCGAGCAGATCGAGGACGGAGGCGGCGTGGTAGGGGCCGCGGTGGGCCAGGCGGAGCGGGATGCCCGTGGCGCCGGGGGGCTGGCGGCGGGGTGCGGGGGCGGCGGAGCGCAGGGCGCTCGGGGTGAGCGCGTACACCTCGCGGATGGTGTCGTTGAACTGGCGCACACTGGCGAACCCGGCCGCGAAGGCGATCTCGGTGATCGGCAGCGGGGTGGTCTGGAGCAGGACCCGGGCGGTGTGGGCGCGCTGGGCGCGGGCCAGGGCGACGGGTCCGGCGCCCAGCTCGGCGGTGAGCTGGCGCTGCACCTGCCGGGCGCTGTAGCCGAGCCGGGTGGCGAGTCCGGCGACGCCCTCGCGGTCCACGACCCCGTCCCGGATGAGCCGTACGGCCCGGCCCACGACATCGGCGCGGACATCCCAGTCGGCCGAGCCGGGCACGGCGTCCGGGCGGCAGCGGCGGCAGGCCCGGAAGCCCGAGCACTGGGCCGCGGCGGCGGTCGGGAAGAAGCGGACGTTGCGGCGCTTGGGGGTGACGGCCGGGCAGCTGGGGCGGCAGTAGATACCGGTGGTCTCGACGGCGAAGAAGAACGCCCCGTCGAACCGGGCGTCCCTGCTGCGGACGGCTTCGTAGCGGGTGTCCTCATCCATCACGCGTTCCAGTCTCCGCCGTCCGGGGGGATGCCGCTGGCGGAAATCGGACGTGGGGGTGGGACGGGCTCCGCCTCTGGGTGGGGGCGCGGAAGGTGGGGGCGGCCCTAAGGGGTGGGGGCGCGGAAGCCGGGGGCGGCCCCGAGGCGCGGGGCGCGGAAGCCGGGGGCGGCCCCGAGGCGCGGGGCGCGGAAGGCGGAGGGGCTCCAAGGCGCGGGGGCGCGGAAGGTCGGCGCGGCCCCAAGGCGCGGGGCGCGGAAGGCGCGGGCGGCCCCAAGGCGCGGGACGCGGAAGCCGGGGGCGGCCCCGAGGCACGGGGCGCGGAAGGCCGGGGGGCGCGGAAGGCGGGGGGGGCTCCAAGGCGTGGGGGCGCGGAAGGCGGGGGCGACCCCAAGGCGCGGGGCGCGGAAGGCGGGCGCGACCCCAAGGCGCGGGGCGCGGAAGCCGGGAGGCGCCCGAAGGCACGGGTGGCGCTATGGCGCAGGGTGCTCGGAGAGCACAGGCCCCCGACGGCACCGGCCGCGGTGAGGGTGCGGGGCGGCCCGAGGCGTGGGCCGCCCTACCCCTCCCCCGCGCCTACCTCACGCGCCCCCGCTTCGCCTCCATCGCCGCGCGGCCCTCCGCGCCCTTGCGCTTCCAGTCCTTGCGGATCTCCGCGCGGACCCGGGCGTCGGTCTTGGCGACGATCCGCTGGTTCTCCCGGAGCAGCTTGCGGTAGCTGTCCAGGCGGCGCGGCGGCAGTTCACCGGCGTCGATGGCGGCCAGCACCGCGCAGCCCGGCTCGGACTCATGGGCGCAGTCGTGGAAGCGGCAGTCGCGGGCCAGTTCCTCGATCTCGGAGAAGACCTGGCCGACGCCGGTCTCCGCGTCCCAGAGGCCGACCCCGCGCAGACCGGGCGTGTCGATCAGCACACCGCCGCCTGGCAGGACCAGCAGATTGCGGGTCGTGGTGGTGTGCCGGCCCTTGCCGTCGGCGTCCCGGGTGGCCTGGACGTCCATGACGTCCTCGCCGAGCAGCGCGTTGGCCAGCGTCGACTTTCCGGCGCCGGACTGGCCGAGCAGGACCGATGTGCCGCCGGCGACGACGGCCGCGAGGACATCGAGCCCGTCCCCGCCGACGGAGCTGACCGGCAGCACCGGCACCCCGGGGGCGCTGGTCTCGACGTCCTGCACCAGATGCCCCAGCGTCACCGCGTCCGGCACCAGGTCGGCCTTGGTCAGGACGACCACCGGCTGCGCCCCGGACTCCCAGGCGAGGGCGAGGAAGCGTTCGACCCGGCCGAGGTCCAGCTCGACGGCGAGCGAGACGGCGACGATGGCGTGGTCGACATTGGCGGCGAGGATCTGCCCCTCGGACCGCTTGGACGAGGTGGAGCGGACGAAGGCGGTACGGCGCGGCAGATACGTCCGTACATAGCGCGGGTTGCCGCCGGGCTCCACGGCGACCCAGTCACCGGTGCACACCACGCGCAGCGGGTCGTGCGGGGTGACGAACGCGGTGTCGGCGCGCAGCGGCCCGTCGGCGGTCAGTACGTCGCACTGGCCGCGGTCGACCCGGACCACCCGGCCGGCCAGCAGCCCTTCGGTGGCGTAGGGGGCGAACTCGGCGGCCCAGGCGTCGTCCCAGCCGTAGGGGACGAGGGGGGAGAAGTCATCGGAGGGAGCGGGAGAAGAAGTGCGGAGGGAAGTCAACGGGGACCCTTCGACGTGCGGTCCCGGCGCGCGAGCGTGTCGCGGAGAAGAGGTGTCGGATCAGCCGGTGACCGCGGAGGTGGACAGGATGGGGGTCGGGATGCGGGCAGCGCCCAGCGCGGTGACAGCCATCGGTCAGCACCTCCTCTTCGGTCTCGTCAGCTCGGCACGGTGTTCACCGGGGGTGGTGATCACGCGGTCGTGGTCGTGGTCGACATCCGGACTCTAGCCCGGCCCCCTGGAGCCGGGTCAACACCTTTTCCGGGGTCGCGGTCCCCGGTGCCGGGCGCCCGCGCTCATCGCAGTACGCACGGCTTCCCGTTGAGCGTGATGTCCGCCGGGGCCCGGTTCCCGTCGTTCAGCAGGCCGATGAAGCCGAAGGTCAGCGATGCCCCGGCGGGCACCGCCCGGTTGTAGCGGGCGGCCTCGACCGTGACCCGGGAGCCCCGCTGCTCGGGGTGGGCGTCCCACATCTGGGAGATGCGCTGGCCGTCGCGGAAGTCCCAGGCGAGGGTCCAGTCGTCCAGGGTGCGTTCGGTGGTGACCTTGATGACCGCCTCGAAGCCGGTGGACCACTCGCTGGTCACCTCGTAGTCGGCCCGGCAGGTGGGGTCCTGGGTCTGGGGTGGGGTGGGGTCCGCAGTGGCGGCGTCCGGGGTGGCGTCGGCGCCGGGAGGCGCCGCTCCGGGCGCTCCGGTCGCTCCAGTGGTCTCGTCCGCTCCGGTTCCTCCGGTCGCCGTGGACGTGCCCTGCGGTTCCGGTTCCGGCGCGTGGTGGGACGGGGAGGGCGTCGGGGAGGGCGGCGGCGTTCCGGAGGGTTCGGGTGCCGGGCTCCGGGCGGTGATCTCGGCGGCGGGGTCGGGTTCGGCGGTCTCGGGGTCGGCGGCCGGTGCCCGGTCGGCGCCCTCGCCGCGGGCGGCGGCATCGCTCTTGGCGCCGCCGAACGGCATCAGGGAGACGCCGAGCGCGATCAGGGAGACCAGGACCGCCCCGGCGACCAGCCCGCCGCGCAGCAGCCGGACGCGGCGCGGACGCGATGCCGTACGGGAGCCGGTGCACGCGGCCCGACCGGCGGCGAGGCGGACCTCGGCGGCGCGGCGGCGGCGTTCGAGGTAGGCGAGGCCGCCCCAGCCGAGGATGCCACCGGCGAGGGCCGCGGGCAGTCCGCCGCCGTGCACCCGGAGACAGGCGGCGGCCTCGGCGCAGTGCGGGCAGCGGGCGAGGTGGTGGGAGAGGTCCTCGGGGGTGTCGGCGACGGCGGTACGGGTGACGGCGTCGAGCATCCGGGCGTAGCCGCGGCACTGGGCGTCCATCGGGCGGTCGAGATGGTTGCGCAGGCAGCGGTCCCGGAACAGGGCCCGTACCTCGGCGCGCTCCTCGGTGATCCCGGCCGGGTCGAGTTCCAGCCGGGCGGCGACGACGGGCAGCGGCAGCGACTCGACCTCGGTGAGCCAGAGCAGCGCGGCGTCGGGGCGCTGCATGTCCTGGAGGCCGCGCAGGGCGAGCGGGAGCTGCGGGGGCGGGCCGGAGAAGCGGTCGGCCTGCGCGGAGGTGAGCCACAGCCGCAGCTCGGGGTCGAGCCGGTGGCCCTGGCCGCGGCGCTCCCAGTCGGCGGCGGTGTCCCGGACCGCGCCGAGCAGCAGCGGGAGCCGGGGCAGGGCGGCCGGGCGGCGACCGGCGCCGCGGCCCGCGCCGGTACGGGTCTCCCGGATGCCGTGCGCGAACGCCTCGGTGGCCAGTTCCGCGGCGGCGTCGGAGCCTGCCGTGCACAGGTCGGCGTAGGAGAGGACGGTGTCCCAGCTCTCGTCGAACTCGGCTGCCTCGGTGGAGTTTTGGGGGGTCGGCAGGTCTGCCATCGGTCTCCTGCGTCCGGGGCGAGATCAACTCACCCTTTGGATACGGGAGTTGTGGGGAACCTCGCGGGCGGTGCCGAGCGTTTCACGTATTCACCACAACTGACAAGCTAGGCATCCGATTAGACGCCTCATCAGTATCAGCGACGAACAGGCGCATCCTGTTTCTCACCGGGTCCCCGGGCGGCCCGGCGTTCCCCGATCGAGCAGCAGTGCGACCAGGTCGGTGGCGGAGTCCGGGTCCCCGTCCGCCGCGTCCGACGCGTCCGACGCGGCGCATCGCGCGTCGAACTGCGCGTCCCTGGCGCGGGCCAGGGCCGCCGCGTCCCGGTCCGGGTCGAGGAAGTCGGAGGCGCCGGGGGCGAGCCGCAGATGGGCGGTGGTGTCGTCCCAGTCGGTGGTGACGGTGACGAGGCCGCCCTCGCCGTCGGCCAGGAAGCGGGTGAGGCCGCGCGGCACGGCGCAGGCCCAGATCAGCCCGGGGAGCCGGGCGTCGACGCGGGTGTCGAGATCGAGGACGAGGGAGCCGGTGTCCGGGTCGTGGGCGGCGCTGAGGCCGCCGTCCTCGGCGAGGTCGCGCAGCAGTCCGGCGTAGTCGCCGGTGAGCCAGTCGTCGCAGACGGCGACGGCGGCGGAGAGTTCCTCGCCGGGGCCGCCGAGCCCCGCCCAGTCGGCCGGGGACCAGGCGGAGGCGGGCACGACGGGTGCCCGGAGATACTCCGTGAGCCGCGCCCGACCGATGATCAGCGCCGCGGTCACCGTCACATACTGTCCCACTGTCCCGCTCCGTCCTCCCCGTGCCGGTCGCTGTCGCCGGTCCGGGGCGGACGGTAGCAGTGGCGGGTTACGCGTCCGCGGGCTCGTGGGCCGGGAGGCTGTCCATGAAGGAGCTGACGGAGAAGACCGCGCGGCCGGGGCCGGGCTCGCCGTAGCCGGGGGGCGAGGAGAGACCGAACTCGTCCATGGTGGCGCGGTACGCCTCCAGCAGCCGGATGTGGTACTCCAGCGGGGCGCCCTGCGGATTGGCCTTGCCCAGCGGAGTGGTCGGCTCGGGGCACCAGGTGGTGAAGCGGGGCGTGATCCCCTGGGACATGAAGAAGCGCAGGCCCTCGGTGGTGGAGGCGATGGCCTCGTCGACCGTCTTGAAGCCGAACGGCTCGGCCATCTCCACGCCCGCGACGAAGTTCGGGATCACATTGCGGGCGCCGAAGACCTCCGCCGACTCCAGGATCCGCTTGTGCCACACGTCCCGGCCGACGTACCGCTCCTTGCCGGGGCAGTACATCTTGAACAGGTACTCGTCCCACACCTCGTAGTTGGGGTGGTAGATCTGCACGCCGTAGTCCTTGAAGCGCTGGACGTCGTCGCGGGGCAGGGCCTGGGCGACGACCTTGCCGATCCAGCGGCCCGGGAAGCGCTCCTCGATGGCCTTGGCGTAGTGGCCGTAGAAGTCGGCCTCGTCGCGGCCCGAGACGGTCTTGGTGATCGCGCCGCCGGTGAGGGTGTAGGCGGTGGACGCCTTCTGGGTGTCGTACCGGTCGATGATCTCCAGGGCTTCGAGGACCTCCTCGACGTCCTTGACCCCGGTGTACGGGCGCCCGGCCGCCTTGTGCTGGCGCCAGTTGTGGTTGATGTCGCAGTACTGGCACTCCTCCTTGGCGCCGAAGTACTGGCAGACCCGGAAGACCGTGAGATAGATCAGATAGCCCCACTGGATGGTGGGGGCCACCTCCATCACGGACTTCCCGTTGGAGAGGGTGTGCTTGTAGTACTCGGGCATCGGCGGGACGCCCACGTCGGCGATGCGGCTGCCGTCGAGGTAGAGGCCGAGGATCCCGGCGTCGTCGGCGGCGACCCGGTACGGCGAGGCCGGGTTCACCCGGACCGAGACCACCGTGCGCCGCAGATCGTAGGGGCCGCCGGTGAGGATGATCTCCTCCGGCGGGCGGCGCAGCGCGGCCTCGCCCAGCTCCGGCAGGGTGCCGTGGTCGAAGGAGAAGATGAAGTACGACTTCGGTTTGACCTCACCGCCCTCGTTGTCACTGAGCGCGGACGGGTCGAAGGCGACTCCGCCGCGCAGCAGGTCCTCCTTGAAGACGGCCTCCCGCGGCACATGCGGGAACCGCTCCATCAGATCCTCGACGAGCGCGGTACGGCTGCCCATCCCCTGTCTCCTCCCTGCGGCGGTGTTCCACTCCTCACGGTATGCCCCCGGCCCCGACGGGCGGGCAGCCGGGTCCACCGGAGCGTTGACGCTCCTGACAGTTTTCGTCAGAGTCGTCCGTATGAGCAAACGGGACGACATCGCGGCGGCGGCCGTCGCCGTCTTCGCCCGCCATGGCTTCGCCCACACCTCGATGGACCTGGTGGCGCAGGCCGCCGGGGTGTCGCGTCCCGCGCTCTACCAGTACTTCCGCAACAAGCACGATGTCTTCGCGGCCGTCGCCGAGAGCGTCACCGGCCGGATCGTCGCCGCGGCCGAGCGCGCCCGCGACACCGAGGGCCCGCTCGCCGACCGGGTCCACGGGGTGCTCCGCGTGAAGCTGGACTCGTCCGGGGCGACCGGCCCGACCGGCGCCGGGTTCCCGCGGGAGCTGGTCGCGCAGGCCACGGCGATGGGGCTGACCCCGGCCGACGACCGGCTCGTCTATCTGCTGGCGCAACTGCTCGCCGACACCCCCGAGCCGGTGGAGACCGCCGCCGCGCTGCTCGCCGCCACGGCCGGGATCGCCCGGTCGGAGGGCGGCCCGGAGGTGCAGCAGCGGAGGCTGCGGCGGCTGACGGATCTGGTGATGGCGGGGTTGGGGGTGGGGTGAGGGGAGTGGTTGGCGGGGGGGGTGGCGGTGGGGTGAGGGGAGTGGCTACGGGGGGACGGCGGTGCTGTGAGGGGACTGGTTAGCGCCGGGGGGCGGTGCGGTGAGGGGACTGGTCAGCGCGGGGTTGGCGGTGCGGTGAGGGACCCGGCTACGGGGGGCGGCGGTGCGCCCCGCGAGCCGCTGATGGACCCGGGTGATGTGATGATCCCGACACATCCGCCGGGGAGGGCAGCGATATGCCGGGAAACACCGCATCCATCACCAATTGGGCCGGAAACATCACCTACCGCGCCGCCGAGGTCGCCCGCCCCGCCACCCCGGAGGCGCTGCAGGACGTGGTGGCCTCCGCCGCCCGGGTCCGGGTGCTGGGCAGCGGGCACTCCTTCAACACCGCCGCCGACCCGGGCCCCGGCGGGGTGCTGCTCTCCCTGGACGCCCTGCCGCCCGCCCTCGACATCGACACGACGGCCCGGACCGTACGGGCCTGCGGCGGCGTCCGCTACGCCGAGCTGGCCCGCGCGGTGCACGCCCGGGGCCTCGCCCTGCCCAATCTGGCCTCGCTGCCGCATATCTCCGTGGCCGGTTCCGTGGCCACCGGCACCCATGGCTCGGGGGCGGGCAACGGGCCCCTCTCCGACGCCGTACGGGAGGTCGAGCTGCTCACGGCGGACGGTACGGCGGTGCGGATCGGCCGGGACGACCCCCGGTTCGGCGGAGCCGTCACCGCGCTGGGCACCCTCGGGGTGGTCACCGCGCTCACCCTGGACCTGGTGCCCGCCTTCGAGGTGGAGCAGTGGCTGTTCACCGAGCTGCCGCTGACCGGGCTGGACTTCGAGGCGGTGATGACGGCGGCGTACAGCGTCAGTCTGTTCACCGACTGGCGGGCGCCGGGGTTCCGGCAACTGTGGGTCAAGCGGCGCACCGATGAGCCGCTGCCGGAGATCGGCTGGGGGACGCCCGCGACCGGGCCGCTGCATCCGGTGCCGGGGATGCCCGCCGTCAACTGCACGGAGCAGGGCGGGGTGCCCGGCCCGTGGCACGAGCGGCTGCCGCATTTCCGGGCCGAGTTCACGCCGAGCAGCGGGGACGAGCTCCAGTCCGAGTATCTGCTGCCCCGCGCCCACGCCCTGGACGCCCTGGGCGTCCTCGACGCGCTGCGGTCCGAACTGGCGCCGGTCACCCAGACCTGCGAGGTGCGCACGGTCGCCGCCGACAGGCAGTGGCTGAGCCCGAGCCACGGCCGGGACACCGTCGCCCTGCACTTCACCTGGATCGCGGACACGGCGGCCGTGCTGCCCGTGGTGCGGCGGGTCGAGACCGCGCTCGACGGTTTCGCGGCCCGGCCGCACTGGGGGAAGGTGTTCGCGATGCCGGGGGAGGTGGTGCGGGGCCGGTATCCGCGGCTGGCCGACTTCCAGGCGCTGCGGCGGGCCCTGGACCCGGACGGCACCTTCACCAATGACTTCGTGGACGGCTTCCTGGGGCCGGTCTCCTGACGGCAGGTCACACACCGGGCGGGACTTTCCCCACCTCCGTTCCGCACCCCTTGCCCGGCCGCCCGGCGCCTGACCGGCCTGAAACTGCTCGGCGCGGCGGAGATCCGGAACGGTCGCCCGCGCCGCCAACCGGGACCGGCGGGCGGTCCCGCCGCGGGCGCCGCTCGCCGGGCGCCTGCGGCACTCCCTCGCGCTGGAGGGCGGGCCGACGGGCACGCTGGAGGGAGCGCGCCGAGACGGCCGACCGGCGTGGGGCCCTACGCCCGTGTCCCGACCGGTGGGCCCGGTGACACGCGCCGCCGGTGAGCCGTTGCGGTGACCGTGTCGCGTCGTACGGCGTGCGTCCCCGGATCGGCGGGGGCTTCCTGGGATGCCCAGGGGGAAGCCTCCGGACCTCGTGAGGAGAGAGACCATGTCCTTCCGTCCCACCACCGCCCCCGCCTATGTCGAGGATGTCTCGCCCGGGAGCGGGACGCTGCCGCCCCGGGCGCGGGCCAGGTCCTCCGACGCGGCGGCGCTCTCCCTCGGCGGCACCTGGCGCTTCCGGTTGTCCCCCGGCGCGGGCGGCGCCGACGCGTCCTTCGCCCGGCCCGGGTTCGACGCCGGGGACTGGGCCGGGATCGAGGTGCCGGGCCACTGGGTGCTCCAGGGCGGCGGCGCGTACGGCGCCCCGATCTACACCAACCACATCTACCCCTTCCCGGTCGACCCGCCCCGCGTGCCCACCGAGAACCCCACCGGCGACCATCTGCGCCTCTTCGACCTGCCCGGCGACTGGCCGGCCGGCGGTGACGCGGTGCTGCGGTTCGACGGGGTGGAGTCCTGCGCCCGGGTCTGGCTCAACGGCACCGCGCTGGGCGAGTTCAAGGGCTCGCGGCTGCCGCACGAGTTCGCGGTGGGCGCGCTGCTGAAGCCGTCCGGCAATGTGCTGGCCGTACGGGTCCACCAGTGGTCGTCGGGGTCGTATCTGGAGGACCAGGACCAGTGGTGGCTGCCCGGGATCTTCCGGGACGTGACGCTGCTGCACCGGCCGCCGGGCGCGGTCCGGGACTTCTTCGTGCACGCCGGCTACGACCACGCCACCGGCGAGGGCACCCTGCGGGTCGACTCCGAGGTGCCCGGCCGGGTCACCGTCCCGGAGCTGGGCCTGGACCTGGCGACCGGGGAGAGCGGGAGGGCGGCGGTGGCGCCCTGGACGGCGGAGACGCCCCGGCTGTACGACGCCGTCCTGGCCACCGCGGGCGAACGGGTGGCCCTGCGGGTCGGGTTCCGGACCGTGGCCCTCGCGGACGGGCTGCTCAAGGTGAACGGGCGGCCCGTCCTCCTCAAGGGCGTCAACCGGCACGAGTGGCACCCCCGCACGGGCCGGGCGCTGGACGTGGAGACCCTGCGCGAGGACGTGCTGCTGATGAAGCGGCACAACATCAACGCGGTCCGCACCGCGCACTATCCGCCGCACCCGGCGTTCCTGGACCTGTGCGACGAGTACGGGCTGTGGGTGATCGACGAATGCGATCTGGAGACCCATGGCTTCACCGCGCAGGACTGGCGGGACAACCCGGTCGACGACGACCGCTGGCGCCCGGCGCTGCTGGACCGGGCGGCGCGGATGGTGGAGCGGGACAAGAACCATCCGTCGGTGATCGTCTGGTCGCTGGGCAACGAGGCGGGCACCGGGCGCGGGCTGACCGCGATGGCCCGCTGGATCCGCGCGCGGGACTCCTCCCGGCTGCTGCACTACGAGGGCGACCACGACTGCCGCGACACCGATCTGTACTCCCGGATGTACCTACCGCACGCCGAGACCGAACGGATCGGCCGCGGCCTGGACGGCGGCCCCCGCAGGCGCCGGAGGCTGCCGTTCATCCTGTGCGAGTACGCCCACGCGATGGGCAACGGGCCGGGCGGACTGGCCGAGTACCAGCGGCTGTTCGAGACCCACGACCGGCTCCAGGGCGGCTTCGTCTGGGAGTGGATCGACCATGGGATCGAGGACGCCCGGTACGGGTTCGCCTACGGCGGGGACTTCGGGGAGGAGGTGCACGACGGGAACTTCGTCTGCGACGGGCTGCTGTTCCCGGACCGCACCCCCTCCCCCGGGCTGCTGGAGCTGAAGAAGGTCATCGAGCCGGTCCGGATCGAGGGCGACGGCACCGGCGCCGGCGGCACGGTCCGGGTGACGAACCGGCAGGACTTCGCGGATCTGTCAGCCCTGGCCTTCGAATGGGCGTACGAGGTGGAGGGGCTGGTCGCCGCCGAGGGGACCCTCACGGTGGGGCCGCTGGCGGCGGGCGAGTCGGCCGAGCTGAAGCTGCCGCAGCCGCCGGACGGGCATGACGGCGAGGCCCTGTGGACGCTGCGGGCGGTGCTGGCCCGGGACACCGGCTGGGCGGAGCGCGGTCACGAGGTGGCGTGGGTGCAACTGCCCGCCGTGGCCCGCCGGGTGCCGTCGGTGGCGGCGGGCGTCCGCCCGGTGGAGTCACCTCGGGAGGGCCGGATCACGCTCGGCCCGGGGGTCTTCGACGCGGCGACGGGCGCGCTGCTGGCGGTCGGTGAGGTGCCGGTGAGCGGGCTGCGGCTGGATGTGTGGCGGGCGCCCACCGACAACGACGACGGGGCCGCCTGGCAGCCCGACCCCCGCCTCGGCCCGCTCTGGCGCCGACTGGGCCTCAACCGACTGCGGCACCGGCTGGACGGCGTCGACCCCGGCCCGGACGCGCTGACGGTACGCACCCGGGTGGCAGCCGCCGGACGGGAGGAGGGCCTGCGCGCGGTCTACCGCTGGACCGGCGACGGCACCCGGCTGCGACTGGCGGTCTCCGTGACCCCCGAGGGCGACTGGACCATCCCGCTGCCCCGGCTCGGGGTGCGCTTCGGGCTGACGGCGGCGGACCGGGTGACCTGGTACGGCGGCGGCCCCGGCGAGGGCTACCCGGACACCCGGGCCGCCTGCCGCACCGGGCTGTTCCGGTCGACGGTCGACGCGCTCCAGACGCCGTACGTCCGCCCGCAGGAGAACGGGGCCCGGCCCGGGGTGCGCCGGGCGGAGCTGGGCGGGCTGCGGATCGAGGGCGACCCGGAGTTCTGGTTCACCGCCCGCCGCTGGACCACGGAGCAGCTCGACGCGGCGGAGCATCCGAGCGACCTGGTGCCCGGCGGCACGGTCTGGGTCAACCTGGACCACGGCCAGCAGGGCATCGGCTCCCAGTCCTGCGGACCGGGCGTCCTGCCGCCGTATGTACTGACGGCACAACCGGCGGAGTTCGCGTTCGTGTTCACGGGGGCGGGCTGAGCGCGGACGTCCCGCGAGCCGGTATCTCCCCACCCCCGTGAGGGAGGTACCGGACCGGACCCCGGGGACGCCCGCGCTCGGCGGTGGGCCGCCGCGTACCGATCGCCGCGGCGTGTTCCCGCGCCTCCCGTCGGTGCCGGTCGCCCGCCTGTGCTCATGGTGACCCGGGGCGGGGCGTGGTCCCAGGCCTGCTCTGTCCCTGGGTCCGGCAGACCCACCCAGGGCGGTGGGGACAATGAACGTATGGCGGAGGCACGGGAGCTGGGTGAGTTTCTGCGGTCGCGGCGGGGCCGGATACGGCCGGAGGACGTGGGGTTCGCGTCCGGGTCGGGGCCGCGTCGGGTGCCGGGGCTGCGGCGGGAGGAGGTGGCGCATCTGGCCGGGGTGAGCGTCGACTACTACGTCCGGCTGGAGCAGGGCCGCAACCGGGGTGTCTCGGACGCCGTGCTCGGCGCGGTCGCCGAGGCGCTGCGGCTGGAGCCGGACGAGCGGGACCATCTGACCCGGCTGGCCCGCCCGGACCGTACCGCCGGTCCGCCCGGGGAGCGCAAGACACGGGCGGGCATCCAGCAGTTGCTGGACTGGATCGCGGCCCCGGCGCTGGTGATGGGGCACCGGATGGACGTCGTCGCCTGGAACCGGCCGGTGTGCGCGCTGATCACCCAGTTCGCGGCGCTGCCGGCCGCGAGGCGCAATCTGGCCCGGCTGCATCTGCTGGACGAGGAGATCGGCGCCCGCTACCCGGACCGGGACTTCATCGCGAAGGAGGCGGTGGGGCATCTGCGGATCGCCGCCGGGCTGCATCCCCGGGACCGGGAGCTGCGGCGGCTGATCGCCGAACTCGTCGCCGGGTCGCCGGAGTTCCGCCACCACTGGGAGCGGCACGCGGTGCGGGTCAAGTCGTCCGGGCACAAGCGGCTGGTGCATCCGGAGGCGGGCCCGCTGACCCTGGCGTACGAGATCACGCGGTTTCCGCAGGAGCCGGAGCTGAGTCTGCTGGTGTACACGGCCGCCCCGGGCAGTCCCGAGGCGGCCGTGCTGCGCGGGCTGGCCGAGCGGTGAGGCGGGTCCTCAGTGGTCGGCGCAGCAGGGGGTGGGGTCCGGGTGCTCGAACGGCACCAGGACCCCGCCCGCGGCCGGCTGGGCGATGAGCACCAGCCGCCCGTCCTGCCACTGCGGGCGCACATGGCCCCGGGTGTCGAGCCGGGTGTCCGGGGCGGGTGCGTCCGGGGTGCCGAGGACGGTCACGGCGTCGATCGCGGAGCCGGAGAGGAGTTCCGCGACGGTGAGCGTGCCGGTGAGGGCCGTGGCGCCCGGGTAGAGGACCGCCCTGCCCCGGTCGTCGGGGGCGCCGTCGACGGCCCGGTGGCCGTGGGCGGCGAGCCGGTCGCGGGCGGTGTCCCTGGCCGCCTCCGACGCCAGGGCGAAGGAGAGGGCGACGCGTGGCGGGCCGTCGTCCCGGACCAGGTGGGTGCAGCCGAACGCGTCCTCGGGGAGGGCGAGTCGGGCGGCGAGGTCCCGGAGCAGATGGTCGGCGTCGGCGAGGTCCCTGACGCCCGGGTCGACGGTGAGGAGGTGGCGGGTCACCGGCGTCACGAGGGCAGGACCCACACCGGGTTGGAGTAGAACCACAGGTCCGTCCACGGGTCGGCGTCGCCGACGACGTCCAGCACCGGCCCGTTCGGGTCGACGGCGGCGCCGTTCGGGCCGACGGCGGTGCGCCTGCCGTCGGTGCCGCGCAGCCGGACGTAGACCGGGCGGTCGACCTTGCCCAGGTCGTAGGAGAGCCGGACCGTGCCGGTGGACTTGTCGACCTCGTACGACTTGACGACCCGGGCGGACGGGGCGGTGAAGGTGTCCTTGTCCTGGGCCGTGCCGGTGACATCGCCCTGGATGACGTCGACGCGGGCCAGCGACGGGGTGAACCCGGCCCAGTTGGCGCCGCCGGCGAGGGCGACCTCGACGGAGAGGGTGACGCGGGTGCCCTTCTTGGTGTGCAGGGCGCCGCCCAGGGTGGCCCAGCGGCTGCCGCCCGAGACCCGGACGTCCAGGGCGCTGATCAGCTGGCCGTGGTCGACCCAGATCCGGCCGGCGCGGATGCCGTCCATGACGGCGGCGTAGGAGAAGCCGTCGGAGCCGACGTGGGTGCGGCTGTAGTGGCCGGGCCAGTAGTCGCCCTGGGAGATGTCGATCCGGCCGTGGTAGACGGGGTCGTCGTAGCGGCCGTTGGCGGCGAAGTCGCCGCCGCCGCGGCCCGCGGTGTCGGCGTAGATCTGGTGGGAGTCGGAGTTGGCGGTGATCCACCAGGGCTTGCCCTCGGCGATCAGGCTGTCCCAGAGGCCGCCGACGGTGGCGGTCATCCAGTCGAAGCCGCCCCAGGTGCGGTAGCTCTCCGGCGGGTACCCGGCGAAGGAGTCGGCGCCGGGGTTGTTGTCGTAGATGCCGCGGGCGCGGCCGGGGCCGAGCGGGGCGGGCAGACCGGCGGCCTGGTGGCCGGGGGCGCCCTCGAAGCCGACGGCGATCTGGTGACCGGCGGGGCTGGCGTCGCGCCAGCCGCGGATCTCGTGCGGGGAGTCGACACCGCGCCGCGCCGGGTGGTTGGCGAGCATCAGCGCGTCCTGCACCTTGCGCTTCTCGACCTGCTCGGAGAGGAAGGCGATCCCGGCGATGGCGAGGGCCTCGTTGGCGGGGGTGTTGCCGGTGGCGCCCCTGACGCTGCCGTCGTAGTCGTTCTCGAACTGCTTGAGGACGGACACCTCGTTCCGGCCGGGGTGGACGAAGACGGTGCCGTGCTCGGCGGCCGGGATGTTCCACTCCAGGCCCTGGAAGACCAGGGTGTCCTCGTAGGCGGAGCGGGCCTGCCTGATGTCGGGGTTGACCTTCTCCACGCCGATCCTGGCGTGGGTGGTGGAGCCGTGGTCGGTGATGACCAGCCAGTCCATACCGTGCTTGGCGCCCTGGCGGACCTGGTCGACGACCCGGTACTTGCCGTCGCTGGAGTACTGGGTGTGGATGTGGTGGTCACCGGCCAGCCAGAGGAAGCCGTTCCTGCGACCGGCGGCCGACACCGGCTGCGCGGTGGCCGCGGCGGCGGTGCCCGGGGCGAGCACACTTCCGGCGGCCAGTCCGGCGCCGAGCAGTCCGGCGCGGCGCAGCAGCGAACGGCGGGAGCGCTGGGCGGGGCTCAGCTCGCTGTCCGGCACGGAGGTGTCGAACGCGGCGGGCAGGGCGCCCTGTTCGTGCGTCCGGCCATGACCGTGGTCGTCGCCGTGGTCGTGCGGGTGGTGGTGATGGTGGCCGGGTCCGTGGCTGTGCCCCATGAGTGCGCCTCCTGTTGCCGCCGCCGTTCTGCGCGGCGGCTGCCGTTCGCGGTGCTGGTGCGCCGCGTGAGGAGAATCGAGGGGGCACATGAACTCTTCACGACCATCGGATGAGCACCGGGCGACCCCCGCACGGCCGCTCTCGTGAGCGCTCACAGTCCGCCGACGGGAGTTCCGCTTTGGACCGGTTAGATGCGACCTGAGGCTCTGCACATCATGTGCAACTGCCACTGACCTGCGTACTTCGCCGGGCCGGGCGGGAGCGTTAGCGTCGGAGCATGAGTTCCGTACCCGGTCGCCCCTCGCTCGCCGCCGCTCTCGCCGCCCGGACGCTCGTCCTCGACGGCGGGCTGTCGAACCAGTTGGAGGCGGCCGGGTACGGCCTGGGGGACGCGCTCTGGTCGGCGCGGCTGCTCCAGGAGGCGCCGGAGGCGATCGTGGCCGCGCACCGGGCGTACTTCGCGGCCGGGGCCGAGGTGGCGATCACGGCCAGTTACCAGGCGACCTTCGAGGGGTTCGCGCGGCGCGGGGTGGGGCGGGCTCGGGCCGGTGAGCTGATCGCGTCGAGCGTGGCTCTGGCCCGGGAGGCGGCCCGGCGGGCGGGGGCGGCGCGTCCGCTGTGGGTGGCCGGTTCCGTGGGGCCGTACGGGGCGATGCTGGCGGACGGGTCCGAGTACCGGGGGCGGTACGGGCTGAGCGTGGCCGAGCTGGAGCGGTTCCACCGGCCCCGGGTGGAGGCGCTGGCCGGGGCGGGGCCGGATGTGCTGGCGCTGGAGACGGTGCCGGACGCCGATGAGGCGGTGGCGCTGCTGCGGGCGGTGCGCGGGACGGGGGTGCCGGTGTGGCTGTCGTACACCGTGGACGGGGGGCGCACCCGGGCCGGGCAGTCGCTGGAGGAGGCGTTCGGGGTGGCGGCGGGGGTGGATCAGGTGATCGCCGTGGGGGTGAACTGCTGTGCGCCGGGGGAGGTCGCCGGGGCGGTGGCCGTGGCGGCACGGGTGACCGGCAAGCCGGTCGTCGCCTATCCCAACAGCGGGGAGTCGTGGGGCGCCGGGGGCTGGGACGGGCGGGTCACGTTCGACGCGGGGCGGATGCGGGAGTGGCGGGACGCGGGGGCGCGGCTGATCGGGGGGTGCTGCCGGGTGGGGCCGGGGGTGATCGGGGAGGTGGCGGAGGTGCTGGGGCCGGGACCGGCTAGGCGCTCCCCATAGTGTCCGTGGTGTCCGTGGTGTCGGTGCGATTCACGCTGCCCGGCAGGCGCAGACGGCGGACCACGGAGCGCAGTTCGGTCATCCGGGCCGGGAGGTCGGCCGGTGGGGCGGGGGGCGCGGGGGCGGGTGGGGGTGCCGTGGACCAGAGGGAGAGTTCGGCGTCGCGGGGGCCCTTGACGGTGTGGGAGGGGCCGTCGCCGAAGAGGTGGACGGGGTGGGTGGCGTCCCAGTGCGGCCAGCCGGGGTCGCCGTCGGTGGCGAAGCGGACCCAGGCGCGGTGCATCTCGTCGGCCAGCGACCGGGGCGCTCCGGCGCCCGCCAGTTTGGCGGACTCGGGGACCTCGCCGGTGTCGAAGACGAACCCGAGTTCCAGGGCGTGGCAGGCGCCGAGGTCGGGGACCAGGGACGGCCAGGCGAACTCGTAGAGGTACGAGGTGGTGGGGCGGGCGTCGGCCAGTTGGTGCAGGGGGATGCGCAGGAGGTGGTCGGTGACGAGCTGGCCGACGATCTCGGCGGTACCGGCCTCGGGGCGCAGGGTGCGGTAGCCGCGCGGTACCTCGTGGCCGCAGCGGCAGCGGGCCATGGCACCGGCCAGGGCGACCGGGCCGAGGCGGTCGACGCGCTCCAGCAGACCGCCGGGGACCAGCCAGAGCCGGTACTCGTCGCGGGTCCAGCCCGACATCAGGTCGACGCCGGGGGCCGCGCCGCCCTCGGTGAGGGCCTGAAGCGGGTCCCGGGGGACGACATCGCCGTCCACGACGATCCCGAACGCCGGGCCGCCCAGGACGGGGCTGCTGAGGCGGCCGACCTCGGCCTGGGTGCGCAGCAGCTGTTCGCGGTCGGCGGCGGCGAAGGCGGCGGCGGTGGCCGGGATCCTCAGCCGCCCGGCCATCCGGCGCACCATCCGCCGTACCTTGTCGCGGTCGGCGGCCTCGGGTGCCCCGCTCTGGAGGATCGCCCGGTGCACCAGCCCCTGGGTCTGCGGGGCGGCGAGGAGCGCGCCGATGCTGATGGCGCCCGCCGACTGGCCGAACAGGGTGATCCGCGCCGGGTCGCCGCCGAATGCCTCGATGGACTCGTGCACCCAGGTCAGGGCGGCGATCTGGTCGCGCAGTCCGGCGTTGGCGGGGGCGTCGGGGAACAGTCCGTAGCCTTCGACGCCCAGCCGGTAGTTGATCGAGACCAGGACCACGCCGTCGCGGGCGAAGGGGCCGCCGTCGTAGACCGGGACGGCGGAGGAACCCCTGGTCAGGGCGCCGCCATGGAGCCAGACCAGGACCGGGAGGCGGGCACCGGGGCCGGGCTCGGGGGTCCAGACGTTGAGGTTGAGGCAGTCGTCGCCGGGGATCACCGGGTCGGAGAGGTACTGGGCGAAGGCGTCGGAGTACGGGGGTTTCGGCGGGGTCGGGCCGAAGGCTCCGGCGTCGCGGACGCCGTCCCAGGGCGTGGGCGGCACGGGCGGGCGGAAGCGGAGCGGGCCGAAGGGCGGGGCGGCGTAGGGGATGCCCCGGAACACGGCGACACCGTTCTCCCAGCGGCCCCGGACCCGGCCGTGGGGGGTGGCCGCGACGGGCCGTGGCCCGGCCGCCGGATGTGTGGGGTCCGCCCGCTCTGTTGTCGTCATCCGCCCACCAGTCCTTCCGCGACCGCACGGCATGGAGTTCCGGTTCAGATCAGAGCACCACACTCCGGGCGTCTATTCCGGCGCAGCGGGGGTTGGCCGGGACTGATCGGGTGACGCGTGCCAGCAGTGCTTGTGCTCCCCCGGGCGATATCGCCGTGCATCAATTCATTCGCAGGTCATACCGCTTGATCACCTTCGATTCCCGGAAGGCTGTGCTTCCCCGGCCTGGTCATGGCATCGTGTACTGGCCACCCCTCGAAGGTTGGCCAGAACCTCACTGTGCGCACGCGGCACAAGGTCACCCCCGCCGTGGCGCCGGTCCGGGGTTCGCCTACCTTGTTGCTGCCCTGATCAGCCCATATCGTCCGCAGGAGGCACTGCCGTGTCGGAGTCCAACCCCCAGATCGTCGCGTCTGCGGAGATTCGCGCTCGGATCGACACCACCAAGCCGCACTCCGCCCGTTTCTGGAACTACTTCGTCGGGGGCAAGGACAACTACGAGGTCGACCGGGAGATCGGGGACCAGATCAAGGAGATCTTCCCGGGTCTCGTCGATGTCGCGGTGAGCAGCCGCCAGTTCCTGGGCCGGGCCGTGCGGTATCTGGCCGTGGAGCAGGGCGTCCGGCAGTTCCTGGACATCGGCACCGGGCTGCCGACCGCCGACAACACCCATGAGGTGGCCCAGCGGGTCGCGCCCGACTCCCGGATCGTCTACGTCGACAACGACCCGATCGTCCTCACCCACGCCAACGCCCTGCTCACCAGCACCCCCGAGGGCAGGACCGCGTATCTGGACGCCGACCTCTACGACCCGGACGCGGTGCTGGAGACCGCCGCAGGCACCCTGGACTTCGCCCAGCCGATCGCCCTGATCATCCTCAACACGCTGGGGCATGTCGCGGAGTACGAGCAGGCGCGCACCCTGGTGCGGCGGCTGATGGCCGGACTGCCCTCGGGCAGCTATCTGGTGATCAGCGACTCCACCTCGACCAGCGAGGGCATGATCGCCGCCTCCGACGCCTACAACGCGAGCGGCGCGGTGCCGTACTACGTGCGGAGCGTGGAGGAGATCGGCGGGTTCTTCGACGGTCTGGAACTGGTGGAGCCGGGCGTGGCGCAGGTGACCCGCTGGCGCCCGGACGGCGAGGCGTCGGACGTGGCCGTGGACGCGTACGGGGCGGTGGGGCGCAAGTCCTGATACGGGGTCACCCCGCCGGGCCTTCTACGGGCCCTCACCGTGGGCCGCGTGGCGGGTCAGGACCCGGTCCACCAGGAGGCCCGACGCCCCCAGGTATCCCGCCGGTTCGAGGAGTTCCCTGAGCGCCTCGGCGCCGTCGGGGCCGGTGAAACGGCCGTTCGTCTCCGGGGCCGCGGCGAGGCGCTCGGCGAAGGAGAGGGCGCTGCCCGGTTCCTGAGGGGCGGTCAGCCGGGCCAGGAGCCGTTTCGCCGCCCTCTTCCCGAGGACCGGCGCGAGGGCGACGCCCAGCCGTTCCGCGTGCAGCGCGCCGCCGCTCAGCTCCAGGTTGGCCCGCATCCGCGCCGGGAACACCGTGAGCCCGGCGGTGAGTTCGGCCGCGTTGTCCGCCGCGCCCGCGGTGAGTCGCAGGGCCTCGCGCAGCGGCTGCCACTCGGCGTGCCAGGCGCCCGGCGCCCGCTCGTCCTCGGCGATCAGGCTCTGGGTGAGGACCAGCGCCAGCGGCGGCACCTGGCGGGCGGCCGAGGCGATCAACGTGGCCAGCACCGGGTTGCGCTTCTGCGGCATCGCCGAGGAGGCGCCCCGGCCCTCCCCGGCGGGTTCGGCGACCTCGCCGACCTCGGTCCGGGCCATCCCCTGCACATCGAGGGCGAGTTTGCCGAGCGCGCCGCAGGTGAAGGCGAGGGCGGCACCGAGGTCGGCGACCGGGGTGCGCAGCGCGTGCCAGGGCACCGGCGGCGCGGCCAGCCCGAGGCGCGCGGCCAGCGGCGCCGCCAGCTCGGTGCCGAGGCCGGGCAGCTCACCGCCGCTGCCCGCGGCCGGGGTGCCGCGGGCGACGGCGCTGTACGCCGCGAGGGTGCCGGCCGCGCCACCGAGCTGGACGGGCAGCCCGGGGGTGAGCGGACCGCGGACCCGGTCGGAGGCGTCGAGGACCAGCGTGAGCCAGCCCGCGGCCTTGAGGCCGAAGGTCACCGGCACGGCGTGCTGGGTGAGGGTGCGCCCGGCGACCGGGGTGTCCCGGTGGCGGGCGGCCAGTACCGCGAGAGCGTCCGCGGTGCGGGTCAGCGCGGTGTCGATGTGCCGCAGGACCCGGGTGGCGACCAGCATCGTGGCGGTGTCCAGGATGTCCTGGCTGGTGCTGCCGTGGTGGACGTGTTCGGCGGCCCGGGGGTCCAGCGCGGCGACCTCGGCGGTCAGCGCGGCGACCAGACCGACGACGGGGTTCGCCGCCTCACGCGCCCCGCGCGCGAGGGCCACCGGGTCGATCCGGCCCGACCGGGCGGCCTCGGTGATCGGCCCGACGGAGGCGGCCGGGATGATGCCCAGCTCCGCCTGGGTCTCGGCGAGCGCGATCTCCGTCTCCAGCATGGCGCGCAGATACGCCTCGTCCCCGAGCAGTTCCTCGGCGCCGGAGCCCGCCCGGACCGGCGAGAGCAGCCCGAGATCGGCGGGGGACGCGGTGCCGGTGCTGATGCTGGTCATGACGCGCTCCCCCCGGTGGTGGCGAGCAGTGGCCGTCCGCTGCTGGGGAGCCAGGCCAGCGGGACATGGCGGTGCAGATACGGCGTCCGGCGGGCCCGTGCCGCCGCGATCCGGGCGTCGGCCGCGCTGAGGCAGGTGTGGGCGATGGCGTCGCTGTCGCCGACGATGACCGAGTTGACGCCGGGCCGGATACCGGCCGCCGTCACCCAGTGGACGCCCTCGGTGGGCACCCCGAAGGCCAGTCGGCGCGGATGCGGACGGAGGTCCCGGTCGAGGACGTGGTAGGGGCGGGCGGTGACGGCGAGGCCGCCCGTCTCGTAGGGCTCGGCGGTGCCGTCGGGGATGCGGTAGGGGGCGCAGCGGCCGGTGCGCAGCAGCTGGTTGAGGAGCGGGTCGGTGGTGGTGCGGAGGTCGAACTCGGGGAGCCGCGCGTCGATCAGGGCGGTGACCAGGGTGTCGGGGCCGGGCACCCGGGTGGAGCGCAGGGCGAATCCGCGGCCGAGCGGGTCGGGCGCGACCCGGATGCCGGGGCCGTGGACCTCGACCACTCCCGCCTCGATCAGCGCGATCAGCTCCTCGATCCGGCGGGCGGGCGGGCCGATGGAGAGATAGGCGTTGAGGGGGGTGTACCAGCCGCTGAGTTCATCGCGGTACGAGGCGCCGCCGAGACCGGCGTGGTCGACCACGAGACGGATCTCGTTGCGCAGATCGCGCAGGACGTCCAGGGCGGCCTTGAGGGGGCTGGAGACATTGCCCTTGCGGGCCTCGGCGAGGTCCTCGCGCAGATGGGCGAGGAGCCAGCGGCGGTAGTCGCCGGAGCCGGTGAAGTCGCGGTCGCTGTAGGGGTGTTCGATGTGCTTCCAGTCCCAGAAGCGGGCGCGGGGGACGCCGTACCCGAGCAGCAGGGCGTGCTCCGCGGGGCCGTCGTCGGCGCCCTGGGCGACGTACTCGTCGAGGAAGGTGTCGGCGGTGGCGCGGTCGTTCTGTTCGGTGAGGAGGGCGTGGTAGTAGACCGCGCGCACCTCGCGGGAGATCAGCGGCCAGACGTCCGCGCGGAAGGACAGCGGTCCGGCGGTGCGGTGGCGGTGGCGCAGCGCCTCGATGGCGGCGGGGGTGAGGAACAGCGGGTCGTGGCGGCCGGAGACGCCCTTCTCGTTCTCGCCCCGGGCGTGGTAGGGGATGCCGCGCCGTGAGCCGAGGTGGAGGACGGGCTCCTGCCCGGAGGGCCGGTAGACGAGGTGGCCGTCGATCCGCCGGTAGCTTCCGCCGCGCCCGGTGGTGAGGAGGGCGACGAGGTCGAAGCAGGTGAGGCCCATACCGAGCAGGGCGACCCGCTCACCGGGGGCGATGGCAGCGTAGTCGGCGTCGGCGGGGTTGCCCGGCGGGCGGTAGACCAGGCCGTGCCGCTCGGCGTACGCGGTCAGTTCGCGTTCCCGGGAGCCGGGCGCGATGGGCGCGTGGCCCTGGGCGAGCACCACCGAGTCCAGCTCGGTCAGCACGGTCCCGTCGTCCAGGACGACGGTCTGGGTGCGGTCGCCGCCGGGGCCGTCGTGCAGGGCGACGGCGAGGGCCGGGTGGGTCTCCACCACCAGGTTGGCGGGCGCGGTGCTCAGCAGCCGGTCCAGCACCCACACCAGGTAGTGGCCGTACAGACGGCGGGTGGGGTAGCTGTCGGGGCCGAGGTCGCGGGCCTCGCGCCGGGTGCGTTCGGGCAGCTCGCGCGGGGAGCCGAGTTCGTCCAGGAGGGTGGCCCA
Source organism: Streptomyces sp. NPDC004610 (assembly GCF_040609715.1). Taxonomy (NCBI): domain Bacteria; kingdom Bacillati; phylum Actinomycetota; class Actinomycetes; order Kitasatosporales; family Streptomycetaceae; genus Streptomyces; species Streptomyces sp. NPDC004610. The sequence goes on along the minus strand of NZ_JBEXLA010000015.1, from coordinate 136,615 downwards.
CTGGTGCAGGCTCGGCCCGGGGACGACCGGGCCCTCGCACTCGACGCTGTCGTCGCTGAACAGGGTGATCTGTGAGGCGACGGTGTTCATCAGCAGCTCGGCGTCCTGGCCGGGCCGCCACACCTGGCCGCCGGCGCCCCGGGGGTCCACCAGATGCACCTGGATGGTCCGCCCCCGCCAGCGGGGCAGCCGGGCCTGCGCGGCGAGCCGTTCCAGTACGCACAGTCCGCGCGGACCGGCCCCGATCACACAGATCCGGGACACCTCGGCGTCCGCCGCGAGAGCCGTCGTGAAGGGTGCTGTGCTTCCGGACGTCATGAGGTACTCCGGGTCAGTCCTGTCAATCGCCATGCACCGGAGGCTAGAGGCGCGTTCGGGAAGGGCGCATCACGCGGATACGGGATTCTGGATTTCGGCAATTCGACGCCCGTGACCGACCTGACAAACAATTCCCGATAAACTTGACAAGGCGCCGGGAAGGGCGGGGGGAAACAATTCCCCGGACCGGGCCGGGAATTCTCCCGAAGAAACCTCCCGCCGACGAAGCGATCGCCGTCACCGGCATCCGTCCGCACCCGGAAAGGCCGAGGGCCCGCCGCGCGGGGGTTCGCGGCGGGCCGGACCGGAGGGCGAGGGAGGACACCCGCTCAGACGGGTACGGCCACCACCAGGCTCGTGGGTGACCGGGTCGGCAGGGTCTCCAGGTGCCGGAAGCCCGCCTTCTCGAACAGCGTGGCGAACTGCGCCTCGGTACGCACCTGCCCGGTGAGCAGCGACAGCATCACGATGTCCTCGAACTTGCCGAAGTGCGGGGTGTCCCCCTCCGGCAGCACCTCGTCGATGACGATCAGCCGGCCGGAGTCGCCGAGGGCGCGGCGGATGTTGCGCAGGATGGTGACGGCGTCCTCGTCGTCCCAGTCGTGCAGGGTCCAGGACAGCACATAGGTGTCCGCGCCCTCCGGCACCGACAGCAGGAAGTCCCCGCCGACGCACTCGGCCCGCTCGGCGACCCCCAGCTCCGCGAGCACGGTCCGGGCCTCGGGCACCACCCGGGGCAGGTCGTAGACGACGCCCGTGAGCTGCGGATAGCGCTGGAGCAGCGCGCCGACGAGCTGCCCGTGGCCGCCGCCGACATCCACGAGCCGACGGGCGTCGGAGAGGTCATAGATGTCCAGGACGCTGGAGTTGACCATGACGGACATGCTGGCCATGGCCCGGTTGAACAGGTCGCCCCGCTCGGGGTGGGCGGCGATGTAGGTCCAGAAGTCGCTGCCGTGCACATGGTCGAAGGACGGCCTGCCGGTGCGCAGGGAGTGCGCGAGCGCGCCGAACGACTGCTGCCGCTCCGGCAGTCCGACATACCGGGCGAGGTCCCGCATGGAGCCGGGGACATCGCTGCGCAGGGTCGCGGCGAGCGGGGTGAGACCGAAGGTCTCCGGCTCCACCTCGGTGAACACCCCGACGCTGGCCAGCGCCCGCAACCCCCGGTAGAGGGCGGCGGGGTGGGTGCCGGTGCGCTCGGCGATGTCGTCGACATGCCGCACCTCGTCGCCGATGGCGTCGGCGACACCGAGTTCGGCGACGGCGAGGATCAGCTGGCTCACCAGGGAGCTGTAGAGCATCTCGTACATCCGGACCGGCGCGGGTACCTCGTGCGCGGATTCGGGTGCGGTGGGGTGGACGGTCATGTGTGCGCTCCTTCTCCCGCCGGTCCGGCCGGGGCGGTGTGCGTGGTCGGCGTGCGGCCAGTCTCCGGGCGGGCGGTGGGGTCCGGCATCACGTGTTCTGGTGAACCCGGCGCGGGAGGACGGCCCGTCAGCCGGTGCCGTCCAGGGGCAGCTCGTCCTCGCGCTCATGGGCCAGTACCCGGCGGGTCAGTTCGACCCGGCCGGTCACCCCGAGTTTGGTGAAGCTGTGCCGCAGATGGCTGTCCACGGTGTGCCGGGAGAGGAAGAGCCGTCCGGCGACCTCCCGGTTGGTCAGCCCCTGCGCCACCAGCCGGACGACCCGCAGTTCGGAGGGGGTGAGCCGGTCCCAGCGGGCCTGGTCACCGGGCGGGCCCGCTTCCCGGTCACCGGGCGCCGGATTCCGGTCACCGGCGGCCGCATTCTGGTCACTGGCCGCCGGGTTCCGGTCCGGGTACGGGTTCCGGTTCCGGTCCGGGTTCCGGTTCCGGTCCGAGCTTCGGTCCGGGTTCCGCTCCAGGTTCCGGTTCCGGTCCGCGTACCGGTCCAGGTTTCGGTCCGGATTCCGGTTCCGTTCCCGGCCGCTGCGTCCACCTCGGCCGCCGCTGACGCCGCTGACGCCGCTGACACCTCGGCCGCCTCCGACGCCCCCGACGCCCCCGACGCCCCCGACGCCTCGGATGCCCCCGATGCCTCGACCGCCTCGGACGCCGAGCGAGTGGAGGGTCTCGCGGACGCGCACGGCGTCGCCGTCGGCGCCGAGGCCCTGGTAGCGGCCCAGCGCCTCCTTGAGGAGACCGAGGGCGGCAGGCCGTCCGCCGTGCGCCTCCTCGGCGCGGGCGAGGTCCTCCGCGGCGGCGGCCAGCGCCAGCGGCCGGGGCCCGGCGCGGTAGTGCGCCACGGCGGTGCGCAGCCGCCCGACGTCGTCGCGCAGGACGCCCTCGGTGTGCGCGGCGGCGGCGAGGGCCGAGGTCACGGTGGGGTTGCGGGCGGCGACCAGCCGGGCTGCCCCGGCGACGGCGGCGGCCCGCCGGGTGTCCCCGGCGTCGAGCGCGGCCCGCACCAGACCGGCGCCCGCGTGGGGCTCCTTGGTCAGCAGCAGGGGGCGGGTCGGCAGCGCCGCGTAGACCGGGGAGAGGGTGTCGGAGGCGGTGGCCGGACCGTCCGTCGCGCGGTGCAGCAGGGCGGTGACCCAGGCCAGGTCCTCCAGCGCGGCACCGGCCGCGCCCGCCGCCAGGGGCCCGGCGAGGGTCAGATGGTGCCGGGCCGGCTCCAGGTCGCCGGTGTGCAGGGCGACCCGGGCCCGCAGTGCCAGCGGCCCCACGGCGAGCGCCGGTACGGCCAGCCGCTCGGCGGTGCGTACGGCCTCGGCGGCCCCGGCGTCGGCCTCGGCGAGGCGGCCCGCGGCGAGGTCGAGTTCGGCCCGGTGGAAGTGCCACATCGGCGCCACCCAGTGCAGTGCCGGGTCGTCGCAGGGGTCGCGGTCCCCGGCGAGGACGGCCGCCGCCCGGTCGAACTCGTCGCGGGCGGTGAGGGCGACGGCCAGCCACAGCCGGTGGTGACCGGCGGCCGGATCGTCGTCGTGGGCGGCGCGCAGGGCCTCGCGGGCATGGGCGGCCACCTGGTCGTGCAGGCCCTGCGCCCGCGCGGCGGAGTACCACATGGTCGTGCGGTGCACCGGTTCGGTGGGGCGGCCCGGCCGAGGGTCCTTGACGAGGTGGGGACGGGGCGCGGGTACGCCGGTCACGGCGGGAGGGGTGCGGGCGGGGGCGGGGGTGCCGCTCATCAAGTGGGCTGCGTCGGCCATGAGTTCGGCCAGGAGGGGCCTGCCGGGGTCGTCGGCCCAGGTGTCCGGCGGGGCGGTCCGGGCGGCGCGGCGGGCGGCGAGCGGGTCGGCGGGGCGGGGGTCGGGGAGCGGAGGGCCGGGGGCCGGGGAGCCGGGGGCCAAGGAGTCAAGGGCCTGGGAGTCGCGGGCCAGGGAGCCGCGGGCCGGGCAGCCGGGGATCAGGGGGGCGTCGGTGTCCCCGCCGCCGAGCGCGAGGTGTTCGATGAACTCCGCGGCGGGCCCGCCCTCGCGCCGGACGACCGAGGCGGCCTCCCGGTGCAGGGCGGTCCGTACGGGCTCGGGGAGCCGGTCGTAGAGGGCCTCGCGGACGAGTTCGTGGCGGAAGACGACCGCCGGGCCGTCGGCGGCGAGGACCGAGGCGTCGATCAGCTCGCGGATCTGCGGCAGGAGTTCCACGGGGGTGCGGCCGAGGAGACCGGCGGCCTCATGGACCGAGAAGCGCGGGCCGAGCACGGCGAGGGCGTCGAGGGTCCGGCGGCTCTCGCCGGACAGATCGCGCACCTGGTGCTCGACGGCCCGCCGGAAGTCCGGGGCGGGCGTGTGGTCCAGCAGGGTGGCGGTGCCTTCGCCGTCCCGGACCCGTACCCGTCCGTCGGCGAGGGAGGTGGCCAGGAGTTCCCTGAGGAGGTACGGGTTGCCGCCGCAGCGCGCCGCGAGGGCGAGGACGGTGCCGTCGGGGCGGGCGCCGAGCACCTCGGCGCAGAGCGCGGCGACGGCGTCGGGGGGCAGGGGCTCCAGGGTGTGGCGGGTGGCGCCGTCCTGGAGGAGCGGGTCGAGCGGGTCGCGCGGGTGGCCGGGTCCCCGGGCGAGCAGCCACAGCACGGGCAGCGCGGAGGAGGCGCGGATGAGGCGGCGCAGGGCCAGGACGGAGCGGTCGTCCGCGTGGTGGGCGTCGTCCAGGGCGACCAGGAGGGGGGTGACGCGGGTGGCGCGGCCGAGGAACTCGGCGGTCAGGTCGAGCTGTTCCAGCGGGTCGTGCCCGGGGCTCGCGGTGAGCGGGGCGAGCAGTACCGGCGGCACGCTGTGCCGCAGCAGGGCGCGCAGGGTGCCGTAGGGGACGCCGTGGTCCAGGGGGGTGGCCTCAGCGGAGGCGACGGCGAGGTCCCGGGCGCGGGCGCTCTCGGCGGCGGCCCGCAGGAGCGCGGATTTCCCGGTGCCGGCCGGGCCTTCGACGATCAGGCAATGGCCGCCGCCCGTCAGGGTGTCGTCGATGGCCTGGCGTATCGCGTACAGAATGGTTTCGCGGCCCGGTAGCGCGGGCCCGGCGGATCGCATTTCGTCCCCCGTCCGACGGAAGTCCCTAGGGTTCGTGTCCGGCGTGGTGCGGCGTGGTGCGAACTCATCATGCAGGAAAACAGATGCGCGCGGACATCACCCACGGAGCCGTTCCGCTGGCGGAATTCCGTCGATGGGGAAATGGGTCTGGCGGCCGGGGTCGTATTTCCCCGGGGGTGTTTCAGGCGGTGTAGCCACCGTCGACCGCGAGGGAGGTGCCGGTGATCCAGCGGGCGTCGGGGCCCGCCAGGAAGGCGACGGCGGCGGCGGTGTCGGACCCGGCGCCGAGCACCCCGACGGCGGTCCGCAGCCGCTCCTCCTCGGCCTCCTCGGTGCCGTCGGGGTTCATATCGGTGACGGTGGGGCCGGGGTCGACCACATTGACGGTGATGCCGCGCGGGCCGACCTCGCGGGCGAGGGCCTTGGTGAAGCCGATGAGGGCCGACTTGCTGAGGGCGTAGAGCGTCACATCCGCCACGGGCACCCGGGTGGCCCAGCAGCTGCCGACGCTGATGACCCGCCCGCCCCGGCCCAGATGGCGCAGGGCGGCCTGGGTGGCGAGGAAGACGGCCTTGACGTGCACATCGAGGGTGCGGTCCAGCTCGTCCGGGCCCACCTCGCCGATCGGTCCGTAGGGGAAGATCCCGGCGTTGTTGACCAGGATGTCGAGCCGCCCGAACTCGGCCGCGACCCGGTCGACCGACGCCACGACCGCCGCCGGGTCGGCGCTGTCGGCCCGGACCGCGAGCGCCCGGCGTCCCATCGCCTCGACGGCCTCGGTGACCTCCTTGGCCCGGTCGTCGGCGCTGACGTAGCTGAAGGCGACGTCGGCGCCCTCGCGGGCCAGCCGGAGGACCGTCGCGGCGCCGATCCCCCGGCTTCCACCGGTCACCAGTGCCACCTTGCCGTCGAGCTGAGGCATGCCGCTCCCCTTCGCAGAGATACTCTTGATTTTTAGAGTAAACGATCTAAAAAGAACTAACAGACCGACTACCCTGGGTCAAGCGACACTTGAGACGACCGGGAGGCACGATGGCGGCACGGGGACGACCCCGCGCCTTCGACCGCGCGACGGCGCTGCGGCGCGCGATGGAGACGTTCTGGGAGTTCGGCTACGAGGGCACCCGGCTGACCGACCTCACCGACGCGATGCGGATCAACGCGGCCAGCCTCTACAACACCTTCGGCTCGAAGGAGCGGCTGTTCCACGAGGCGGTCGCGCTCTACGACGACACCACCGGCTCGGCCACCGCCCGCGCCCTGCGCGAGGCACCGACGGCCCGGGAGGCGGTCGAGGCCATGCTCGCCGGGAACCTCGCGACCTTCGCCGACCCGGAGACACCCAGCGGCTGCATGATCGTGCTCGCGGCGACGAACTGCGGCGAGGGAAACCGAGAGGTCGCCGACGGGCTGGCCCACCGGCGCCGACGGACGGTCGCGGATCTCGAAGCCCGCCTGGAACGCGCCGTGACGGACGGCGAGCTACCGGGGACGGCCCCCGTCCGGGACATGGCCGCCTTCTACGCCACGGTCCTGCACGGCCTGTCGATCGAGTCCCGCGACGGGGTCCCGCCGGAGCGGCTGCGCACCACGGTCGACTCGGCGATGGCGATGTGGGACGTGCTGGTGGGCGGACAGCGGCACGGCAGCGGCTGACGGGCGATCAGCGCCCGGCGTCCGGTCGCCGCGCCACGAACACGAACTCCCGGCCCGGCCGGTCGGCGGCGCCCCGCACCTCCTCCGGAGAAAAGCCGTACTCCGTCAGGTCGGCCGCCACCTCGTCGCGTTCCCGGAACCGCAGGGTGGAGTGCGAGTACAGCGTCTCCCCGGACGCCCGGAAGAGATACGAGCCCCGGAAGGTCACCAACTGGCCGTCGACGCCGATCAGATCGATCCAGTTCTCGACCGTGCCGGTGCCGGGGACGTCCGTCACCGTGTGGGTGTGCTCCCGGTCCCACTCCTCCCACGCCCGGCGGGCCGGGTCACGGGTCTCGAACACCAGCCGCCCGCCCGGCCGCAGCGCCTCGAACGCACCGCGCAGGGTCCGCCCCCAGTCCGCCGGGTCGAGCACCGCCTGGGCCGCGTTGCCCGTCATCACGGCGAGATCGGCCGCGAGCGGCGGCACCGCGCCCGCGTCCCCGTGGATCCACCGCACCCGCTCCGCACCGGGCTTGGCCCGCGCCACCTCCAGCGAGGCGAGCGCCGGATCGACCCCGGTCACCTCCAGCCCCCGCCCGGCCAGCAGCAGCGCCAGCACGCCCGTGCCGCACCCGATGTCCAGCACCCGCCGCGCCCCGAACTCCCCCGCCATCGCGAGATAGGGCTCCAGATCGGGCCGCCCCCCTTCGAGCACGTCGTAGAGCGGGGCGAGCCGGGGATCGGAGAACAGCGCGTCGGGCATGGAAGCGACGGTAGGAAGGGGAGGGGGGTCGGGCAAGGGGTTTTCTGGCGGGGGCGGGCGCCCGGCGGGTTCCACCGCACTCCGGCGCCCGCCCCCCCTCGGCGGGTTCGAACGCCCCGAACGCCCCCCTCCTGTCCGATTCCTTCAAGACCCCCGCCCCGCCCCCCGCCTAACGTGGCCCCCATGACCCCCAAGACTCCACGCTTCGACGCCATCGGCCTGATCGTCTCCGACATGGCCGCCGCGGTCGCCTTCTACCGGCGGCTCGGCTTCGCCTTCCCGGACGGTTCGGAGACCGCTCCCCACGCGGAGGCCCCGCTGCCCGGCGGGCTGCGCCTGCTGCTGGACACGGAGGACGGCGTCCGCTCCTTCCACCCCGGCTTCGAGCCGCCCACCGGCTCCCGGCACTCCCTCGCCCTGCTCTGCGACAGCCCGGCCGAGGTGGACCGGGTCTACGAGGAGCTGGTCCAGGCCGGTCACCAGGGCGAGCTGAAGCCCTGGGACGCCCCCTGGGGCCAGCGGTACGCGGTGGTGCACGACCCGGACGGCCACGGCGTGGACCTGTTCGCCCCGCTGGCCCCCGGCACGGACCGACCGCCCCGCTAGCCCGCGAGCAACTCCCCCAGCCGCAGCCCCGTCAGCTCCTTCACCTCCCGCGACAGATGCGCCTGGTCCGCGTACCCCGCGCGGGACGCCGTCTCGGCGTACGGGACGCCCGCCCGGGCCAGGGCCAGGGCCCGCTGGAGGCGCAGGACGCGGGCGAGGGTCTTCGGGCCGTAGCCGAACGCGGCCAGCGAGCGGCGGTGCAGCTGGCGGGCGCCGACGCCGAGCCGGTCGGCGGTGGCGGCGACCGGGGCGCCCGCGTCGAGCGCGGCGACGATCTCCCGCAGCGCCGGATCGGGCGGCGCCCCCCGCGCGGCCCGCTCCAGCGCCAGGTCCTCCAGCGCGGCACCCGGGTCGGGGGCGGCGGCGAGCCGCGCGGAGGCCCGGCGCACCTCGGCGGCGGGCCACAGGTCGGCGAGGGCCACCCGGCGGTCGCGCAGTTCGTGCGCGGGCACCCCGAGCAGGGCGGGCGCGGTGCCGGGGTAGAAGCGCAGGCCGGTCCAGGGGGCGTCGGCGGGGCCGGTGGGGTGGGCCCGGGTGTCGGGGCCCGCGACCAGGAGTTCCCCGGCGTGCCAGAGCAGGTCCATGCAGCCGTCGGGCAGGACCCGGCCGGTGCCGGGGCGGCCGGACGGGGTGTTCGTCCAGAGCACCGCGCCGGTCAGCCGGGAGGTCCGTTCCTGGTACACGTACGCCAGGCTACGCCGCGCGGGAGCGGTGTTCCTGAGGGCTGATCCCGTACACCCGCTTGAAGGCGCTGGACAGGGCGAAGGCGCTGCCGTAGCCGACCTGGCGGGCGATGGCCTCCAGGGTGTCGGCGCTGTCGCGGAGCCGGTCGGCGGCGAGGGCGAGGCGCCAGCCGGTGAGGTAGGTCATCACCGGTTCGCCGACGAGATCGGTGAAGCGGCGGGCGAGGGCGGCGCGGGAGACCCCGGCCTTGGCCGCGAGGGTGGCGACCGTCCAGGGGTGGGCGGGGTCGTCCTGGAGCAGCCGCAGCACCCGGCCGACGACCGGGTCGGACATCGCCCGGTACCAGGCGGGCGCGGCGGCCTCGGGGCGGGAGAACCAGGCGCGCACGGTGTTGATGACCAGCAGGTCGAGGGTCCGGTCGAGGACCACCTCCTGGCCGGGTTCGTCGCGGACGATCTCGTCCATCAGGAACGGGGTGAGCGGGCAGTCGCAGAGGTCGGGGCCGACGGTGAGCAGCGGGGGCAGGGCGTCCAGGAGCCGGGCGCTGACCTCGCCGGGCCAGGGGTAGGTGCCGATCAGCATGACGGTCTCGCCGTCGAGGCCGCTGCCCCAGGTGCGGACGCCGAGGTCCATGGAGCCGTTGAGGGAGGCGCCGTCGGGGTACTGGCACTCGCCGCCGGGCAGGATCCGCACCTGCGGGGCGGTGTCGAGGGCGTCGGAGCAGATGTAGGGGTCGGGGCCGCGGGCGACGGCCACATCGCCGGCGCGCAGCCGTACGGGGTCGCCGCTGTCGGGCCGTACCCAGGCCTCGCCGCGCACCATCAGCATCAGGGTGAGGGGGGCGCGGTCCTCGACCCGGATCGCCCAGGGCGGGTCGAAACAGGCCCGGATCATGAAGGCACCCCGGGCACGGGGGCCTTCCAGCAGACCGGCGAGAGCGTCCATGGCGCCCAGCGTAGACGGACGCTTATGGGAATGAGCCGTTCAGCGATGGGCGGCCGGGCCGCACCGGCGTTGACTGGTTCCCATGACGCAGAACACGCAGAACACACAGAAGACGCAAAGCGCGCGGAAGGCACAGAACGCGCGGAACACGGGGATCGAGACCGTCGTCGTCACCGGGGCGTCCGGCCGCAGCGGGCGCCGGGTCGCGGACGCGGCGCGGGCGGCGGGTCTGACCGTCCGGCCCGCGTCCCGGGCCCAGGGCTTCGACTGGTACGACCGGACGACCTGGGCGGACACCCTGCGGGGCGCGGACGCCGCGTATCTGGTGCACCCGGCGGACGTGGGGGCGCCGGACGCGACCCGCGCGGTCGGACTGCTCGCCCATGAGGCGGTGGCGCTGGGCGTACGGCGGCTGGTGCTGCTGTCGGGGCGGGGTGAGGTGCAGGCCCGGCCGACCGAGGAGGCGCTGCGCGAGTCGGGCGCGGACTGGACGGTGGTCCGGGGCGCGTGGTTCATGCAGAACTTCAGCGAGGGGCAGCTCGCGGACGAGCTGCGGCGCGGGGAGCTGGTCTTCCCGGCGGGCGAGGTGCGCGAGCCGTTCGTGGATCTGCGGGATGTGGCGGAGGTGGTGGTGACGGCGCTGACCTCGGGCGACAGCTATGTCGGGCGGGCGGTCGACCTCTCCGGGGGCCGGCTGCTGTCGTTCGGCGAGGCGGTCGCGGAGATCGCCGCGGCCACCGGCCGGCCGCTGACGTTCCGCTCGGTCCCGGCCCCGGCGTACCAGGAGGCGCTGACCGGTTTCGGTCTTCCGGAGGAGGAGGCCGCGTTCCTGGTGGAGGTGTTCGAGGGGCTCCTGGACGGCCGTAACGCGTATCTCTCGGAGGGGGTGGGGGAGGTTCTGGGCCGTGCGCCGCGCACCTTCGAGGACTTCGTCCGGGAGTCTGCGGCGGAGGGCGTCTGGAAGGGGTGACGGCGGCGGCCCGTCAGTGGTCCCCGTAGTCCCGGTGGTCCCCGTGGTCCCGGTAGTCCCGGTAGCCCCGGTGATCCCAGCGGTCCGGCTGGTCCCCGTCGCCCTGCCGCTGCCCCCCGTGACCCCCGTGCTCTCCGTGCCCCCCATGCCCGCCGTGCTCGCCCTGCTTCCCCGGCGTCCTGGTGGCATGGGTGCGGAAGCGGGACGAGACGTCCTCGGGGGGCAGGAAGCGGGACCAGCGTTCGGGGAACTCCGAGGGCATGTCCGGGTCGTCGGGGTCGTCGGGGTGGGCCGCGCGGGCGGCCTTGGCGCGGGCCACGTACTCCTCGACCTGCGCCTCGCGCAGCCGTTCGTTGGCGGCGCGGGCGGCGGCGGTGGCGGCGGCGGGCCAGACCCGGTCGATGGCCGCGTTCATGGCGGCGCCGACCAGCACGGCGAAGGCGGACACGCCGATCCACAGGAGCACGGCGACGGCGGCGGCCAGGGAGCCGTAGATGGTGGCGCCCTCGACGGTGTTCGCCAGATAGATGCGGAGCAGGAAGCTGCCGAGCACCCACATGCCGAGCGCGACCAGGGCGCCGGGGACGTCCTCGATCCAAGGGGAACGGACCGGGACGGAGACGTGGTAGAGCGTGGTGAGGAAGGCGATCGACAGCAGGATGACCACCGGCCAGTACAGGACCTGGACCAGCGTCGTCGACCAGGGCAGCACCCGCAGGACGGCGTCCGGCCCGGCCACCATCAGCGGCAGCGCGACCGAGCCGACCAGCAGGGCGACCAGGAACAGCAGGAAGGACACCAGCCGGGTCTTGACGATGCCGCGCACCCCGTCGAGGCCGTACATCACGGTGATGGTGTCGATGAAGACGTTCACCGCGCGCGAGCCCGACCAGAGGGCGAACAGGAAGCCTATGGAGATGACGTCGGGGCGTCCGCCGCGCATCACATCGTCCAGGATCGGTTTGGCGATCTCGGTGACGCCCTTGTCGGACAGGACCGTGCGGGACGCCTCCAGCAGATTGGTCTCCAGGCTGGAGATGGTGTCGGTGCCGGTCCAGTCGTCGACGTAGCCGAGCAGGCCGATCATGCTCAGCAGCAGCGGGGGCACGGACAGCAGGGTGAAGAACGCGGCCTCCGCGGCGAGCCCGAGGATGCGGTACTCGATACAGGAGTTGACGGTGTCCTTGACCAGCAGCCACGCGGTCCGGCGCTTGGAGACGTTCCGGTACAGGACACGCGCGCGATGCAGACGGCCGGAGGACGCCGCGGGGGTCGTGGGAGACGTGGGGCCCGGCGTCTGCGTGGGGTCACTTGCTGGCTGCACGACCCAAAGGTATCCGTCTGGCCAGGCATCACTCACCCAGGTGGGGGGCCGGAAGCGGAAGCCGTGTCCCGGGACCGGGCGAATCCCTACCCCACGGTAAGTTCCGGGCCATGCCACGCACCACACACACCGTCGTCAACCAGCCACCTCCGCTCACCGGGTACGACGTCTACTCGGCCGACCGGGCGCTGGTCGAAGCGGTCGAACGCCATCTCGAACATCTTGAACCGGAGTCGCTCGCCGGGATCCGTACCGAGCTGACCACCCTGGGCCGGACCGCCGGATCCGCGCAGGCACAGGAGTGGGGCGCGCAGGCCAACGAGTTCCCGCCGCGGCTGCGCACCCATGACCGCTACGGCCATCGGATCGACGAGGTGGAGTTCCATCCGGCGTGGCACCGGCTGCTGGGCAAGGGCGTCTCCGCGGGCCTGACCTCGTCCTGGACCCGGCCCGGCGGGCACGTCCGGCGGGCGGCGGCGTTCCTGGTGTGGACGCAGGTCGAGGCGGGCCACACCTGCCCGCTGTCGATGACCCACGCGGCGGTGTCCGCGCTGCGCGCCGACGGGGAACTGGCCGCCGAGTGGGAGCCGCGGCTGACCTCGGAGGTGTACGACCGGGGGCTGCGCCCGGCGCGGGAGAAGGCCGGGGTGCTGGTCGGGATGTGTCTGACGGAGAAGCAGGGCGGCACCGATGTGCGCGGGAACACCACCCGGGCGCGTCCGATGGACGGGGCCGGGACCTATGAGCTGACCGGGCACAAGTGGTTCTGCTCGGCGCCGATGTCGGACGCCTTCCTGGTGCTGGCGCAGGCGCCCGAGGGGCCGACGTGCTTTCTGGTGCCGAGGGTGCTGGAGGGCGGGACCCGGAACGTGTTCCTGCTCCAGCGGCTCAAGGACAAGCTGGGCAACCGGTCCAACGCCTCCGCCGAGGTCGAGTTCGACGGCACCTGGGCCCGCCGGGTCGGCCCGGAGGGGCGCGGGGTGGCGACGATGATGCGGATGGTGACGGGGACCCGGCTGGACTGCGCGCTGGGCTCGGCGGCGCAGATGCGGCAGGCGGTGGCGCAGGCGGTGCACCACAGCGCGCACCGCTGGGCGTTCGGCGGGCCGCTGCTGGACCGGCCGCTGATGCGCAATGTGCTGGCGGATCTGGCGCTGGAGTCGGAGGCGGCGACCACGCTGACCCTGCGGCTGGCGGCGGCCTGCGACGACGGGGGCGAGCAGGCGCGGGCGCTGCTGCGTCTGGCGGTGCCGATCGCCAAGTACTGGGTGACCAAGCGGTGTCCGCCATTGGTGGTGGAGGCCGCCGAATGCTTGGGAGGAAACGGTTATGTGGAGGAGTCGGGGCTGCCGCTGCTGGTGCGCGAGTCACCGCTGAACTCGGTGTGGGACGGGGCCGGGAACGTCCAGGCGCTGGATGTGTTGCGGGCGCTGCGCCGGGAACCGGCCGTGCTGGACGCCTATCTGCGCGAGGTGGGCCTCGCGCGGGGCGCGGATCACCGGCTGGACCGGGCGGTGAGGGATCTGCTGGGCGACCTGGCCGATCTGGAGGGCATGGAGGCGCGGGCGCGGCGGCTGACCGAGCGGCTGGCGCTGGTGCTCCAGGGGGCGCTGCTGGTGCGGTTCGCCCCGCCGGCGGTCGCCGACGCGTTTTGCGCCGCGCGGCTGGGCGGTGACGGCGGCTCGTCGTTCGGCACCCTGCCGCACAGTCTGCCGCTGAGGGAGCTGGTGGAGCGGGCGCTGCCGCACTCCTGAGAGACCGGCCCGGCACCCCGGCGGACGGCGCCCGCCTGGGGTTCGCCGGAGATCCGGTCGTAGCGGAGGTGGTGCTGCGCCGACACGGCACCACCCCCGCGACGGTGGCCCGATCAACGGGCCCACGTACGCCCGCAGGGGCGACGTGGCTCAAGTTTCAGCCACCGTGCGGTGGTTCACCAGGGTTGCAGAGGGTTGCAACTTTGAACGCGTGTGTGCGCGGACTGTGCCCGTCCGTTACCGGCGGACGGGCAGTATGGACGGACCGGGGGAACGCGACCGGAAAGCGCGGGTGCCGGCGCTTGACATCCGATGACGGACAGGGCTCTGCGGGGAGGAAACCAGTGGTGAAGGCGCGGGCGCAGGTGAGGCAACTCGCCGCCGTGGACGCGGCGCGCGCGGCCCGGATACTCAGCGAGACGCGCGACGCGCGGCTGGCCGGGCAGCGCTCCCGGGTCGCGGCCCGCCCGGTGATCGAGCAGTCCTGGGGGCGGGTGCTGCGCAGCGGCGTCGACCCCGACCAGCCGGTCCGCGCCGGGCTGCTGAGCGGGGACGAGGTGCTGCGGCGCCGGGAGTCCTCACCGCTGCGCGAGGTGCTGCCGGTGCTGCGCCAGGGTCTGCTGTCGGTCGCGGACGCCGCCCGGCACATCATGGTGGTGGCCGACGAGGAGGGCCGGGTGCTGTGGCGGGAGGGCAGTGCGCCGGTGCTGCGCAGCGCCGATGTGATCGGCTTCGAGCCGGGCGCCGACTGGCGCGAGGACGTGGTGGGCACCAACGGGGTCGGCACGGTGGCGGTGGTCCGGCGCCCGGTGCAGGTCTTCGCCTCCGAGCACTTCGTCGCCACCCACGCCGAGTGGACCTGCGCCGGGGCGCCGATCACCGACCCGCGCGACGGGCGGCTGCTCGGTGTGGTCGACATCAGCGGCCCCCTGGAGACCATGCACCCGGCGACGCTCGCCTGGGTCGACTCGGTGGCCAAGCTGGCGGAGGCCCGGCTGCGCGAGCGGCACTCGGGCGACCTGGACCGGCTGCGGGCGGTGGCGGCGCCGGTGCTGGCCCGGATCGGCGGCCGGGCGGTGGCGGTGGACCGGGACGGCTGGACGGCGGCGGTCACCGGGTTGCCGTACCCCGGCCGGGTCGCGCTGCCCAAGGGGTGCGGTCCGGGGCGGCGGGCCGTGCCGGGGCTCGGGGTGTGCGAGGTGGAGCCGCTGGGCGGCGGCTGGCTGCTGCGGATCGCCGACGAGCCGTCCCTCCAGGACGGTGCCCGGGTGGTGCTGGACCTCAGCCGGACCCGCCGCTGGACGGTCGAGGTGTCCGGCGGCGCGGGCACCTGGCGCCGGGAGCTGAGCCCGCGCCACGCCGAGCTGCTCTACCTTCTGGCGACGCACCGGTCCGGCCGCAGCGCGGCGGGGCTCGCCGAGGAGATGTTCGGCGATCCGGCACGCACGGTGACCGTCCGCGCGGAGGTCTCGCGCGTGCGGCGCTACCTCGGCGGCCTGCTGGAACATCGGCCGTATCGTTTCTGCGAAAGTGCCGAGGTGGAGCTGCTGCTGCCCGCCGACCCCCGCGATCTGCTGCCCGCCTCCACCGCCCCCGCGGTGATCGGCGCACGGCGTTTTACGGCGTCTTCCTCCGCGGACACCGTCACCTGACGTAGCATCCCTACGGGCCACCCCATCTGCTCCTCAGTCAACGTACGGATCATCAGGCGCAGTTGGCCCGGCCTCGGGAGGATCCATGAAGCAACGCGGCAGACACCGTCGGCGCAAGCGGGGCAGGGCACTGCGCGCCACCCTGGCCGGAACCGCGCTGGCGCTCACCGCCACCGCCACCCTGATCAGCGCCTCCCAGGCCACCGGCGGTGACGACCCGGGCCCGCTCAAGCCGCTCGCCGCGCACGCCACCGCCTCCCTGGGCCTCACCGAGGACCCGGTGCCCGGCGCCGCCCTGGACCGGCTCTCCGCCGGACTGGGCGACCCCGTCGGGGTGAGCACCGTCCTGGCCGAACCCGAGGGCGAGCTGCGGGACGCCGAGCGATGTCCGTCCGCCGACCGGGCCGCGCTGCCCGTCGCCCCGGCCGCCACCCGCGCCTACTGCTGGGACCCGGCCGACATCCGGGGCTGGACGCCCGGCGCGGTCACCACCTCCGGCGACGCCGACGACGACGGCCGCTGGGGGCGCCACAAGGTGATCCTCTCCGGCTGGTCCGGCCAGGGCACCGGCCCCACCGCCGATCTCGCCCGGGTCGCCTTCGTCGACGCCGACGCCGAGACCCACCCCGCCTACTCCTGGGCCCTGCTGGTCGTCCCGGTCGACGGGGGCCACGACTACCGGGGCCTGTTCTCCGGAATGACCGGCATGGTCTGGTACGGCGACAAGCTGATGGTCACCACCACCGAGGGCGACGCCGACGCGCTGTACGTCTTCGATCTGGACCGCATCCACCGCACCACGGTCGCCGCGGCGGAGGTCGGCCGGGTCGCCGACGGCTGGTCGGCCGCCGGACAGCGGTTCGTCCTGCCCGCGGTCGCCACCTACCGGGCCACCGGCGGCGGGGTCCAGCCCGACGCCCTCTCGCTGGACCGCAGCACCGCCCCGGACACCCTGGTCGCCGGGGAGTGGGTGCCGACCGGCGCCGAGCGCGGCAGCAGGCTCTGGCGCTATCCGCTGACCCCCGAGGACTCCTTCACGGGCCCGCTGGCCACCGGCGCGGGCGGGCTGGCCGCGCCGGCGGAGGCGTACCGGACCGAGGCCACCGATGTGCGCGGGGTGCTGTCCCACGGGTCGGACTGGTATCTCACCCGCCCCGCCGACGACACCGGCGACAACGGCAGCCTCTGGCGCCAGGACGACGAGGGCGCCAGGGCCGCCGAGTGCGGCGCGGAGGAGCTGCGCGACTGCTGGAGCGGACCGGCGGCACCGCTGTCGTACTGGGAGGAGACGGGCGAGCTGTGGTCCCAGTCGGGCCGTACCCTCTACGCCCTCCCGCTGGCCTCGGTGGACGGCGCGCTGGGCTGACCCGGCCCCGGTCGCGAAAGAGCCGGTGGATGACAGACCCGCCCGCCGGATGATTCCCTGACCGGCATGAGCAACATCGCCGTGACCACCTGGTCCCTGGAGCAGACCGACCGCTCCGACCTGCTGCCCGCCGCCGCGCCCGAGGGTGACGTCCGGATCGTCCGCGCCGAGGTCCCCTCCCCCGAGTTCAGCCGCTACCTCTACGCCTCCGTCGGCCAGGACATCCGCTGGACGGACCGGCTCGGCTGGACGTACGAGCAGTGGCGCGAGCGGCTGGCACGGCCGGGCACGGAGACCTGGGTGGCCTACGACCGGGGGACACCGGCCGGCTATGTGGAACTGGCCGCCGGGGACGACGGGGTCGTGGAGATCGAGTACTTCGGCCTGATCCCGGCCTTCCGGGGCCGCCGGATCGGCGGTCAGCTGCTGTCGTACGGGGCCGCCCGCGCCTGGGACCTGGCCGAGCGGTGGCCGGGAATGGCCGTGACCAAGCGGGTGTGGCTGCATACGTGCAGCAAGGACGGCGAGCACGCGATGGACAACTATCTGCGCCGGGGCTTCACCCTGTTCGACACCAGGGTCGAGGAGGAGCGGGAGGTGGCGACACCCGGCCCCTGGCCTGGTGCGTACCCTGCCTGACCTGCGTCGACAAGCCCCGCCGCGGACCATGTGACCGATCACACCCTTGTCTCACCCTTCGGGACAAGGGTGTCCGCATCGTGGATAATGCTGGACTGTGTCCAGAACGCCGTGCCACGCTTCCGTCATGTCTGGAACTGGAATCGCCTTGGTGAGCCGACGGCACGTCGACCTCGGCCGTATGTCCAGCGCCATCTGTCCGGCGGGCTGACCGCATCAGCACCGCCGCATCCCCGCGTCACCCCTTCCTTTGCGCAAAGTCGCGCAAGCCTGCCGCCATGCGCCCGTAACGCGCAGGTCAGAGCTGCTTTCCGCCGGTCCCGAAGGACGTATTCACCATGGCCGCCACCCCCGAGAAGCCCGCCGCCTCCGCGCCCCGCCGCAAGGTGAGCCGTCACCGCGGCGAGGGCCAGTGGGCCGTCGGACATCACACCCCGCTCAATGGGAACGAGCAGTTCAAGAAGGACGACGACGGTCTCAATGTACGGACACGCATTGAGACGATCTATTCCAAGCGCGGCTTCGACTCCATCGACCCCAACGATCTGCGCGGCCGGATGCGCTGGTGGGGCCTCTACACCCAGCGCAAGCCCGGGATCGACGGCGGCAAGACCGCGATCCTGGAGCCGGAGGAGCTGGACGACGAGTACTTCATGCTGCGGGTCCGGATCGACGGCGGCCGGCTGACCACCCGCCAGCTGCGGGTCATCGGCGAGATCTCGCAGGAGTTCGCGCGCGGCACCGCGGACCTCACCGACCGGCAGAATGTGCAGTACCACTGGATCCGGATCGAGGACGTGCCCGAGATCTGGAACCGGCTGGAGGCCGTGGGCCTGTCCACCACCGAGGCGTGCGGCGACACCCCCCGGGTGATCCTGGGCTCCCCGGTCGCGGGCATCGCCGCCGACGAGATCATCGACGGCACCCCGGCGATCGAGGAGATCCAGCGCCGGGTCATCGGCAACAAGGAATTCTCCAACCTGCCCCGCAAGTTCAAGTCCGCGATCTCCGGCTCCCCGCTGCTGGACGTGGCGCACGAGATCAACGACATCGCCTTCGTCGGGGTCAACCACCCCGAGCACGGCCCCGGTTTCGACCTCTGGGTCGGCGGCGGCCTCTCCACCAACCCCAAGATCGGCGTCCGCCTCGGCGCCTGGGTCCCGCTGGCCGATGTCCCCGAGGTCTACGAGGGCGTCATCTCCATCTTCCGGGACTACGGCTACCGGCGGCTGCGCACCCGCGCCCGGCTGAAGTTCCTGGTCGCCGACTGGGGCCCGGAGAAGTTCCGCCAGGTCCTCCAGGACGAGTACCTGGGGCGCCCCCTGGCCGACGGCCCCGCCCCCGCCCAGCCCGTCGAGCGCTGGCGCGACCATGTCGGCGCCCACCGGCAGAACGACGGCCGCTACTACGTCGGTTTCGCGCCGCGCGTCGGCCGGGTCGACGGCGCCACCCTCACCAAGATCGCCGAACTGGCCGAGGCGCACGGCTCGGGCCGGGTGCGGACCACCGCCGAGCAGAAGATGGTCGTGCTGGACATCGAGGAGGACCAGGTCGCCTCGCTGAGCGAGGCACTGGAGGCGCTGGACCTCACGGTCACCCCCTCCCCGTTCCGGCGCGGCACGATGGCCTGCACCGGCATCGAGTTCTGCAAGCTGGCCATCGTCGAGACCAAGGCGCGCGGCGCCTCGCTGATCGACGAACTGGAGCGGCGGATGCCGGAGTTCGCCGAGCCGGTCACCATCAACATCAACGGCTGCCCCAACGCCTGCGCCCGTATCCAGGTGGCGGACATCGGTCTCAAGGGCCAGCTGATGCTGAACGAGGCGGGCGAGCAGGTCGAGGGCTACCAGGTGCACCTGGGCGGCGCGCTCGGTCTGGAGGCCGGTTTCGGCCGCAAGGTGCGCGGACTGAAGGTCACCTCCGACGAACTGCCCGACTATGTCGAGCGGGTGCTGAAGCGGTTCGAGGCCGAGCGCGAGAACGGCGAGCGCTTCGCGACCTGGGCGGCGCGGGCCTCCGAGGAGGCGCTGTCATGAGCGGCACGCACCGCGGGGGAGGCGCTGTCATGACCCGCGCCGCGAGCCTTTGGGAAGACACCGCGACCACGGCCGGGGGTGTCCGGTGAGCGAGCGTGCCGCGCCCTTCTACTGCCCCTACTGCGGCGACGAAGACCTACGACCCAGCGAGGAAGGTCATGGCGCCTGGGAATGCGCGGCGTGCAGCCGCGCATTCCAGCTGAAGTTCCTCGGACTGCTGTCCCGGGGACTTCGGACCGACACCACGGGAGGGGACGGGATATGACCGCCCTGACACAAGCCCCCACGACCGACGATCTCAAAGCGCTCGCCGAGCGGGCGGGCCGCGATCTGGAGGACGCCTCCGCACTGGAGATCCTCCAGTGGGCGGCCGGTACCTTCGGCAGGCGCTTCTGTGTGACCTCCTCCATGGAGGACGCGGTGGTCGCCCACCTCGCCTCCCGCGCGATGCCCGGGGTGGACGTCGTCTTCCTCGACACCGGCTACCACTTCGAGGAGACCATCGGCACCCGGGACGCCGTGGAGGCCGTGATGGACGTCAAGGTCATCACCCTCACCCCCCGGCAGACGGTCGCCGAGCAGGACGCCGAGTACGGCCCCCGGCTCCATGACCGCGACCCCGATCTGTGCTGCAAGCTCCGCAAGGTGCGCCCGCTGGAAGAGGGGCTGAAGGGCTATCAGGCGTGGGCCACCGGGCTGCGCCGCGACGAGTCCCCGACCCGGGCGAACACCCCGGTCGTCGGCTGGGACGACAAGCGCCAGAAGGTGAAGGTCTCCCCCATCGCCCGCTGGACCCAGGACGATGTGGACGCCTATGTCGCCGAGCACGGCGTGCTGACCAACCCGCTGCTGATGGACGGCTACGCCTCGGTCGGCTGCGCCCCCTGCACCCGCCGGGTACTGGCCGGCGAGGACGCGCGGGCCGGCCGCTGGGCGGGCCGCGGCAAGACCGAGTGCGGACTGCACGGCTGACCATGGCCACGCCTTCACCACCCGCCACGCTTCCGACGAACCAGGAGACCCCCGTGACGACCGGAGCCACCGTATGGCTCACAGGTCTGCCGAGCGCCGGCAAGACCACCATCGCGTACGAGCTGGCCGGGCGGCTGCGCGCCGACGGCCACCGGGTCGAGGTGCTCGACGGCGACGAGATCCGTGAGTTCATCTCCGCGGGCCTCGGCTTCTCCCGCGAGGACCGGCACACCAACGTCCGGCGCATCGGCTACCTGGCCGAACTGCTCGCCCGTAACGGGGTGCTGGCCCTGGTCCCCGTGATCGCGCCCTACGCCGACAGCCGGGAGGCGGTCCGGGGGCGCCACCAGAAGAGCGGGGCCGCCTACATCGAGGTGCATGTGGCGACGCCGGTGGAGGTGTGCAGCGAGCGGGATGTGAAGGGGCTGTACGCCAAGCAGGCCGCCGGTGAACTGACCGGGCTGACCGGGGTGGACGACCCCTACGAGGCGCCCGAGTCGCCGGATCTCCGGATCGAGTCGCAGCACCAGAGTGTCGAGGAGTCCGCGGCATCGGTCTCCGCGCTGCTCAGTGAGAGGGGACTGGTATGACGACCGTGGTCAACCTCACCGAGGAGACCGGCAGTCCGTACGCGCTGTCGCATCTGGACGCGCTGGAGTCCGAGGCGGTGCACATCTTCCGCGAGGTGGCGGGCGAGTTCGAACGGCCGGTGATCCTCTTCTCCGGCGGCAAGGACTCCATCGTCATGCTGCATCTGGCCCTGAAGGCATTCGCCCCGGCCACCGTCCCGTTCTCGTTGTTGCACGTCGACACCGGGCACAACTTCCCCGAGGTCCTGGACTACCGGGACCGGGCGGTCGAGCAGCACGGCCTGCGGCTGCATGTGGCCTCCGTGCAGGACTACATCGACCGGGGCGTCCTGCGCGAGCGCCCCGACGGCACCCGCAACCCGCTCCAGACCGTCCCTCTCACCGAGAAGATCCAGAGCGAGAAGTTCGACGCGGTCTTCGGGGGCGGACGCCGGGACGAGGAGAAGGCACGGGCGAAGGAGCGGGTGTTCTCGCTGCGCGATGAGTTCTCCCAGTGGGATCCGCGTCGGCAGCGCCCCGAGCTGTGGAATCTGTACAACGGCCGTCACGCCCCCGGCGAGCACGTCCGTGTCTTCCCCCTCTCCAACTGGACCGAGCTGGATGTGTGGCAGTACATCGCCCGGGAGGGCATCGAGCTGCCGGAGATCTACTTCGCGCATGAGCGGGAGGTGTTCCGGCGGGCGGGCATGTGGCTGACCGCCGGGGAGTGGGGCGGGCCCAAGGACGGCGAGACCGTCGAGAAGCGGCTCATCCGCTACCGCACGGTCGGTGACATGTCCTGCACGGGCGCGGTCGACTCCGACGCGACCACGCTGGACGCCGTGATCGCGGAGATCACCGCCTCCCGGCTGACCGAGCGGGGCGCGACCCGCGCCGACGACAAGCTGTCCGAGGCCGCGATGGAAGACCGCAAGCGCGAGGGGTACTTCTAGCCATGACCACCACCACATCGGCCCTGTCCGCCGAGGAACTGGCGGCCACCACCCTGCTGCGGTTCGCCACCGCCGGTTCCGTGGACGACGGCAAGTCGACGCTCGTCGGACGGCTGCTGCACGACTCCAAGTCGATCCTCACCGATCAGCTGGAGGCGGTCGAACGGGTCTCCGCGAGCCGGGGCCAGGAGGGGCCCGATCTGGCGCTGCTGACCGACGGGCTGCGCGCCGAGCGCGAGCAGGGCATCACCATCGATGTCGCCTACCGCTACTTCGCCACCCCTCGCCGCCGCTTCATCCTCGCCGACACCCCCGGCCATGTGCAGTACACCCGCAACATGGTCACCGGCGCCTCCACCGCCGAACTGACCGTCGTCCTGGTCGACGCCCGCAACGGAGTGGTCGAGCAGACCCGCCGGCACGCGGCCATCGCCGCCCTCCTCCGGGTCCCGCACGTGGTCCTCGCGGTCAACAAGATGGACCTGGTGCGCTACGAGGAGAAGGTGTTCGCGGCCATCGCGGAGGAGTTCACCGCGTACGCCACCGAGCTGGGGGTCCCCGAGGTCACCGCGATCCCGATCTCCGCGCTGGACGGCGACAACGTGGTGGAGCCGTCCGCGCACATGGACTGGTACGGCGGCCCGACCGTGCTGGAGCATCTGGAGACCGTGCCGGTCAGCCATGATCTGGCGCACTGCCACGCCCGGCTGCCCGTGCAGTACGTGATCCGGCCGCAGACCGCCGAGCACCCCGACTACCGGGGCTACGCCGGGCAGATCGCCGCCGGTTCGTTCCGGGTCGGCGACCCGGTCACCGTGCTGCCGTCCGGGCGGACCACCACGGTCAGCGGTATCGATCTGCTCGGTGAGCCGGTCCGGGTGGCCTGGACCCCGCAGTCGGTGACACTGCTGCTGGCCGACGACATCGACATCTCGCGCGGCGATCTGCTCGTGCCCAGCTCCGATGTCCCCGCCATCAGCCAGGATGTGGAGGCTACCGTCTGCCATGTCGCCGACCAGCCGCTGACCGTCGGGCACCGGGTGCTGCTCAAGCACGGCACCCGGACGGTCAAGGCGATCGTCAAGGACATCCCGTCCCGGCTGACGCTGGACGATCTGTCGCTGCACCCGCACCCGGGGCGGCTCGTCGCCAATGACATCGGCCGGGTCAAGATCCGTACCGCCGAGCCGCTGCCCGCCGACTCCTACGCGGACTCGCGGCGCACCGGCTCCTTCATCCTGATCGACCCCGCCGACGGCACCACGCTCACCGCGGGCATGGTCGGCGAATCGTTCGCCTCCCCCGAGCCGGTGCGGGACGCCGCCGAGGACGACGGGTGGGACTTCTGACATGAGCGGGACCCGAAAAGACCGGATCGAGACGGGCGGGGGCGGCAGCTGAGATGACGTCGACCGATTTCTTCTCCACGTTCGCGAAAGAGGGTGGCCGCGTCGGCAGCGGCACCCTCGGCAGCGGACAGGGCGGAGTGGCGCGATGTGCGTGAACCGCGTGACCTCCGCGATGCCCTGTCCGACGACCACCGCACTGCGCCACGCGCCTCGCGCACGGCGAAAACCAGCCGACCTCCCGGCCACGCCCTGACAGGGCCGTGACCGCCGGGCCACCGAGAGGAACACCTCCCGTGCCTGCCAGAATCTCCCTCCGCCGCTCCCTCGCGGCGATAGCCGCGCTTCCCCTGCTCACCCTCGCCGCCTGCGGCTATGGCTCCGAGTCCACGGACAATGACACCACCGAGGTCGCGGCCGGGGCGGAGAAGATCGACGGTCTGGACTCGGTCCGGATCGGGTACTTCGGCAATCTGACCCACGCGACCGCGCTCGTCGGCCGCGAACAGGGCATCTTCCAGGACGAACTGGGCGCCACCAAGCCCGAGTACGCCACCTTCAACGCGGGCCCCTCGGAGATCGAGGCGCTGAACTCGGGCTCCATCGACATCGGCTGGATCGGCCCCTCCCCCGCCATCAACGGCTACACCCAGTCCGGCGGAAAGAACCTGCGGATCATCAGCGGTTCGGCGTCCGGCGGGGTGAAGCTGGTGGTCAACCCGGACAAGATCAAGACCCTGGACGACATCAAGGGCAAGAAGATCGCCACCCCGCAGCTCGGCAACACCCAGGACATCGCCTTCCTCAACTGGATCAAGGAACAGGGCTGGAAGGTCGACGCGGAGTCCGGCAAGGGCGATGTCTCGGTGGTCCGCACCGAGAACAGCGTGGCCCCCGACGCCTACAAGTCCGGTTCCATCGACGGTGCCTGGGTGCCGGAGCCGACCGCGTCGAAGCTGGTCGCCGAGGGCGCGAAGGTGCTGCTGGACGAGGCGAGCCTGTGGCCGGACGAGAAGTTCGTGATCACCAACATCATCGTGTCGCAGAAGTTCCTCACCGAGCACCCGGCGGCGGTGGAGGCCGTGCTGCGGGCCGCGGTGAAGACCAACACCTGGATCAACGCCAACCCGGACAAGGCGAAGGCGTCCGCGAACGCGCAGCTGGAGGCCGACACCGGCAAGCCGCTGCCCGCCGAGGTGCTCGACCCGGCGTGGGAGTCCATCCAGATCACCAATGACCCGCTGGCCAGCACCCTGAACACCCAGGCGGACCACGCGGTCCAGGCCGGTCTGCTGGAGGAGCCCGACCTGGTCGGGATCTACGACCTCACGCTGCTGAACAAGGTCCTCGCCGCGGAGGGCGAGGCCACGGTGGAGGACGCCGGGCTCGGCGTCTCTTCGTAAGCCCCGATGACATCCCAGGAGGTGACGACCATGGTGACGACGACCCTTGCCAAGGCCGCCGATGCCGGCACGGCGGCGGAGCACGCCGCCCGTATCGATCATGTCTCGAAGTCCTTCGCAGGCCCCGCCGGGCAGCAGCTCGTCCTGGACGACATCACGCTCGATGTCGCCCCGGGTGAGTTCGTCACCCTCCTGGGAGCCTCGGGCTGCGGCAAGTCCACCCTGCTGAACCTGGTGGCGGGCCTGGACCGGCCCAGCGCCGGGGCCATCAGCACGGACGGCCGGCCGGCGCTGATGTTCCAGGAGCACGCGCTGTTCCCCTGGCTGACAGCCGGCAAGAACATCGAACTGGCGCTGAAGCTCGGCGGGGTGGCCAAGCCGCTGCGCCGCGAGCGCGCCGAGCAACTGCTGGAGCTGGTCCGGCTCCAGGGGGCGTACGGCAAGCGGGTGCACGAGCTGTCCGGCGGGATGCGCCAGCGGGTGGCCCTGGCCCGCTCGCTCGCCCAGGACAGCAGGCTGCTGCTGATGGACGAGCCGTTCGCCGCGCTCGACGCCATCACCCGGGACGTGCTGCACGACGAGCTGACCCGGATCTGGAGCGAGACGGGTGTCTCGGTGCTGTTCGTGACGCACAACGTGCGCGAGGCGGTGCGGCTCGCCCAGCGGGTGGTGCTGCTGTCGTCGCGGCCGGGCCGGATCGCCCGCGAATGGACCGTGGACATTCCGCAGCCGCGCCGCATCGAGGACGCGGATGTCGCGGAGCTGTCCCGGGAGATCACCGAAGAACTGCGTGGGGAGATCCGCCGTCATGGCCAGCACTGACACCTCCGTCGCCAAGGACGGCCAGGAACGCCAGGATCTGGCCAGTGTCGAGGCGGGGCTCGACGCCCTCGACACGGTCCAGACGGGCCGCACCCCGTGGCGCACCACGCTGGTGCAGAAGGTGCTGCCGCCGATCATCGCCATCGTGCTGGTGGTGGCGGTGTGGCAGGCGCTGATCACCTTCGACGTGGTCGACGACCCGAGCAAGCTGCCCTCGCCCGGGTCGGTGTGGAGCGAGGTCGAGAGCGCCTGGCTCAAGGGCGATCTCATCGGCTACATCTGGACGAGTGTCTCGCGCGGTCTGCTCGGCTTCCTGCTGGCGCTCGCCATCGGCACCCCGCTCGGGCTGCTGGTGGCGCGGGTCCGGTTCGTGCGCGCCGCGATCGGCCCGATCCTGTCCGGCCTCCAGTCCCTGCCGTCGGTGGCCTGGGTCCCGCCGGCCGTGATCTGGCTGGGCCTGAACAACCAGATGATGTACGCGGTCATCCTGCTCGGCGCGGTGCCGTCCATCGCCAACGGGCTGGTGTCGGGCGTGAACCAGGTGCCGCCGCTGTTCCTGCGGGCCGGGCGCACGATGGGCGCGACCGGGCTGAAGGGCACCTGGCACATCGTGATGCCGGCCGCGCTGCCGGGCTATCTGGCCGGTCTGAAGCAGGGCTGGGCGTTCTCCTGGCGGTCGCTGATGGCCGCCGAGATCATCGCGTCCTCGCCGGATCTCGGCGTCGGACTCGGCCAGTTGCTGGAGAACGGGCGCAACACCAGCTCCATGTCCATGGTGTTCCTGGCGATCCTGCTGATCCTGACCGTCGGTATCGCCATCGATCTGCTGATCTTCAGTCCGCTGGAGCGGCGGGTGCTGCGCAGTCGCGGGCTGCTGGTGAAGAGCTGACCGCGATGTTCCACCGGAGCCAGGAGCCCGTTCTCGTCGTCGTCGCCCACGGCAGCCGTGACCCACGGCACGCCGCGACCGTGCACGCCCTGGTGGCGCGCGTCCGGTCGCTGCGGCCGGGGCTGCGGGTGGAGACCGGGTTCCTGGACTTCAACCTCCCCTCCGTCCCGGCGGTGCTGGCCTCCCTGGCGGCGGAGGGCGTGGACGATGTCATCGCCCTGCCGCTGCTGCTGACCCGGGCGTTCCACGCCAAGGCGGACATCCCGGCGGTGCTGCGGGAGGCTCCGCCGGGGATGCGGGTACGGCAGGCGGCGGTCCTGGGCCCGTCCCCGCTGCTGGTCGCGGGCCTGGAACGACGGCTGTACGAGGCCGGGTTGACCGACGGCGACCGGTCCTCGACGGGGGTGGTGCTGGCGTCGGCGGGGTCGACGGATCCCGAGGCCATCGCGGTGATCGGGCGGCTGGCGCGGGAGTGGCGGCGACGTGGGGGGTGGCGGGCGGTGACGCCCGCGTACGCGTCGGCGCGGCTGCCTCGGACCGAGGACGCGGTGCGGGAGTTGTTCTCGGCGGGGTGCGAGCGGGTGGTGGTGGCGCCGTATGTGCTGGCGCCGGGGTTCTTGCCGGACCGGATCGCCCGGGGGGCGGGGGTCGCGGGGGCGGATGTGGTGGGTGAGGTGTTGGGGGATGGGGTGGAGGTGGCTCGGGTGGTGCTTCAGCGGTTCGAGGAGGCTCGGGCTTCTGTGGGGGCGGTGGCGGTGGGGGCGTGACGGTGGTGGGGCCGGTGCGGGTGAGTGGGGGCTGAGCGCGCAGTTCTCCCCCAGAGGGGGTACCCCCAGCGCCCCTGAAAGCCTCACCGGTCAGGGCGTTGCTGTCAGTTCGACGAGTTTGACGACCGTGTTCCAGTTGCGCGTTGTTGCCGTCAGGCCCTTGGTGTGGCGGGGTTTGGACAAGGTCTCGGCGAGTTTGGAGCGGCCCAGGCCCTCGGGGGCGTAGAGGTAGAGCGCGCGGTCGCCGAGGGTGAACTCCTCGGGGAGGAACGCCGTCCGGTCGACGCCGGTGAAGCGGGAGTCGTCCACCGGGGCCGAGAAATAGGTGACATGGAGCTGCCGGGGCTCCAGTTCGGCGGCCGGGTAGGGGCAGGCGTCGGCGACGGCCTGGAGGTAGGTGTGGTCGCGGACCAGCAGGTCGACCCGGAATCCGAAGCGCTGCTCCACCGCCTCGGCGAGTTCGGCCGCGAGGGTGTCCTCGTCCCCGTGGGACGCGGTGAAGACGGCCTGGCCGCTCTGGAGATAGGTGCGGACCCCGAGATGGCCGAGGCCCTCCATCAGGGTGCGCAGTTCGGCCATCGGGAGCTTGCGGCTGCCGCCGACGTTGATGCCGCGCAGCAGGGCCGCGTAGGTCGTCGTCCGGGTCGTCATCGGGTCACTGTATGCGGCCGTCGTGCCCCGTGGGGGTGGGCACGACGGCCGCTGTGTACGGCGAAACTCTCGCCGAAGGACGGGCGTCGGATCAACCTCTGCGGCCGGCTGTGACTTGTTCAACAAGCCTGGGTAATGGCATTTGTAAGGACATCGGGGGCGTTCGGACCCTGAGCGGTGTCCCGGAGAAGGGGCGATAGGTGTAAGGGGCCGATGTCCTCCCGGGAGGGGACGGAACGGGGGCCGAGGGGATGATCCCGGCCGGTTTCCTTTCACCGGACAGTACGACGAGATGGTTTTATCCCGCCCATACCTTCGATGCGGAGGGTGGTTGCAGCAGGCGGCCACCGTGCGCGAGGGGGCGGCCCGTCATGGGGAACGGACACAGAAGAGTGCGGGGCATCGCCGCGCGGGCCGGCGGCTGGAGTGCCCGGCACCGATGGGCGGCCGTCGGGATCTGGGTGCTGTTCGTGGCGCTGGCGCTGGGGCTCGGCCGTGCGGCCGGCACGGTCGAGGTGAAGGACAGCGAGCAGCTCAAGGGGGAGACGCAGACCGCGGCGAGGATCATCGAGGACGCCGGGATCGAGGAGCCGGCCGGTGAGTCGGTGCTGATCCAGTCGCGGGACGGCTCGCTGAAGGCCACCGACGAGGCGTTCCGCGCGGCGGTCGACGCGGTGACCGCCGCGGTCGACGCGACCGGCGAGGTCACCGGGATCTCCTCCCCCTACGACACCGGGACCGTCTCCGAGGACGGGCGCAGCGCGCTGGTGCAGTTCGATATGCGCGGCGATTCCGACACCGCGGGCGAGCGGGTGCAGCCGGTGCTGGACGCGGTCGGGAAGGTCCAGTCGGAGCATGGGTCGCTGCGGATCGAGGAGATCGGCGGCGCCAGCATGATGAAGACGTTCGACGACGCGTTCGGCGACGACTTCAAGCAGGCCGAGTACTCGGCGGTGCCGGTGGCGCTCGGCATTCTGCTGATCGCGTTCGGCGCGCTGGTCGCGGCCCTGGTGCCGGTGCTGCTGGCGATCACCGCGATCATGGCGACGATGGGCCTGATGGGGCTCGTCAGCCATCTGATGCCGATGAGCGACACCGCCAACTCCGTGATGCTGCTGGTCGGTCTGGCGGTCGGGGTCGACTACTGCCTGTTCTATCTGCGCCGGGAGCGCGAGGAGCGGCAGGCCGGGCGGGATGCTCGGCGGGCGCTGGAGATCGCCGCCGCGACCAGTGGCCGGGCGATCGTGGTGTCCGGGGTGACGGTGTGTGTGGCGATGGCGGGGATGCTGTTCACCGGGATCGCCGAGTTCGAGGCGATGGGGCTGGCCTCGCTGATCGTGGTGGCGGTCGCGATGGTCGGTTCGGTGACCGTGCTGCCCGCGGTGCTGTCGCTGCTGGGCGAGCGGGTGGAGAAGGGGCGGGTGCCGTTCCTGCGGCGCCGCAGCACGGCGGGCAACAGCGGCAGCCGGTTCTGGAGCGCGGTCCTCAAGGGCGTCCTGGCCCGGCCGGTGGTGTCGGTGGTGGTGGCGGTGGGCGCGCTGCTGGCGGTGGCGGCGCCCGCGGTGGGGATGAAGACCCAGGAACTCACCCTGGACCAGGAGTTCGGCGACTCACTGCCGATCGTCCAGACCTACGAGCGGGTCAACGAAGCCTTCCCGGGCGGGTCCGAGCCCGCCGAGGTGGTCGTCAGGGCCGCCGACATCAACGCCCCCGAGGTGCGGTCGGCACTCGCCGAGTTCCGGGAGCGGGCGGTGAGTTCGGGTGCCTCGCGCGGCCCGGTCGAGATCAAGGTGCACGACGAACACAACATCGCCTTCGTCTATGTCCCGCTGGTCGGCGGCTCCGATCTGGACGAGGCGGGCGCCAGCCTGGACATCCTGCGCGACGAGGTACGGCCCGCGACGCTCGGCCAGGTCGACGGGGTCGAGGCGCCGGTCACCGGTCAGGTCGCCGGGTCGAAGGACTTCAGTGAGCAGTTGCTCGGGTCGGTTGTTCCGGTGTTCGTCTTCGTGATCGTGTTCGCGTTCGTCCTGATGCTGCTCTCGTTCCGCTCCCTGACCGTCGCGCTCACCTCGATCGTGCTGAACCTGCTGTCGGTGGGTGCCGCCTACGGCATCCTGGTCGCCGTCTTCCAGCACGGCTGGGGCGCGTCCCTGGTGGGCGCGGAGGGGGTCGGCGCGATCGTCAGCTGGCTGCCGCTGTTCCTGTTCGTGATCCTGTTCGGGCTGTCGATGGACTATCACGTGTTCGTGGTGTCCCGGATCCGCGAGGCACGGCTGCGGGGGCGGACGACCAAGGACGCGATCACCCATGGGGTCGTCACCACGGCCGGGGTGGTGACCAGCGCCGCGGTCATCATGGTCGCCGTGTTCGCCATCTTCGGCACGCTGTCCATGCAGTCGATGAAGCAGATGGGCGTGGGCCTGGCGGCGGCGGTCCTGATCGACGCGACCGTCATCCGGGGTGTCCTGCTCCCGGCGGTGATGGCCCTGCTCGGCGAGCGCAACTGGTACTTCCCGAAGTGGCTGCGCCGCCTCCCGGACCTCACCCATGACGAGACCCCGGAGGAGCCGGCGGGCGACCACCCGGCACGCGAGGAGGGCCAGCCGGTCGGGGTGTAGCGACGCGGGTAGGGGGCCCGGGTACGGGGGCCCAGGCACGGGGCCGGGTACGGGGCCCCGGGGGGGACGGCCTGGGGTGCGGACGAGGGCCCGTCGGTTCACGGGGGAACCGACGGGCCTTCGTCATGCCCTGGTCACGATGGTCCGGCCACGGGCAGTCGGGCCACAGGCTGTGCGGCCACAGGCAGTCCGGCCACAGACTGTGTGGCCACGCGCTGTCCCGTCAGGCGCTGCCCGGTCAGGCGCTGTCTAGTCACGCGCTCCGGGGAGGGCCGCCTCGATGAGGTCGGCGGCCTGGCGGGTGCCGCCCTCGTCGGCCATGTCGGCCTGGATCTCCTTGAGCCGGGCGGCGACCTGAGGGTCGTCGAGCAGCTCGGCGGCGGCCGAACGCAGTCCCTCCGCCATGGCCTCCTCCGTGGCGTCCTCCGTCTGGAGGACCTTGGCGACGCCCAGCGACTGGAGCATCTCCGCGTTGCCGAACTGGTCGACGGCCTGGGGGACGGCGATCATCGGGGTGGCCGTGGCCAGGCCCTCCTGGCTGCCGCCGGCGCCCGCGTGGGTGATGAACAGATCGGCCCGGCGCAGGATCGCCAGCTGCGGCACCCAGGAGTGGACCTCCGCGTTCGCCGGGATCTCGCCCAGCTCGGCCGGGTCGACATGCCGCCCGATCTGGAGGACCAGCCGGACGCCCGGCCGCCCGCCGAAGGCGGCCAGACACGCCCGGTAGAAGTCGGGGCGCCTGGTGAACGCCGAGCCCAGGGAGACCAGGACGACGGTCTCCGCGTCGGTCGGCCGCCGCCAGTCGCCCTGGGCCGCGCGGTCGCCCTGGCAGGCGCCGACGAAGGTGTGGACGGTGGTGTCGACCCGGTCGGCGTTCGGCTGGAGCGCCTTCGGGATCAGGACGATCGAACGGTCGGGACGGCCCCCGAAGTCGTCCGGGTGGATGTCCATGCCGTTCTCGCGCAGCCAGCCGGAGAACCGGGCGTAGTACGCCTTGCCCCGCTCGGTCCGCTTCGGCTCCGCCCACATCGGTTCGGCGACCTCCTGCTCGTAGCCCTCCCAGGCGACGAGGTTCGGGGAGAGGGAGATCGCGGGGACGCCCCAGCGGTGGGCGAGCATCCGGGCCGGGTAGGCGGCGATGTCCTGGAGGACCAGATCGGGTTCGTCGCCCTCGTAGGCGTCGAGGAGTTGCGGCAGGGCCTGGATCGCGTCGTTCAGAAAGGGCTCCACGTTGTCGAGCAGGGTCGAACCCCACGCCGACGGGTCCGCGTCGGGGCCCGGCAGCGTGGAGTTCCATGGCTTCACCTCGGCGCCGGTCTCGGCGACCTTGTCCGCGAAGGACGGCGGGATCGCGTACGTCACCCGGTGGCCACGGGCCACCAGCTCGCGGATGACCTCCAGGCTGGGGTTCACGTGGCCATGGGCGGCGATCGAGAACATGGCGATGTGGGCGGGGCGTACGGCGGGTGTCGTCATACCCAGGAGCTTAAACGAGACGAGACGTCTCGTGCAACTCCGTTCCGTACGCCTGCCCGGCGCGGTCGGCGGACTCTGCAACTCCGTTCCGTACGCCCGCGCCGTCGCCTCGACTCCGTTTCCGTACGCCCTACGCGGTCAGCGCCTCGTGCAGTCGTAGCCAGCGGGGCGGCGGGACCTCCCCCACCAGGGCGCCCGGGTCGATCCGGGCCGCCCGGAACGCCGCGTCCACCCGGCGCCTCGGGTACGCCCGCCGCAGGGAGGCGTGCAGACTGCCGCCGACCCCGGTGAAGCCCAGTTCCACCAGCTCCCGCCAGCGCGGCAGGGCGTCGGCGGGGAGCAGCGGGGTGGGGCGGCGGTCGATGCGGATGATCCCGGCGTCCACCCTGGGCACCGGGCGGAAGCTGTACCGGCCGACCCGGGCGAGCAGCCGCCATTCGTGCCCCGGCCAGCTGCGGACGGTCAGCAGGGTCCAGCTGCCGTAGTCGCCGGTGCGTTTGCGGGCGTATTCGAGCTGGGTGAGCAGGGTCGCGCCGGTGAGCGCGGGGGCGCGCAGACACCAGTCGACGACGTCGGCGGTGCGGGAGAAGGGCACGTTCCCGGCGACCGCGAAGGGGGTGCTGGGCGGGTGCGCGGTGAGGAAGTCGCCCGCGACGACCCGTACCTGCGGGGTGTCGGTGAAGCGGGCGCGGAGTGCGGGGATCAGTCGCCGGTCGATCTCGTAGACGCGGACCTCCGCGCAACGGGGGGCCAGCTGGTGGGTCAGCGCGCCTTTTCCGGCGCCGACTTCGAGGACGAGGGGGGCGGGGCCGTCACCGGACGGGACGGCGAGACGGGCGAGCCGTTCGGCGGCGGCTCGGTCGGTGAGGAAGTTCTGCGAGAGCGCACGGGAGGTGCGCGAAGGGCGGGCCATGCCAGCGGGTCCTTGTCTTCCGTGGAAATCCGCGAAAAAGCCGCGAAAAGGGGAAAAGGGCAGCCGAAGGCCCTGACCGGAAGACAGAAAGAGAGAAAAGGGTGGCGAAGAAAGGCCCGCGTCGGGTTCTACCGACCCTGGATCAGCGGGTGTCGCGCCCCGGCCCGGTCAGGGCTTCGGGGCAACCACGTACTCGCGTGTAGTACGTGCAGCCCCGGCCGTAACCGGAGTCGAAAATCGCGTTGCAACCTGCCACGGGGCGCACGCTAGGTGGGGGTGAGGGTGGGCGGCAAATGATTTTTGACGGGGGCGGGGGCGGGGGCGGGGATGGGGGCGGGGGGGGGACAGGCGGCGGCGTGTCGGGGCGGGGGCCCTGTCGGGGCGGGGCGGCGGCCCTGTCAGGTCGGGGCGTTGGCCGGGGCGGCGGCCCTGTGACAGCGGCCCCGTCGGCGGAGCGTCAGCCGGAGCTGCGGCCCGTCGCAGCGAGGCACCAGCCAGGACGCCAGCCCCTCGCAGCGAAGCTCAAGCCGACGCGGCACCCTGTCGGCGCCGGTCCCGGAACCCCCGCCCATACCCCCCACTCCCCTCACCACCCCACCCCACTCCCCCCCACCACCACCCCACCCCACTCCCCCCCCACCACCACCCCACCCCCGTCATCTCTGATACCGCGCCAGCACCAGATTGCCGTCCCGCTCCAGCCGTCGTTCCAGTTCGTCCGCGTCGATCGCGCCGCTGTAGTACTCCTGGAACGCCGGGGTCGCCACCTTGTCCTTCCACTCCGGGTAGCCCCGGACGGACTGGGCCGGGGCCGGGCGGAGCCGGGCGGCGAGGGCGGTGCCGGTGGCCCAGTCGTGCTCGGTGGTGCGCAGGGCCGGGTCGGCGAGGGCGGCCGTCCCCGTGGGGAGCATCCAGTCGCCGAGGGCGAGCCGGACCATGTTCGGCGGCTGGAGGAGGAAGTCGAGGAACGCGACGGCCTGCTCCTTGTACGGGCTGTCCTCGGCGATGGACAGGGTCTGGGGGCTGACCCCCTGGGTGAGTCCCTCGGCCCCGGCCGGTGCGGGCAGCACCTGCCACTCGAAGCCCTCCGGCGCCTGCTGCACGATCTGCTGCCGGTAGGAGAAGCCGAGCGGCACCATCGCGTACCGGCCGCCGAAGAAGCCGGGCAGGGTGTCGGAGCCGCCGCTGCCCAGGGTGGTCGGGGAGGCGCTGGCGTCGGGGCCGGTCTGGGCGTGGATGGTGTCCGGGACGACCGCGTCGCCGGGCTCGTAGCGGATGGTGACCTTGCCGTCGGTGCCGCGGTGGAAGAGCTGGCCGCCCGTGGAGAGGGAGAGGTTGAGGGTGGCGGAGACCGGGTCCTTCAGCGGCCAGGCGACCCCGTATCCGCCGTCGCCGGAGAGGGTCTTGGCGACCTCCCGGAACTCCGCCCAGCTCCAGGGCCGCTCCGGCGTCGGGATCCGGACCCCGGATTCGCGCAGTCGGCGGGAGTTGGCGATCAGGACCCGGGGTTCCTGGAGGAACGGGACGCCGTAGATCCCGTCCCCGAAGGTGGTGGTGCGCCAGCTGTGCGCGGGGATGTCGGAGCGGAGCCGGGCGGGGAGCAGATCGGTCAGATCGGCGAGATGGCCGCCGTAGGCGAAGTCGGCCAGGTCGTCGGAGGCGTCATGGATGATGTCGGGTGCCTCGCCGCCCTCGAAGGAGGTGAGGAGCTGGTCGTGCACGCTGTCCCAGCTGCCCTGGACGTACTCGACCCGGATATCGGGATGCGTGGCGTTCCACTCCGCGACCAGGTCTTTGGTCGCGGTGACCGACTCCTCCTGCCAGGCCAGGGACTGGAAGCGCAGGGTGATCCGCCCGTCGGCGTCCGCCTCCCGGCCGCCGCCGGTGCATCCGGCCAGCAGCAGGACGAGAGCGGCCACCAGGACCAGGAACGCGCGCGGGTGCGTGGTACGGCGGTGGCGGCGCATCAGCTCTTCACCGCCCCGGCGACCATGCCGCCGGTGATCCGGCGCTGGATCACCGCGAAGACGATCAGCGAGGGCAGGGTGGCGAGCACGGCCGCGGCGGCGAGGGGACCGAGGTCGGCGACACCCTCCGCGCCGATGAAGCGGGTCAGGATCACCGGCAGGGTCTGTTTCTCCGGGGTCTTGAGCAGCACCAGCGCGAAGAAGAACTCGTTCCACGCCGTGATGAACGCGAACAGGGCCGTCGCCACGATGCCCGGCGCGAGCAGCGGCGCGGTCACCGACACCAGGGTCCGCAGCCGTCCCGCCCCGTCGACGGCCGCCGCCTCCTCCAGTTCCACCGGCACCGCCCGGACGTACCCGGTGAGCATCCACAGCGCGAACGGCAGCGCCCACACCACGTACACCAGCACCAGCCCCGCCACGGAGTCGATCAGCCGCAGATTCCTCAGCACCAGGAACAGCGGGATGATCACCAGCACGAAGGGGAACGCCTGGCTGACCACCACCCAGCCGCTCACCGCCCGCGTGAGCCGGGTGCGCTGCCGGGCCATCACATAGGCCAGGGGGGTGGCCACCAGGACGGCGATCAGGGCGGCGCCCACCGCGGCGAGCAGGGAGTTGAGCCCGGCCCGCAGCAGGGGCTGTTCGTCGAACGCCTGGCGGAAGTTGTCCAGCGTGGGCTGGTCCGGGATCCAGGTGGGGTGCAGGCTGCCCAGTTCGCGCGGGGGTTTGAAGGCGGTGGAGAGCAGCCAGAGGAAGGGGAAGCCGAGGAAGAGGAGGTAGCAGCACAGGGCCGCGTACTGGCCCGCGCGGGCCGCACCGAAACGCCTGGTTCGTGTTCTCATGACTCCTCGCCTCCCCTGAGCCGGCCGGCCAGGAAGACGGCGAGCACGATCGAGATCAGGGCGACCATCACACAGCCCATGGCCGCCGCGTAGCCGAACTGGCCGTAGCGGAACGCCTCTTCGTAGGCGAAGAGCATCGGCAGCCGGGTGCGTCCGCCGGGCCCGCCACTGGTCAGCACATAGACCAGGGCGAAGGCGTTGAAGTTCCAGATCAGATTGAGCGCGGTGATGGCGAGGGCGATCGGGCGCAGCGCGGGCCAGGTCACCGTGCGGAAGCGGCGCCAGGCTCCGGCGCCGTCCAGGGCGGCGGCCTCGTGGAGTTCGCGCGGGGTGTTCTGGAGCCCGGCGAGCAGGGCGACCGTGGTCTGCGGCATCCCGGCCCAGATGCCGACGAGGATCACCGCGGGCAGGGCGGTGCCGAGCGAGCTGAGCCAGTCGCGGCCCCCGCCCAGGCCCAGATCGCGCAGGGTCTCGTTCAGGACACCGGCGTCCGGGTGGTAGACCAGCCGCCACATCACGCCGACCACCACCTCGGGCATCGCCCACGGGACGATCGCCAGGGCGCGGGCCAGCCAGCGCAGCCGCAGCCGCTCGTTCAGCAGCAGGGCGAGACCGAGGGCCAGCAGGAACTGCGGCACGGTCACCCCGGCCGCCCACACCAGTCCGATCCGGAACGACTCCCAGAACAAGGTGTCCTTGAGCAAGTCCTGGAAGTTGAGGGTGCCGATCCACCGGGTGGGTTCGGTACGGCCCGACTGTGCGTCCGTGAACGCCAGCAGGATCCCGTACAGCAGGGGTCCGGCGCTCAGCAGCAGGATGGGGATCAGCGCGGGCAGGACCAGGAACCAGGCGCCGTGGTCCGTGGCCCGCCGCCGCGGCCGGGGGGTGGGCGCGCGGCGTGCCGGGCGTTCGGCCTCGGTCGCCAGTGTCACGTCAGCGGCTCCTTCGCACGGTTCGTGACGCTCGGGACCCGGTGGGCCCCCGTCATGGTCGTGAACGTGACAGGGGCCGTCAAGGCACCGCGCGCCGATCGCGATCTGTGCGAATGCGACACTGGCCGGTGCGTGGCGGGAACCCGACCCCGGCCGCGGCGAGCGAGCGGTGATCACGGAGGCGGACGATGGACGAGGCACGGGCGCGGGACGTACTGGACCGGGCGGGGGTGCTGCCCGGACCGGCGCGGGAGGCGCGGCTGCTCGCGCTGGGCGAGAACGCCGTGTTCGCGGCCGGTGATCTGGTGGTGAAGGTCGGGCGGGACGCCGAACTGCTGGAGCGGGCCCGTCGGGAACTGGCCGTAGCGCTGTGGCTGGCGGACGCGGGCGTACCGGCGGTGCGGGCGGCTCAGCCGCAGGCGCGGTCGGTGGACGGGCATCCGGTGACGGTGTGGCATCGGATGCCGGACGCGGTACGGCCCGCCGGCCCGGCCGATCTGGCCGAACTGCTGCGCCTGGTCCACACCCTCCCCGCTCCGCCCTTCCCGCTCCCGGCGCGGGAGCTGCTGGGCGGGGTGGAGCGCTGGCTGCGGCTGGCGGGGGACGCGATCGACCCGGCGGACGCGGCGTATCTGCGGGAGCGGCGGGACGGTTTCGCGGCGGCGGCGGCCGGACTGACGCCCCATCTGCCGCCGGGGCCGATCCATGGCGACGCGCTCCCCCGCAATGTCCACATCGGTCCGGACGGCCCGGTCCTGGTCGACCTGGAGACCTTCTCCTCGGATCTGCGGGAACACGATCTGGTGGTCATGGCCCTGTCCCGGGACCGGTACGGGATGGGAGCGGAGGCGTACGACACCTTCGCCACCGCGTACGGGTGGGATGTACGGGAGTGGGCGGGCTGCGGGGTGCTCCGCGGCGCCCGGGAGACGGCGAGCTGCGCATGGGTGGCCCAGCACGCCCCGGCGAATCCGAAGGCCCTGGCGGAGTTCCGGCGCCGGGTGACGTCCCTCCGGGACGGGGACGCGTCGGTCCGCTGGTATCCGTTCTGACCCGGGGCCGGGTTCGGCGCGGCTCGTAGACATGGAGCAGGGGGGATGCGGCCTTGGGCCAGACCGCATCCCCCCTGGCTGATGACCTGCCGTCAGCAGGGCCGGTAGGACGAGATCTTGTCGTTGATCCACCAGGGCACCTGGGCCCACCACTCGCCGGCGCCGATTCTGAACTCCAGGCCGCCGAAGTTCCCGTGCTCGTAGAAACACATGCCGTGGTCCGCGCTGCTGCCCACGGAGGAGATGGAGTCCTGCGCCGGGCCGGACAGGTTCGCGACCCACACCGGGGCGCCCGAGGGGTACACCGGGATCGAGTAGTTGTAGTGGGCGTATACGAAGACGTTGCCCTGCGCGGCGGCCGGGGTGGCGGTGGCCACGACACCCGCCGTCGCCGCCATGGCACTGACCGCGCCGATCAGCGCGAGACGACGCTTGCTGTTCGTCAGAAACGACATCTGTTCTTCCTTCTCTTCGGGGAGCACACGGCCGGGGAGCGACTGTTCGGGGGTCGATTTCAAGCCGTGCCGAGATGCTATGAAAGAACTTTCTGCAAGCGATAGAAAGAGTTTTCAGGGTTGCCCGAAAGGGCAACGCCTCTGCACTGATGGGCAGTTCGCGCCGCATTGTGTTTCGTCCGTGTTACGGACTCATGGGGTGAGGGACCCCGGGCCCCGGTGGAACCACCCGCGCCCTACACCCGCTCCCCCGCCACCTCCCGGATGGGCCACACCCCGTCCACCACAGCGGCGGCGTCCCCCTTGTCCCTCAGGAACCGCTGGAAATCCGCCGCCCACTCCGCGTACCACCCCACCTGTCTGCGGTGCAGCTCCCCGGCACCGAGACCCCCCACCTTGGGATGCCGGACGGCGATCGCGCGGGCGAGCCGCGCCGCCGCCGCCGCGTCCGCCGTCGCGTTGTGCGCGGCGTCCAGCACCACCCCGTACTCCGCGCAGACCGCCTCAAGATTCCGCTTGCCGCGCCGGTAGCGGTCGGCCCAGCGGTCGATGGTGTACGGGTCGATGACCGGCCCGGGTTCCGCGCCGCCGAGGCGCTCCCGCAGGGTCGGCAGCCCGTGCCTGAGCAGTTCCGCGCTGAGCAGGGTCAGATCGAAGGCCGCGTTGTAGGCGACGACCGGCACGCCCGCCGCCCAGTACCCCGTCAGCGCGCCCGCCAGCGCGTCGGCCACCTGGTCGGCCGGACGGCCCTCCGCCACCGCGCGCTCGGTACTGATGCCGTGCACCGCCACCGCGCCCGGCGGTATCGGCACCCCGGGGTCGGCCAGCCACTCCCGGTGGCCCAGGACCGCTCCGGCGCGGACCTCGACCACGGCGCCCGTGACGATCCGCGCCTCCTGCGGGTCCGTCCCCGTCGTCTCCAGGTCGAAGCCGATCAGCAGCTCCCGGTGCCAGGCCATGGCAGGTCCCCTCTTCTTGGTGGTGCTCTCCCCCAGTGCGCTTCACCCTCCCACGCGCCACTGACAATCGGAGGATCGCATTCCGCTCAGCCGCGTCCGGCGGCCTGCCCACCCTCAGACCTGAACCCGGAACAAACCCGGCACAACCACCGCACCTCACGACACCGGTCGTGAATCCGCCCAGGACAGTTCGAATTCCTCGCGGTACGTCGGGAACAGCCCGCCCTCGTCCACCGGGTCCGGCCGGACCACCCGGCCCCCGCCCCCGCCCCCGCGCAGCACCAGGACCGGCGCCTCCATGCCCCGGATGCGCCGCATATAGGACTGGACGACGGCGATGCCGTCGCTGCCGTCGCCGTCGACGAGGTACGCGGTGAAGCGCGGGGTCTCGTCGTAGACCTGGATCTCGAAGGCGCCGGGGTCGCGCAGCCGGGCGCGGACCCGGCGCATATGGAGGATGTTCATCTCGACCGCGCGGCTCAGCTCACCGCGCTTGAGGCCGAGTTCGCGCTCACGGCGCTTGACCGCGCTGGAGGCGGGGTTGAGGAAGAGCAGCCGGACCCGGCAGCCGGCCTCGGCGAGACGGACCAGGCGGCGGCCGGAGAAGTTCTGCACCAGCAGATTGAGGCCGATACCGATGGCGTCCAGCCGCCGGGCGGCGCCGAAGATGTCCTCGGCCGGGAACTGCCGCAGCAGCCGTACCCGGTCGGAGTGGACGGCCACCAGGTCCCCGTAGCGGTCGCCGACCAGGTCCTCCACCGCGTCCACCGGGAGACGGCGGCCGGAGGGGACGTCACCGCCCGCGCCGAGCATCTCCAGCAGCCGGGCCGAGGCGCGCTCGGCCTGGTTCAGGACGGCCTCGGACAGGGCCCGGTTGCGGGAGACCACATTGCGGGTGACCTCCAGTTCGTCGAGGGCCAGCTCGACATCCCGGCGGCCGTCGACATACGGCTCGAAGCACGGCCAGTGCTGGATCATCAGCTCGCGGAGCTGGGGCAGGGTCAGAAAGCTGAGGACATTGTCGTCCGCCGGATCGAGGAGGTACCCCTTGCGGCGGCTGACCTCGCGGACGGCGACCGCGCGCTGCACCCACTCCTGGCCCGCCGGTCCGGCGGCGGCGACCACCCAGTCGTCGCCGTGGACGGGTTCGTAGATCGGGCGGACCAGGGCGGAGACGACCGCGCGCAGCCGCTGTTCGACCAGGTTGAGCCAGATGTAGGCACGGCCCGCCCGCTGGGCGCGGGTGCGTACTTCC
This sequence comes from Streptomyces sp. NPDC004610, assembly GCF_040609715.1. Classification (NCBI taxonomy): domain Bacteria; kingdom Bacillati; phylum Actinomycetota; class Actinomycetes; order Kitasatosporales; family Streptomycetaceae; genus Streptomyces; species Streptomyces sp. NPDC004610. Next base: position 96,585 of record NZ_JBEXLA010000015.1, on the reverse strand, counting down.
CGCCAGGCTTCGGCGTCCCAGTCCAGCTCGGACCCCAGGGACCCGGTCTCCATCGGCCGGGCCAGGGACACCGCGCCGGGCTGGACCTCCGCCGTGTTGCCCTCGTGACCCTCGTCACCAGGGGGCAACTCCAGCCCACCCGAGCCCACCCGCGCACCGCCTTCCGCTCCCCCGAGCACTCCCCGTGTCAACGATCAAGGAAGGGTACTCCGGGAGCGGTCGGCGGTGCAGCCGGATGGACAGGACCGTTTCTCAACGGCCGTCCCGCACATGCCCGTTCTGATCGGCGAGTTCCTTGGGAGTGAGCGGATTCATAGCGGTGACGTCCCGCGGGACCAGGGAGAAGCCCTGCCAGTGCACCGGCATGGGCTGCTGGTCCTCGTCGCGGGCGATGTGGTGGAAGCCCACATTGACCCACACCAGCGGATTGGTCAGGGTCTGACCGTTGACCCATTTGTCGACATTCTTGGGGTGCCCGGCACCGCAGTTGAGCGGGTTGTTGCTGGCGTACTGCTCGCACTTGTTGTACTGGGTGAAGTACACGTCGTGCTTCGTGAAACTGCGGCCCGGGTACTTGCTGGTCGGGCCCTGGGCGATCTCGTAGGAGCGGGCGTGGCCGTCCTTGTTCTTGCCGGTGTTGCTGACCACGCGCCACCAGCGCATGTTCTTGCTGTCGCCGGCCAGCTCCTTGGTGATCTTGGTGCGGGTGGTCTTGTTGGTGGGGGTCCGGCCGTTCGGGGACGGGGTCACCTTGGAGTCGTACTGCTCGATACGGGCCTTGGAGGAGCCGTCCAGGCCGAAGTTGAGCCGCCAGAAGACATTGTGGCTGTGGCTGGTGGCGTACGCCTTGGCGCCCTTGCCTATGGGCCAGCCCCGGCCGTCACCGGCGTCGTAGTCCTCGGGGGCGAGGGAGCCGGTGGCGCCGACGTTCATGTTGATGGTGCCGTCGTCCTGGAAGCGCCACTCGCTGATGTACTCGTACCAGCCGACCTTGTTGACCGTGTAGACGAGGAGGTCGGCGCCCTGCTTCTGGTAGACCTTGCCCGGCGTGTCGCCCTGGAGGCGGTAGGCGTGGCCCCGCGCGCGGGTGGTGGTGCACAGGCCCTTGACGTTGGGGTTCTGCGGGTCCCACGCCTCGGGGACCTTGACCGTGCGAATGGTGCCGCCGGGGCACTCGCCGGGGGCCAGCGGCATCAGGCCCGCGCCGAAGAAGTAGCTGGTGAGGTCGTCGAACTCGTTCTTGCCGTCGTCGTAGGGCACATGGATCTGGCCGAGCTTGGCGCTGGTGAGGACCTTGATGGGCTTGGCCTCGCCGGGCGGCTGGTAGGAGACGTCCTCCAGGATCAGGCCCGCCTTGGCCTCGTAGCGCCAGCACATCCGCCAGGTGGTGCCATTGGCGAGCTTCTGCTCGATGCGGTACGCGGCGCTGCACGCCGGGGCGGGGGCGGCGGCGCGGGGCTGGGCGGTTGCGGGTCCGGCACCGGCCGTGAGCCCTCCGGCGAGGGAGGCCAGGGCGACGGCCCCCACTGCGGTCCGGGCACGGCTGATTCTGTTCACGCGCATCAAAGGAACTGCTCCCTTGGAGGAGAGGAGGGGAGGAGGGGAGAAGAGGGCCCCCTGCGGAGAACCCCTTCGGGGAACCCTTTTGGGGAACCCCGTGGAGGAGGTGAGGGGAACCGGCGGGCCCGTCAGGGCGTCAGCGTGCCGACCTTGCGGGTGCTCAGGTCGATCACAAAGGCGCGGGCGTCGATCCAGGGTCCGTTGACGACCTTCGGGAACAGCCGCGCGCAGCGGTGCTCCCCGCACTTGTCGAGGACGGCGTCCTGGGCGCCGGGCGCGGCCCGGTAGACCATGCTGGTCAGCTTCAGCTGATCGGTGGAGGTCAGCGCCTTGCCGGTGGCGTCCTTGTAGTCCGCCTTGAGGCCCGCGCCGAGCGGGTCGGCGAGCAGCAGCTCGGCCGCCTCCAGGGTCTCCGCGTGGGTGAGCGGGGGCTGGACGCCCCGCTGGGTGCCGGTCTTCTCGACCTTGCCGGTGTCGAGGTTGACGGTCTTGGTGACCACCGTGTCGGTCTTGTAGTCGTAGTACGTGACGTCCGCGCGGCGGGGCGCGTCCGGCTTGTCCAGGTCGGCCGCGTCGGGTTCGGCGAGGTCGGTGCCGATCCGCTCGGGGCCGCGCTCGCCGTCCACGCTCTCGGCGGAGCGCAGCGACTGCTGCTGACCGCCGCCGAGGGCGATCTCCTCGACGCGGCGCAGTTCGTCGTCGGTGAGCGGGTCGCGGCCCTTGCCTCGCTCGCCCTGGGCCGGCGCCTCCTGGACCACGCCGGGCGCCACCGCGCCCTGCTGACCGCCCTCGCCGTCCCCGCCGTCATCGCCGTCCTTGCCGGTCGACGGCGCTCCGGCGGCGGCCGGCTGCCCGCCCGTGGCCCCCGTCGGCGGATTGTCGTCGGCGCCCGCCGTGCCCGGCAGGGTGACGGCCACCATCGCCGCCGTACCGGCCACGGCGATGCCCGCACCGGCCACCACCTTGCCCAGGTGGCGGCGCACTATCTCGCGCACATTTCCCCCTACTCCCCCTTCGGATCCCGGGAGTACGTGTTGCCCCATCACATTCGGCACCCCGCGTAGGCGCTGGTCCGCCGCGCGCTGGTCCGCGCGGCACGCTGATCACGGCATGCCCGGTCGCCCGGTAAGAGGGGGCCAAGTCGCAGGAGGTTCCGTCACTTTCGGGGAGACTCGAACGCAAGGCGGCCCCGGGCGGGCGCCACACCTGGAAGAGTCGTGTCCATGCAGGTCTGGCCAGGAGAGGCGTATCCCCTCGGTGCCACGTACGACGGCGCCGGTACCAATTTCGCGGTCTTCACGGAGGCCGCGCACCGAGTCGAGCTGTGTCTGCTGCACGACGACGGCTCCGAGACGGCGGTGGAACTGCGGGAGACCGACGCGTTCGTCCGGCACGCGTATCTGCCCGGTGTGATGCCGGGTCAGCGCTACGGCTTCCGGGTGCACGGCCCGTACGCGCCGGAGCGCGGGCTGCGCTGCAACGCGGCGAAGCTGCTGCTCGATCCGTACGCGCGCGCGGTCGCCGGGGAGATCCGGTGGGGCGAGGAGGTGTACGGCTACCACTTCGACGCGCCCGACCGGCGCAACGATCTGGACTCGGCGCCGCACACCATGAGCGCGGTGGTCGTGAACCCGTACTTCGACTGGGGCGACGACCGCCGCCCGCGTACCGAGTACCACCACACCGTGATCTACGAGGCCCATGTCAAGGGTCTGACGATGCGCCACCCGGGGCTGCCGGAGGAGCTGCGCGGCACCTACGCGGGGCTCGCCCACCCGGCGATCATCGAGCATCTGACCGATCTCGGGGTGACGGCCCTGGAGCTGATGCCGGTGCATCAGTTCGTCAACGACCACCGGCTGGTGGACATGGGCCTGAACAATTACTGGGGCTACAACACCATCGGCTACTTCGCCCCGCACAACGCGTACGCCTCCTGGGGCGACCGGGGGCAGCAGGTGCTGGAGTTCAAGTCGGCGGTGAAGGCGCTGCACGAGGCGGGGATCGAGGTGATCCTCGATGTGGTCTACAACCACACCGCAGAGGGGAACCATATGGGCCCCACCCTGTCCTTCCGGGGCCTGGACAACCCGTCCTACTACCGGCTCACCGCCGACCGCCGCTACTACATGGACACCACCGGCACCGGCAACAGCCTGCTGATGCGCTCCCCGCACGTACTCCAGCTCATCATGGACTCGCTGCGGTACTGGGTGACCGAGATGCATGTCGACGGGTTCCGCTTCGATCTGGCGGCCACCCTGGCCCGGCAGTTCCACGAGGTGGACCGGCTGTCGTCGTTCTTCGACCTGGTGCAGCAGGACCCGGTGGTCTCCCAGGTGAAGCTGATCGCCGAGCCCTGGGACGTCGGCGAGGGCGGCTACCAGGTGGGCAACTTCCCCCCGCTGTGGACCGAGTGGAACGGCAAATACCGCGACACCGTACGGGATCTGTGGCGGGGCGAGCCGCGCGCCCTCGCCGAGTTCGCGTCCCGGCTCACCGGCTCCTCCGACCTCTACCAGGACGACGGCCGCCGCCCGCTGGCCTCGATCAACTTCGTCACCTGCCACGACGGTTTCACCCTCAACGACCTGGTGTCCTACGACGAGAAGCACAACGAGGCCAACGGCGAGGGCAACCGGGACGGCGAGAGCCACAACCGGTCCTGGAACTGCGGTGTCGAGGGGGACACCGACGACCCGGACGTCCGCGCGCTGCGGGCCCGGCAGATGCGGAACTTCGTGGCCACCCTGATGCTGTCCCAGGGCGTGCCGATGATCAGCCACGGCGACGAGTTCGCCCGCACCCAGCACGGCAACAACAACGCCTACTGCCAGGACAGCGAGCTGGCCTGGGTGGACTGGCCGGGGGCGGACGACGACAGCGGGCTGGCGGCCTTCACCCGGGCCATGGTGTGGCTGCGCCGGGACCATCCGGTGTTCCGGCGGCGGCGCTTCTTCCACGGGCGGCCGGTGCAGGGCACCCACGACGAGCTGTCCGACATCGCCTGGTTCACCCCGGAGGGCAAGGCGATGACCCAGCGGGACTGGGACTCGGCGCCCGCCTCCGCGCTGGCCGTCTTCCTCAACGGCAACTCGATCTCGGAGCCGGGCCCGCGCGGGGAGCCGATCACCGACGACTCGTTCTTCCTGATGTTCAACGCGTCGCCGCGTCCGCTGGAGTTCGAGGTGCCGGCCGATCACGGGCAGCAGTGGCAGGTGGTCGTGGACACCGCCCGCCCGGAGGGCGTCCCCCCGGGAACCGGCCCCAAGGTCCGGGCTGGCGAACGCCTCACCCTGGTGGACCGCAGCCTTACGGTGCTTCAGCGGCCGGCGTGAGGGGGGATTGGGGTAGGAGGTCGGGGGTCGGGATCAAGGTCGGGGTCGGGTGCGGCGTTACGGCGCTACGGCGCCGGGCCTGAACGGGCCCCCAGGTCGGGCGCGGCCCTACGAGGGTCCGGTGCCGGGCATGAGCGGGCCCAGGGTGTGCCGCGGCCCCTACGGCGCCCCGGTGCCCGGCATGAGCAGCCCCAGGGGTGAGCCGCAGCCCTACGACACTCCGGCGTCCAGCGTGGGCGGGGCCCCCGCGCGGGCCCTACGACACTCCGGCGTCCGGCGTGGGCGGGCCCTCCGCGCGCGGGAAGGTCACGGTGATGTCCAGGCCGCCCTCCGGGCCCGGCTCGGTGGTGATGCGGGCCCGGTGGGCGTCGGCGACGGCGGCGACGATGGACAGGCCGAGGCCATGGCCCCGGGCCCGTGCCGCGCGGGGGCCCAGCCGCTGGAAGGGCTGGTAGAGCAGGGGGATGGCGTCGCCGGGCACCACGGGGCCGCTGTTGACGACCCGTACCCGCGCGCAGCCGTCGTCCAGCGCGGTGGTCACCCGGATCCAGCCCCCGGGGTCGGTGTAGCGCTGGGCGTTGCCGACCAGATTGCCCACCAGCCGCTCCACCAGACTGGTGTTGCCCTCGGCGACGGCGGGGGCGAGGGCGGTGTCCAGGGTGACATCGGTACGCCCGGCGGGCGCCAGCTCCCCGAGGACGTCCTCGACGACCTCGGCGAGGTCCAGCGGCTCGGTCCGGAAGACCCCGCCCTGGCTGCTCGCCAGCGTCAGCAGGGCCTCGATCAGCCGCTCCTGGTCCTCGCCGATGGCCAGCGCCCGTTCGCACACCGCGCGCAGCGCCCGCGTGTCCGGGTCGGGGGTGTTGAGGGCGACCTCGATCACCGTGCGCTGGAGGGTGAGCGGGGTGCGCAGTTCGTGGGAGGCGTTGGCGACGAAGCGGCGCTGGGCGTCGAAGGCCGCGTCGAGGCGGGCGAGCAGGCCGTCGAAGGTGTCGCCGAGGTTCTTCAGCTCGTCGTCCGGCGGACCGGGCATGGCGAGCCGTTCGTGCAGATTGTGCGCGGAGATCCGCCGGGCGCGCTCGGTCATCACCCGCACCGGCCGCAGCACCCGCCCGGCGACCACCCAGCCGAGCCCGCCGGAGACGCCGGTCATGATGCCGAGGGCGATACCGGAACGGGTCAGCAGGGTGCGCTGGGCCTTGCGCCGGGTCTCGTCGGCGACGAAGGAGATGTCCGAGCGCAGCCGCTGCCGGGTGGGGTCGTCGGAGACGTTGCGGGTGACGAGCTGGGTGCCCTTGGACGCCGGGCTCTGCACCACCAGCACATAGGTGACCGCCAGCAGCGTGGCGCCGGAGACCAGGAACAGGGTGCCGTAGAGCAGGGTCAGGCGCAGCCGGGCGGACCAGCGGATCCGGAACCGGCCGCCGCCGCCCGGCTCAGATGCGGTAGCCGACATGGGGGACCGTCTCGATCACGGGCGGGTCGCCGAGCTTGCGGCGCAGTCGGCTGATGGTCACCTTCACGGTGTGGGTGAAGGGGTCGGTGGCGTCGTCCCAGGCCCGTTCGAGGAGTTCCTCGGCGGAGACCACCGCGCCGCGCGCGGCCAGCAGCAGTTCCAGTACGGCCATCTCCTTCGGGGACAGCTCCAGCCGCCGCCCGCCGCGCCGGACGGTGTGCTCGGCGGGCGACAGCGACAGATCGCCATGGGTGAGCACGGGCGGTACGGCGGGGTGGGCGCGGCGGGCCAGGGCGCGGACCCGGGCGACGAGTTCGGCGAAGGCGAACGGTTTCGTCAGATAGTCGTCGGCGCCCAGGCTGAGGCCGTCGACCCGGTCGGCGATGGTGGAGGACGCGGTGAGCATGAGGATGCGGGCCCGGCAGCCCTGCTCGATCAGCGCCCGGCACACCTCGTCGCCGTGCACCAGCGGCAGATCCCGGTCCAGCACGATCACGTGGTAGTCGTAGACGGTCGCCTGGTCCAGCGCCTGACGGCCGTCCAGGGCCAGATCGATGGCCATGCCCTCCTGGCGCAGTCCGGCGGCGATCGTCTCGGCGAGTTCGAGATGGTCGTCGACAATGAGCACTCTCATGACGGTCAGCATGTCCTGACGGCGATAACAGCGGGGTAACGCGGCTCGGGGGAGGATGCGACCGACGAAGCCGGGGCCGGCTGTTCCCCGGCTGTAACCGGCTGCCGCGTAGAAATCCTCGCATGTTCTCCCTTCTTCGCCGCGCCCCTGGCGGGCGCGCACTTCTTCCCGTATCCGTGCTGCTCACCGGCGTGTTGCTGAGCGGCTGCTCCGACGAATCCAGCGCCGCGGGCGACGGCCCCGAGTCGTCCTCGGGCACGTCGTCGGGCACGTCGTCGGGCTCCTCGGGGTCCTCCTCCGGGGCCGGTGGCCAGTTCGAACAGGCGCTGGAATTCTCGGCGTGCATGCGCGCCAACGGTGTGCCCGACTTCCCCGACCCGCAGCAGTCCGACGGCGGGGTCCGGATGGACGCCGGTGGGGTCGACACCGAGTCCCCCGAGTTCCAGGCCGCCATGGAGGCGTGCCGCGACCAGGCGCCCCAGGCGCAGGGCCAGGAGGGCGGCGAGCCCCTGGACCCGACGAAGGTCGCCGCGTGGGCGGAGTGCATCCGTGCCAACGGCGTACCCGAGTTCCCCGACCCGGAGATCAACGGCGGCCAGATGACCCTGGACTTCGGCGGTACCGGGCTGAGCATGGCCGACGCGGCGTTCCAGCAGGCGCGGGCCGCGTGCCAGGACAAGTGGCCCGGCGGCGGCATGATGATCCAGGGCGGCGGGGGCCAGTGAGTACGGGCGAGGGGACGGAGGCTCCCGCGCGCGGGGGCCGCGGGCGCCGCCGTACGGCGCTGATCGTGGTGGTGGCGACGGCGGTGGCCGTCGCGGCGGGGCTGGCCGCGAGTGGGGTCTTCAGCGGTGACGGGACCGCCGCCGCGTCGACCGCGCAGGACGGGCCCACGGCCACCACCGAGGTCCGGCGGCTGACGCTGACCAGCACCGAGACCGTGGACGGCACCCTGGGCCACGGCGATCCGACACCGGTGACCCACGCGGCCTCCTCCGGCGGCGAGTTCATCACCTGGGTGCCCGGCGAGGGCGACACGCTCACCCGGGGGGACACCGTGTACCGGGTCAATGAGCGCGAGGTGCCGCTGCTGTACGGGGCGGTCCCCCTCTACCGGGCCCTGGAGCCCGGGGCGGAGGGCAAGGACGTACGGCTGCTGGAGCGGAACCTGTCCGAGCTGGGCTACTCGGGGTTCGAGGCGGACGACACCTACACCTCCGGCACCGCCGACGCGGTCCGGGAGTGGCAGGACGACCTCGGTGCGGCGCGGACCGGCACCGTACGGCCGGGGGACGCGGTGGTCGCGTCCGGTGCCCGGCGGGTCGCGGAGCCGGCGACCTCGCCCGGAGCGGTCGCCGGGGGCGAGGTCCTCACCTGGACCGGCACCGAGCGGATCGTCTCCGTGGACCTGGACCCGCGCCACGAGGACCTGGTCGAGGAGGGCTCGCAGGCCACCGTACGGCTGCCCGACGGTGGCACGGTCGCCGGTGAGATCAGCGCGATCGGCACGGCGGGCTCCCCGGCGACGGGGCCGTCCGGGGCCGGCGGTGAGGGCCAGGGCGCGGACGAGGCGACCCTGCCGGTCGAGCTGCGCATCGAGGACCAGAAGCGGCTGGGCCGCTATCAGGCCGCCTCGGTGGACGTGATCCTGGAGGCCGACAGCCGCCGGGACGTCCTCGCGGTGCCGGTGAACGCGCTGATGGCACGGCAGGGCGGCGGCTACGCCCTGGAGGTGCCGACGAGCGGCGGCGGCAGCGAGCTGGTCCCGGTCGAGCTGGGCATGTTCGCGGACGGTCTGGTCGAGGTGAAGGGCTCCGGCATCGAGGAGGGTCTGGCCGTGGGGGTGCCGGAGTGACGCCGTACGTGGTCGAGTTGCGGCAGGTTTCCCAGCGGTACGGGGAGGTCGTCGCGCTGGCCGATACGAGTCTGGCGATCGGGCGGGGGGAACTGGTGGCGATCGTCGGTCCGTCGGGGTCGGGCAAGTCGACCCTGCTCAACATCATGGGCACGCTCAGCCGGCCCACCTCGGGTGAGGTACGGGTGGACGGTCACCCGGTGTCCGGGCTGACCGACCGCGAGTTGTCGGCGCTGCGGGCCGGGACGATCGGCTTCGTCTTCCAGCAGTTCCATCTCACCGCGGGCATCCCGGTGCTGGACAGCGTGGCCGACGGGCTGCTCTACAGCGGCACCCCGCGTGCCGGGCGGCGACGGCTCGCGGAGGCCGCGCTGCGCCGGGTGGGTCTCGGGCACCGGCTCCACCATGAGCCGCACCGGCTCTCCGGCGGCGAGAAGCAGCGGGTCGCCATCGCCCGCGCGGTCCTCGGCGACCCCCCGCTCCTCCTGGCCGACGAGCCGACCGGCGCGCTGGACACCCGCTCCGGGGCGACGGTCCTGGACCTGCTGCGCGAGCTGAACGAGGCCGGGACGACGGTGGTCGTCATCACCCATGACCGGGAGGTGGCGGGGTCGCTGCCTCGGGAGGTGGGGTTGCGGGACGGGCGGGTTGTGTCGGATTCGGGGGGACCACGCCCAGGGGGGCCTTCCCCGGAGGAACCCCCCGCGCTCGGCGGTGAGGGCTCCGCCCTCCCGGTCGGGGGCGGCGCTCCGGGGGGTGGGCGATGAGCGGCGGTGCGCGCCGGGACGCGCGCGGGGGCGGCCCGCCCAGGCCCGCCCGGATGAGCCCCGCCGATGTGCTGCGGACCGGCGCGTACGGGCTGCGGGCCCGGCCGATGCGGGTGTTCCTGTCGGCGCTGGGCATCGCCATCGGGATCGCGGCGATGGTGGGTGTCGTCGGTATCTCCACCTCCAGCGCCGAGGATCTCGACCGGCGGCTGTCGGCGCTCGGCACCAATCTGCTGACCGTCACCCCGGGCCCCTCGCTCAGCGGCGACGCCTCCCGGCTGCCCACCGAGTCGGTGCGGATGGTGGGGAACGTCCCGGATGTGGAGTCGGTGAGCGCGCTCGGCAAGGTCGATGCCAAGGTCTACCGCAACGACCACATCCCGGAGGCCGAGACCAGCGGGATCGCCGTCTACGCGGCGCGGAACAACCTGCCCGGGACCACCGGCGCCGAACTGACCCACGGGCGCTGGCTGAACGCGGCCAACGACCGGTACCCGTCGGTCGTCCTGGGGCCGCGCGCCGCCGCGCAACTCGGGGTGCACCGGGCCGGGGCCGATGTGCGGGTGTGGCTCGGTGAGCGCTGGTTCACCGTGATCGGGCTGCTGGCGCCCAACGCGCTCACCCCCGAACTCGACACCCAGGCCCTGATCGGCTGGCCGTACGCGCGCGAGCACCTCGGCTTCGACGGCTACCCGACCGTGCTCCATGTCCGGGCCGTCGAGGCGCGGGTCCCCGAGGTGCAGAGCGTGCTCGGGGCCACCGCGAACCCGGAGAAGCCGGACGAGGTGGCGGTGTCCCGACCGTCCGACGTGCTCGCCGCGAAACAGGCCACGGACGACACCCTGAGCGGGCTGCTGCTGGGCCTGGGCGCGGTGGCGCTGCTGGTGGGCGGGGTCGGGGTGGCCAACACCATGGTCATCTCGGTGCTGGAGCGCCGCTCGGAGATCGGGCTGCGCCGGTCGCTGGGGGCCACCCGGGGGCAGATCCGCCATCAGTTCCTGTGCGAGTCGCAGCTGCTGTCCGCGCTGGGCGGGCTCGGCGGGGTGGCGCTGGGGGTCGGGGTGACCCTCGGGTACGCGGCCTATCAGGGGTGGCCCTCGGTGGTCCCGGTGTGGGCGATGGGCGGCGGGCTGGGCGCCACCCTGGTCATCGGGGCGCTGGCCGGTTTCTACCCGGCGGTTCGCGCGGCCCGGCTGCCGCCGACGGAGGCGCTGGCGGCGCCGTGACCGTCCGGGTGCCGGGGCAGGCACGGCGTTTCGGCCCGCCGGTCGGCTGAGTGCCGCCGACGGGCCGAAACGGTTCCCCGCATGTGATGGAGGGCGTGGCGGAGGGCAGCACGGCGTGTCCAACCTCATGAATCAGCCAGTTGGACACGATGGCCGACGGGCCACCCCCGTTTAGCCCCTCGCTCCTCGCCCTTCCCTCTTCCCTCCTCACATGGTCGGTATGGCCCGGGGGTCGGCCGGGGCGGCGGTCGGTGCTCCCGGTCCGGCCGAGGTGTGGGTCGTGGCCGGGGTGTGGGTCCTGGCCGGGGGCAGGGGATGCGGGGCCGGTGCCGTGTGGGGCGGATGGCCGGGGTACGGCATGCCCGGTGGCCGGGGCGGTGGCGGTGGCGCGTCATGGCCCTGCGCGGTGTTCCGCTCGACCCGGGACGCGACCTCCTCCCAGATGTGCGCGCACTCCCGGGCCAGATGGGCCACCGTCCCGCCCCAGTAGGGCGGCACCGTGCCGATGATGCCCTCCCACTCGTCCGCCGGGAGCATATGGACGCTGAGCAGCCGCAGCAGTTGCCGGCCGGTCTCGTTGAGCCGCAGCGCCGGGTCCGCCTTGAGCCGGTTGACCGCCGAGAGGTCCTCCGCGAACGGGGACGCCGCCGCCGGATCGTGCCGGGCGGCCTGCTCGGCGCACGCCGTCTGCGGCACGACCTTCAGCAGGTCGTCGCGGGGTTCCGCGCGGACGGCCCGGGGCCGTGGGGGCAGTAACGGTTCCTCTCCCCGGCTCAGCCGGTTGCGCACATCGCGCGCGGTCTCCGGGGAGATCCCGGCGGCCCGCGCTATCTGGCGCAGCGACAGATCGGGGTTGGCGCTGATCAGCTCGCCCGCGCGGCGGCGCCGCTCGGCCATGTCGACCGGCCGTACCCGCCCGTCCCGGCCGACCCGGGGGACGTTCACTGCCTCGGAGCCGGCCTCGGCGGCGCGGCGCAGATCGCCGACCGTGCCGGGCGAGGTGCCGGTCACCGAGGCGATCTTCCGGTCGGACCACTGCGGATGCGTGGCGATGATCCGGGTGGCGGCGCGTTTCCGGTCCGGCAGCGACATCGGCAGTCCGTGCCGCACATTGGACTCCACGGCGAGTACGAAAGCGTCCTCTTCCGTACCGTCGTAGAAGGTCACCGCGATGGTGGTCCGGCCGCGCAGTTGGGCGGCGCGCAGCCGGTGCATTCCGTCGATCACGCGCATCGAGGCGCGGTGCACAATGATCGGCGGCAGTGGAACATCCAATTCCGCGAGTGTCGCCACATGGTCCGGATCTTCGCCCGCGTTTCTCGGTGATCCCTCCGCCGATAATGATCGGATATCGACGTCGACGATCCTGTCATCCGTACTCCCCCGTCGCACCCACATCTCCGTTCGCTCGGCTCAACGCCTTCCTCGTGCGTCACAGCTGGGATGACGCACATCGGCACACACCGATTCCGCTCACCGCCGCGGTGGTGGGGCCGATTTCCTGGGTCACTTCGGTTCGTAGACTGTGGAGTCCGCTCACTGCGAGGAGCCGAACCGGGGGCGCACTCGCACTATCGAACGAGGCTCCAGGCGAACAAGATTCCCTTTTTCCCTGACACTTCACTCTAACAGCAACCCCACAGTCCAGACGGTGCCTCACTCGCGCCTTCCCGCAGGTGAAATGAACCGCCAATTCCGCTCGAACGACCGGCGCACAGAGTGAGATCGAAGCCGGAATAAGTCATTCTCCTTTGACTCCCGGTTATTCATCGCCCGACCTCTCAGCGCCCGACCGCCCGACCTCCGGCCTCCCACCGCTCGACCCCTCACCGTCCGACCGCCCGACCGTCTGACCGCTCGGTCGGCACAACGGCCTTCCCCGCGCCGATGTCCGGTGGCGCGGCCCCCCGCGCGCGGGCCCGCGCCCGCACCACCTGAGGCACTTCCCCGCGCGCGTCGGCCCTGCACGCCCCCCGCGCGCCCCCGGGTCGGGACAGGGGCACCGGGGGCGCCCTCGTCCCAGTGGGCGGGCGCGATGACAGGAAATCCGGCGCCGGGGGTACGTAGGTACGCATGACCTCTGCGCGCCCCGCCCCCTTGGTGCCCACCGCCACCTACCGCCTCCAGTTGCAGCCCGGATTCCCGTTCGAGGGCGCCGCGCGGGCGGTGCCCTATCTGGCCTCGCTCGGCGTGTCGCATCTGCATCTGTCGCCGGTGCTGGAGGCCGTCCCGGGGTCGGCGCACGGCTACGACGTCGTCGACCCCACCCGCGTCCGGGCCGAACTGGGCGGTGAGGAGGGGCTGCGGGCGCTGGCGGACACCGCGCACGCGCACGGGCTCGGGCTGGTCGCGGACATCGTGCCGAACCACATGGCGATGGCGCCGCGCCACAGCCCGGCCCTGTGGGAGGTGCTGCGCGAGGGCCCGGAATCGCCGTACGCGCGCTGGTTCGACATCGACTGGGAGGCGGGCGGCGGGCAGGTGCTGCTGCCGGTGCTGGGCGGCCCCCTGGGGACCGAGTCGGAGCGGCTGGTGGTGGACGGGGACGTCCTGCGCTACCACGACCACGCCTTCCCGCTGCGGGAGGGCACCGCCGCTCTGCCGCTGCCGCAGTTGCTGGACGCCCAGTGGTACCGCCCGGTGTGGTGGCGGCTGGCCCGCACCGAGCTGAACTACCGGCGGTTCTTCAGCATCTCGGAGCTGATCGGGGTGCGGGTCGAGGACCCCGGGGTGTTCGAGGCGACCCACGCGAAGATCCTCGCCCTGCTGCACGAGGGCGTGCTCGACGGGCTGCGCGTCGACCATCCGGACGGGCTCGCCGACCCGGACGGCTATCTGCGGCGGCTGCACGAGGCGACCGGCGGGCGCTGGACGGTGGTGGAGAAGATCCTCGCGGACGGCGAGCGGCTGCCGGCCTCCTGGCCCGTCGCGGGCACCACCGGCTACGACGCCCTGCGCCGGATCGACGGCCTGTTCACCGACCCGGCGGGCGCGGGGGAACTCCTGGGCCGCTACCGGCGCTTCGCGGCCCCGCAGACGGACCGGGGCGGGGTGTGGGAGGCGACGGTGCGGCGGGCGGCGTACCGGGTGCTGGGGCATGAGCTGGCGGCCGAGATGGACCGGCTGACGCGCGCGGCGAGCCGGGTGTGCGACCGGGCCCCGGAACCGGCGCTGCGGGACCGGGCCCCCTGGGCGCTGCACACCGCGCTGCGCGAACTGCTGGTCCGGCTTGAGGTCTACCGGCCCTACACCTCGACCGACGCGGCCCGGGTGCTGACCGAGGAGGCGGCCCGGGACGCGAAGTCGGCCTTCCTGGTCCCGGAGGAGGCGGGCGCCGTGGACGTCGTACGGGATCTGCTGCTGGGGCGGTACGGGGACGGGACCGGGGTCGGGGAGTTGCGGGCGCGGTTCGCGCAGACGGCGTCGGCGCTGCGGGCCAAGTCGGTGGAGGACACGGCGTTCTACCGGTATGTGCCGCTGCTGTCGGCGACCGAGGTGGGCGGCGATCCGGGGGCGCCGGACGTGTCGCCGGAGGACTTCCACGCGTACTGCGCGCGGATCCAGCGAGACTGGCCGGCGACGGGGACGGTGGTGTCCACGCACGACACCAAGCGCAGCGCCGATGTCCGGGCCGCCCTGGCGGTGCTGACCGAGTGTCCGGGGCGGTGGGCGGACCTGCTGGCGGAGGTCACGGGCGAGGACGCGGGGGCGATGCCGGACGCGCAACTGGCGTGGGCGGCCTGGCAGACGGTGTTCGGGCTGGGCCCGGCCGATCCGGAGCGGGTGCGGGGGGCGCTGCTGAAGCATGTGCGCGAGGCGGGGCTCTACACCAGCTGGACGGAACAGGAGCCGCCGTACGAGGAGGCGGTGGAGGCGTTCGTGGCGGCGGGTCCCTGCGGGCCGCCCGGCGCGCGGGTGGCGGCCCTGCGGGCGTCCCTGGAGCCGTATGTGCGGGCCAATGTGCTCGGCGCGGCGCTGGTCCACCTCACCATGCCCGGGGTACCGGATGTCTATCAAGGCACGGAGGGCGAGTACCGGGCGCTGGTGGACCCGGACAACCGGGGTGTCGCCGCCTTCCCGCCGCCGGAACCGGGCGCCAAGGACGCGGTGACGGCGGCGGCGCTGCGGCTGCGGGCCCGCCGTCCGGAGGTGTTCGGCGAGAGCGCCTCGTACGCGCCGCTCGCGGCCGAGGGGCCCGCCGCGGGCCACTGCCTGGCCTTCGTCCGCTCCGGGCGGGTGATCACCGCGGTCACCCGGCTGTCCCTGCGCCTGGCGGAGGCGGGCGGCTGGTCCGGCACCCGTCTCCCGCTGCCCCCGGGCCGCTGGGCGGACGTCCTGGACCCGGCCCGGGAGTTCACGGGCGAGACCGGCCTCGCGGACCTCCTGGGGGCGTCGCCCGTGGCGCTGCTGGAGCGGGTCGGCTAGGACGTGGCCCGGGAGCGGCGGCGGCCGTCCGCTCTCCCGCCGCTTCCGGACGCCCCCGATGCCCCCTTGCGCCGGCCCCGCCATGTCCTTGACAGCCGGGGCCGGTCGTGGGGTACTGCGGAGGCGAGGCAAGGCGGACTCGGCGACAGGTCGGGGGGTGAGTCTGCTGCCGCAGCTGCGCTATCCCACGGTCACCGAACTGGTGTGGTCCGCGCGGGCCCTGGCCGCCGACCATCCCGGACTGTGCGGCCTGCGGCAGGTGGGCCTCTCGCGCGCGGGGCGCCCGTTGCATCTGCTGTCGGTCGGCCGGGGCAGCCGGTCCGTGCTGGTCGTGGCGGGCGCGCACGCCAATGAGCCCACCGGCGGGTGCACCCTGCTGGCGCTGGCCCGGCGGGTGCTGGACGAGCGGTCCCTGCGCGACGGGCTGTCCTGGCACTTCCTGCTGTGCGCCGACCCCGACGGGGCGAGTCTGCACAGCACCCCGGCACCGCACAGCCTGCTGGACTACCACCTGGGCTTCTACCGGCCGCCCGCGCCCGAGCAGCCCGAGTGGTCCCCGGCCGCGCTGCCCCCGGACCGGCTGCCGCCCGAGACCCGCGCCCTGACCGGGGTGATCGACGAACTGCGGCCCTACCTCCAGGTGACCCTGCACGGCACCGATCTGGGCGGCAGCTGGGTGCAGCTGACCAAGGACATCCCGGGGCTCGCCGAGCCGTTCGCGCGATCGGCGGCGGAGCTGCGGATCCCGGTGGAGACGGGTGCCTCGGACGCGGCGGGCTGGCCGTCCGCCGGACCGGGGGTGCATGTGATGCCCCCGCCGGACGCCGACGCGGCGTACCCGAGCATGCCGGACGACGCGCGCAACAGCACCTGGTACCACGCGCACCGCTACGGCGGGCTGACGGCGGTGGTGGAGGTGCCGATGTGGGCGAGCGACCTGGTGACCGATCCGGCGCCGCACCCGGCCCCGGCGGCGGCGCTGCGCCGGCTGGCCCAGCGGCTGCTGCGCGACACGCTGGAGGTGGAAGGGGTGCTGGCCGAGGCGCTGCCCCGGCTGAACGGGGCGGGCGGTCCGCTGCTGCGGGCCGCGCAGTGGGGCCTGGACCTGGTGCCGGGCCTGGCGGCCGACTGGGTGCAGACCGCGCCGGCCGGTTCCACGATGGCCTACGTCGGCAGTGTGGACGCCTTCGCCCGGCGGCTGCCGCTGCGGGCGGCGGCGATGCTGCTGCGGGTCCTCCAGGAGACCGACGACCGGGCGGCCCCCCGTCTGGAGCGGCTGGTCGCCGCCTGGAGCGCCTCCTTCGCGGACCGCTTCCGGGCCCGCTGGGTGCCCCTGGAGGACCAGACGGAGCATCAGAGCCGTACGGTCCTCGCGGCGGCGCTGCACGCCCGGGAGCGGGCGTCCTGAGCGTCCGGGAGGGACCGCCTCGGCTCAGGCGTCGTCACGCGTCGAGCGTGAACACCTCCCCGGTGCTGCCGCGCAGCTCGCAGTCGTTGGAGTAGGTCTGCCGGAACTCGACCGTCCGGCCGCTCCACTGCCCGCGCGCGTGGGCCGTGACCGGGGCGTAGAGCATGGGGCACAGCGTGTCGTCGGCGGGGATGTTCCCGATGTCCCCGTCGGCGGAGGACAGCTGCTCGCAGGCCGCGGTGGCGTGGGTGTGGCCCTGGGGCGGGTTGCACATCAGCAGCGTGCCGCGCGTGTCGCTGGACTGGGTGTCACCGCGGGTGACGGTCAGATAGAACCAGTTGCCCGGCAGCGCGGGCTGGACGGCGGGCTGCACGGTCGCCTGGGCCGGGAGCGCGGCGGCGGCCAGCAGCAGAACCGCGAGAAGCGAGCCGCGCGCGGCTCTGCGGGGGTACGGGGATGTCGTGTGCGTCATTCCCGATGCATCGGCACGGCGGTGCCCGAACCCCAGTCCGACTCACCCGAACGGGAGGGTCGCGGCGCCCGGCGCCGGGCCAGGTCGAAGGCGTGCAGCACGATCTGCGCCTGGTAGGCGACCTGCCGTTCGACGGGGATCCAGCGGGCCCCGCAGCCGTCGTGGAAGTCGGCGCACCACAGGTCGAGGAGGCGGTCCAGCTCGGGCAGCACCACGGCCGGGTCGGTCCCGGTGGAGCGGACGAGCTGGTGCAGCAGCCCGGCGGTGCGCAGCGCGATCCGGCGCCCGGCCAGCCGCAGCGCGGTGAGGTGGGCGGCGGTGAGCGGCGGCAGCCCGTGCGCGGTGTGCCGGTCGCGGGTGTCGGGGTCCCAGGCGTCGGCGAGGCCGGGGCAGACCAGGAGGTAGTCGTCGACGGGCGCGAGCAGCGGGGCGGCGTCGGGCGCGGCGGCCAGCTGCGGGCGGCAGCGGGCGAGGAGCGCCTCCAGAAGCCGCATGTCGTGCCGCAGGACGCCGCTGACGGCCCGCAGCGCGCTGTCGGGGTCCGGGGGCACGGAACCGTCCTGGACGGCCGCCACGCCCCACATGGGCGCCTCCACGACGGCGGTCACCGTGCCGTGCCGGTAGGGGTGGAACCAGGTCGAGTCGACGGCGGCCTCGGTGATGGCGGCGGCCAGGTCGCCGTGCCGGGGGTGCGGGATGCGGTAGACGGAGGGGCCGAGGGCGGGCCAGTACAGGGTGTCGTAGGGGCCGAGTTCGCGCGGTACGGCGTGCCGGGCGGCGGTGCGGGCGAGGCGGCGGGCGATGCCGGGCAGGTCGTGGGTGAGCTCGACGAAGCCGCCGCCGACGTCGACGCCGTGCAGCGAGCACTGGAGGAACGGTTTCAGCTCGTCCTGGAGGGCGAGCAGGGCGCGGGTCTCGGGCAGGGCGGCGGCGCCGGGGCCGTCGGGGAGCCATTCGGGCTGTTCGCGAAAGCCGGGGCGGAAGAAGTTCCGGAAGTAGCTGCCGAGGGTGTAGGGGCCGGTCAGCCAGCGCTCGTTGCGGCGCAGTCCGTCGGGGTCGACGCAGAGCAGCAGGTCCCAGGTGACATCGGTGCCGTCGCGCAGGGCCGGGTCGGCGAGGACGCGTTCGGCGAGATGCAGGGCGGTGGCGCCGCCGCACGGCTCATTGGCGTGCGGTCCGGCGACGACCAGGACGTGCCGGGCGCCGTGGCCCACGGACAGCAGCCACAGGGGGGTGCCCGCGCGGGAGGTGCCGGCCCGGCGGAGCCGGGCGTGCCGGGGGCTGCGGGCGACGAGGGCGGCGGCGCGGGAGGCGAGTTCATCGACGGTGGGATAGCGCTGGAGGGGCGGCAGAGCACACCTCCACATCGCACCGTCGCTTCACCTGCTGTGCAGACACAGACACAGTCAGTCACTCATCGGGGCGGGCGTCAACACCGCGTCGGGCAAAGGGTTTCCCGTCCCGGGGGGGGGAGGCTTGGCGGGATCGGGGCTCGGGGTTCTTCGTGGTTCCTCGGGGCTCATCGCTGGGGGGCCGGATCAGGACCCGAGGGATCCGCACGCGAGGGGCCGGACCAGGCCCAGGCGCTTCCCGCCGCGAGGGCCCGACCGGGCCCAGGGGATGCGCCCCGCGAGGGACCTGACCAGACCCCGGGGATACGCCCCGCGAGGGGGTCGGACCGGACCCCGGGGATACGCCCCGCGAAGGGCCGGACCAGACCCCGGGCCCAGGGCCCTGGGCTTGGCTTCTTCCCGCGAGGGCCGGGTCAGCCCGCGGCCAGCCGGAAGGCCATCGTGCCGAACGACACCTGGTCGCCCTCGCAGACCACCACCGCGCCGATGACCCGGCGGCCGTTGACCGTGGTGCCGTTGGTGGAGCCGAGGTCGCGGAGCACCCACATGCCGCCCTGGCGGGTGAGTTCGGCGTGCACGCGCGAGACCGTCTCGTGGTGGAGGCGCAGTCCGCTGGCGGGATCGCGCCCTATGCGCAGGGCGTGCCCCGAGGCGGGGTGCGGAAGCAGCAGCTTGGGCAGCCGCTCGGCCTGCCAGGCGCGGCGCAGCCGGACGGTGAAGCCGGAGACCGCCTCGACCGTGCCGAACACCGCGCGCGAGAGGCGGCTCTCGGTGGGGAGGTCGGCGGTGAGCAGCGCGAGTTCGTCGGAGCGCCGGGCGGCCAGCGCCAGTTCCATGCGGCGCACGAACGTGTCGTGGGAGAGGCGGCCCATGGCGACGCCGTCACGCAACACCTTCAGCGCCTTGTCGCGCTCCGCGTCCGACAGCCTCGCGGGGTACGTGGGGAACTCGAAAGACGACGTCACAGTGGTGATTGTCGGTCAGCGCGGCCCCCAGTGTCCAGGAATCGGCGAAAGGGCGCCCCCGCGCGCGTACCCCGGGGCGAAGGGGGCGCCCGGGAGAGGGGGTGGCCGCAAATGGGGGTATGCACCAGCGGACCCGGTGCGCGTCGCACACGATGGACGCGCTACATCACGGTGAACAGACGAAGGGGAACCGTCCGTGCAGTTCGAGGTGTGGGCACCGCGGGCCGACCGCGTGACGCTGGAGTGCGGGGGCGACTCGCACACGATGGAAGGTGATCCGGGCCGGGCGGGGTGGTGGACCGGGCACGCGGAGGCGGCGGACGGCACCCGCTACGGCTTCGCGCTGGACGGCGGCCCGGTACGCCCCGACCCGCGCTCCCGGCGCCAGCCGGACGGCCCCGACGGGCCCAGCGCGGTCGTCGACCACTCCCGGCACACCTGGCAGACGCCCTGGCCGGGACGCCCGCTCCAGGGGGCCGTCCTGTACGAGCTGCATGTGGGCACGTTCACCCGGGACGGCACCCTGGACGCCGCCGCCGAGCGCCTCGGCCATCTGGCGGAACTCGGGGTCACCCATGTGGAATTGATGCCCCTGTGCCCCTTCCCGGGGCGGCACGGCTGGGGCTACGAGGGCGTCTCCCTGTGGGCGGTCCACGAGCCGTACGGCGGCCCCGGTGCCCTGAAGCGGTTCGTGGACCGGGCGCACGGCCTGGGGCTCGGCGTGGTCCTGGACGTCGTCCACAACCATCTGGGGCCGTCCGGGAACTACCTCCCCGAGTTCGGCCCGTACTTCACCGACACCCATCACACCCCCTGGGGGTCGGCGGTGAACCTGGACGCGCCCGGGTCGGACGAGGTGCGGGCCTTCCTGCTGGGCAGCGCGCTGGCCTGGCTGCGGGACTACCGCCTGGACGGGCTGCGCCTGGACGCCGTGCACGCGCTCGCGGACACGCGCGCGTATCCCTTCCTTGAGGAGCTGTCCGCGGCGGTGGACGCGCTGGCCGCCGAGGAGGACCGGCCGCTGTTCCTGATCGCCGAGTCCGACCTCAACGACCCCCGGCTGATCACCCCCCGCCCCGCGGGCGGGCTCGGACTGCACGCCCAGTGGAGCGACGACTTCCACCACGCCCTGCACACCGCCCTCACCGGCGAGTCGCAGGGCTACTACGCCGATTTCGCCCGCGCCCCCCTGGACGCCGTCGCCAAGACCCTCACGGGCGGCTTCTTCCACGACGGGACGTACTCGTCCTTCCGTGACCGGCATCACGGCCGCCCCCTGGACCGGACACGGGTGGCCGCGCACCGGCTGCTCGGCTACAGCCAGACCCACGACCAGATCGGCAACCGGGCCCAGGGCGACCGGCTGTCCGCGAGCCTCTCCCCCGGCCTGCTGGCCTGCGCGGCGACCCTGACGCTGGCCGGCCCGTTCACCCCGATGCTGTTCATGGGCGAGGAGTGGGCGGCGGGCACCCCGTGGCAGTTCTTCACCGACCACACCGACCCCGCCCTCGCGGAGGCGGTACGACGGGGCAGACGGCGGGAGTTCGCCGCGCACGGGTGGGCCGAGGAGGACGTCCCCGACCCGCAGGACCCGGCGACCCGGGACCGCTCCTGCCTGGACTGGTCCGAGCCGCGCGAGGAGCCCCACGCGCGCGTACTGGCCTGGTACCGCCGCCTGATCGCCCTGCGCCACGACCGCCCCGACCTCACCAACCCCGATCTGTCCGACCTCAAGGTCGCCCACGACCCCGGGGCCCGCTGGCTGGCGTTCCGCCGGGGCGACCTCTGTGTGGCCGTCAACCTCGCCGCCGCGCCCGCCGCGATCCCCCTGGGCACCCGCCGCGCGGAGATCCTCGCGGCCTGGGAGCCGGTCCCCACGCCCGGCGCGGACGGGGTGCTGCGGCTGCCCGGGGAGTCGGGGGTGGTGCTGGTCCAGCCGTGAGGCCGCGTGGGCCTTCTGGGGCCGCGTGGGGCCTCCTGGACCGGCCCTCGGCGGGGCCGGGCCCGGGGGCTCACACCCCGTCGTCCACGGCGTCCGCCCTGAGGTCCGTCACGCGTTCCAGGAGGATCGACTCCCAGGCGCGGTGCAGACGCTCCCGGAGCGGGGGCAGCGGGGCGTGGGTGCCGAGGGCCGCGGCCAGGCGCAGTACGGCGTCGCAGCGGGCCAGCCACAGGCCGCGCAGACAGGGGCGGGCGCCGTACCCGGCCAGGGTGGCGGCGCGGACGGCGGCCGGGGAGCCGACGGCGGCGGCCAGCCCCGCGATGTCCTCGGCGGGGTCGCCGAGGACGGCCTCGTCCCAGCCGAGGACGCCCCGGACCCGGCCGTCGCCGCTGACGACGAGGTGCTCCGCGGTCAGCGCGTGCTGGACCAGGACGGCGGGGGCCGTCTGGACGCCGAGCTGGGCGGCGGCGGCCGGGGTGAGCTGGTGCACGCGCGCGGGATCGAACTCGTCGGCCGCGGCGAGCCGTTCGGCGGCCCGCTCGGCGGCGCGGCGCAGCGTCTCCAGGGAGCGGGGCGCCCGGCGCGGCACACCGAGTGTCTCGGCCTGCCGTACCGGCACCTCGCGCAGCCCGGTGAGCACGGCGGCGAGGTCGGCCTCGCCCACCGCGGACACGTCATGGCGGTCGGCGGAGCCGCCGGGCACCACGGTGTCGAGGGTGTAGCCGAGACCGGGCGCCCACTCGCCGTGCGCCACGCTGGCCGGTACGGCGACCGGGAGGTACGGGCGCACCAGGTCGCGGACGCGCAGTTCGCGGCGGCGTCCGGTGCCCGTCTCGGGGCCGGGGGCGAGGCGCAGCACATGGCGGGCGCCGACCCACCAGGTGGCGCCGCCCGGGGAGGCGGGGCGGATCTCGGGGCCGCCGGGGCCGTCCGGGTCGTCCTTGAGCAGGCCGCGGACGATCCGGCGGACGGTGTCCTCGGTGGGTGCGGATGATGCTGATGCCTGGGTCATGGTCGCGCGCCGTCGCTCGGGGCTCCTGGGGGCGGGTCAGTCCACGACGACCAGTTCGCGGGTGGTGTCGTTGAGGCGCCGCCCGCCGTCCTCGGTGACGGTGACGATGTCCTCGATCCGGACGCCGAACCGGCCGGGCAGATAGACGCCGGGTTCGACGGAGAAACACATACCGGGCACCAGGGGCTGTTCCTCGCCCTCGATCATGTAGGGCGGTTCATGGGTGGTGACGCCGATGCCGTGGCCGGTGCGGTGGATGAAGCGGGCGCCGTAGCCGGCCTCGTCGATGACCGCGCGGGCGGCCCGGTCGACCTCCTGGCAGGCGACGCCGGGCCGGACGGCCTCGTATCCGGCCTGCTGGGCGGCGCGCACCAGGTCGTGGACCCGGCGCTCCTCGTCGGTGGGCTCGCCGACGTGGACCGTGCGGGAGGTGTCGGAGCCGTAGCCGTCCCGGAGGCCGCCGAAGTCGAGGACGACCATGTCGCCGCGCTCGATGACCCGGTCGCCCGCCTCGTGGTGCGGGTCGGCGCCGTTGGGGCCGGAGGCGACGATGGTGAAGTCGACCTGCTCGTGGCCGTGCCGGCGCAGCAGCGCGGCCAGGTCGGCGGCGACCTCGGACTCGCGGCGCCCGCCGAACGGCACCGCGCGGATCTCCTCGAAGGCCGCGTCGGCGGCGGCGCCTGCGGCGGCCATCAGCTCCAGCTCGGCGGCGTCCTTGACGGCGCGGAGCATGGGCAGGGTGTCCGAGAGGGCGGCGTAGGAGCTGTCCGGCAGGGCTCTCTGGAGCCCCAGCAGATGCAGCGCCCAGGTGTTGTCGCTGACGCCGAACCGCCCGGAGGCGGCGAGCAGGGCGGCGGTCGCGGCGTAGGGGTCCTTGCCGTCGGTCCAGTCGCGCAGGGTGATCGCGGGCGCCCCGGTGGCCTTGGCGGCGTCCGGGGCCTCCAGGGTGGGCACGACGAGCGCCGGGTCCTGGCCGGGGACCAGGACCAGCAGGGTGAGCCGTTCGGTGGCCGCGGGCGGGGCGTAGCCGGTGAGCCAGACGAGATCGGGCCCCGGGGCGACGAGCAGCCCGGCGAGCCCGGCGGCCTCGGCGTCCCGCACGGCACGCGCCATACGGGCCCGGTAGTCGTCGGCGGTGAAGACCACACGCGTGCTGGCGGTCATCGGGTACCTCCCTGGCGGCTGGCTGACAGGGCCTGTCCGCAGCATCCTGCCCGCCCGAGGGGTGGGGCGCGAGCGCTCTGCATGGGTTTGTCTTGGGGCGGGGGGTGGGGTGGGGGTGGTTGGGGTGTGGGGGGGTGGTGTGTCGGGGGGCGGGGCGGGGCGGGGTGGTCGGGTGCGGGGCAGTCGGAGGATTTCGGCGCCGGTGAGGGGGGGGCTGGGGCGTGGGGGCGGTGTGTGGAGTCGTGGCCGGGGGAGGTGTCGGGCCCTGCGGGGAGGGGCGCGATCTTCCTGCTCAGCCCGTACTTGCAGGGCGTGTCGGGCCCCGCGCGCAGGGGAGGGCGCTCTCTACGCCGCCCCGAACCAGGGCCCCGCGCGCGGGGCCGGTGCTGCATGGACGCGGCCGGTGCGGCGGGAGCGGTGTCCAGGGGCCGTTGCTCAGGGGAGGCCGGGGCGGAGAGCCTGCGCCGGGGGCGGCGCTCACGCGCGGGGCCGCTCACGCGGACGGAGGGTCGGCGAGGCGACCGGTCCGAGTGAGGCGCCGGGTAACGAGCCCCTCGCCGGGGCGTATGTCACGCTCGCCAAGCGGCCCGGCCGCGCGGACGCGATGCCGCACTGACGCCGCCAGCGCGGCGGGAACGGCCTCCCGGGGCCCTTGCCTAAGAGACGCCAGGGTGCAGGAGGCCAGGTGCCAGCGGCACCGCTCCCCGCGCGGGGCCGCTCACGCGGAGGGTTGGCGAGGCGAGGCGACCGGGGAGAGGCGCCGGGGAACGGCCCCCGGGCGGGGGCCGTCACCGCCCTGGCAACACAGCCCCACGCGGACGGAGGCTCGGCATGGACACCCGACCCGCGCGAGATGCCCGGGAACAGGCCGAACAAGCCGCCTGGCGGGGTGCCGTGGCTACACCGCCCCCTCCCGGAACGGAGCCCCCCGCACGCGACGACCGTGCCGCACGGACGCGGCCGGTGCGGCGTACCGGCTGCCACAGCCCGCTGGAAGTCGGGGCCGAGACCCGGCCGGAGGTAGCGCCGGGAACGGTGGCACACGCGGAGCGGTACGGAGCGACCAGCAGAAGCGCCCCACGCCCACACCCGAAGCTGGTCACCCTCCACCGCCCCACGCCCACACCCGAGGCCGGTCACCCTCCACCAGCACGTGATCCGGCGCATGGCCGACCCACGCCCCCACGCGAGGCGGGTCCCCCGGGCCGGGCCTCGTGGCCGACGCCCCCCGGGGACGCAGTCCCCGCGCAACCGGACCGCACCCGTACCGCACCCGAACACCCGGACACCCTGACCGCACCCCAACACCCAGCCCCCCGTCACGTCACCAGCGCCGGTGTCACGGACAGCTGCTGATAGCCCCCGCTCTCGTGGCGGACCGTGATCGTGACCGGCTTGCCGGGGGCGCTGGTGTCGACGGCGCGGACGAGGTCGGCGGCGGTGTCGACGCGGGTTCCGGCGAAGGTGAGCAGGATGTCGCCGCGGACCAGGCCCGCGGTGTGGCCGGGGCCCGGCACATGGACGCCGACCAGCAGGGCGCCCGCCTTCTCGGCGTCCACGGCCTCCACGCCGAGGGCGGCGGTCGGCGGGGCGGGGAGCACGGGGCCGGGGGCGCCGCGGGCGACGGTGGCGGTGGTCCGGGGTTCCGGCGCGGCCTCCGTCCGCCGCTGGAGCTCGGCGAGCCGGCTCATGCCGATCACGGTGGCGCCGACGGTGCCGAGGCCGACCCCGGAGAGCACCAGCACCGTGCCCGCCAGCAGACCGAGCAGCAGGGTCCGCAGCCGCCGCCGCGTCCGGCGCCGGGCGGCATGGGGTCGTCGGCCGGGCGCGGCCCTGGCCCTGCCGGACTCCCGGCCGGGCATCGGTTTGGGACGCAACGCAGTCTGTTCCATCGGATCGCCTCCGGCTGGTGCCCTACCCGGCGCACCGGCACCCGACGAGCCACGAAAGAGTGAGACTGAACAACGGGTTTGACCCGGCGGGCGCCGCTTGGCCTCCGCCGTCCCCGCTGCCCCCGGGCCACCCGAACGGCGGCCGGGAGCCGTCCGTCGCCGACCCGGCGGCGAGGTCGCTCCGCCGACGGACCACGACCGCCCGGCGCGCGAAACCGCGCCCCTGCCCCCGCCTCACCACCCCCTCACCACCGCTCGCCGCCCCCTCGCCCCCCTCACCACGCCTTCACCACCGCGCCACTGCCGCCTCTCCGCCAACTCCCGCCGTCCAGATGGACGGCCGGTTCATTCGGCCCGGATTGTCAGTGCTCACTGTTACGTTCTGTGACATGACGGATAGCGCGCTCCAGCTGCTGCGGCAGCACCCGCGGCTGGCCGGGCTGGCCGCGTTCCCCTTCGCCTTCGATCTGGACCGGGCCGCGCAGGACCCCGGGGGCCCGGTGCGGCTCGCGTCCGGTGCGCCGCTGGAGGCCATCGCGGGCGACGACTCGGGCGGTACGTACTTCCGCTGCGCGGACGGCTCGGTGCTGTACGCGTCGGCGGACGGCACGGCCGGGGTCATCGGCTCGTCGGTGAGCGAGGCGCTGGAGGTGGTGGTCGGCCTGCCGGGCTGGGCGGCGTACGGCGATCCCGGGCCCGGGGCCGACGCGGCGGAGGTGCTGGACGCGAGGGCGCCGACCGGGACCGGGAGCCGGGCCCACGAAGCGCTGGACGAAACGCGGAGCGAGCACGCGCTGGACGCGGCCCGGAGCGAGCACGCGTTGGACGCGGCGCGGAGCGAGCTGCGCGCCGGGCTGGGGATGCCCGCGCGCTCCCCGGCCGAGCTGCTGGCGCTGCTGCACACGGCGCTGGGGCGCACGGAGCCCGATTTCCTGCTGCTGGACGACGCGGACGGCCACGCCTACGCCCCGCTGCACGGCCGCGCGCGCCCCCCGCTGTGGGAGCCGGTCCTCGCGCGCGGGCGGGCCGACCTGGCGCTGCTGCGCGCCGGGGACGGGGAGACGGCGGCGGCGATGCGGCAGGACGCGGTACGGCGGCGGGTGGTGCTGCGGGCGGCGCAGTTCGACCGGGGCGAGGAGGAT
The DNA here is from genome assembly GCF_040609715.1 of Streptomyces sp. NPDC004610. Classification (NCBI taxonomy): domain Bacteria; kingdom Bacillati; phylum Actinomycetota; class Actinomycetes; order Kitasatosporales; family Streptomycetaceae; genus Streptomyces; species Streptomyces sp. NPDC004610. The sequence continues at coordinate 69,975 of NZ_JBEXLA010000015.1, read as the reverse complement.
CTCGGGCTGCTGCGGCGGCTGCTGCGGCTGGCGGCGGGCGCGTCGACGACCGATGAACTGCGGCTGGCGGCCGTACTGGTGGGCCGCTTCGGCCGGGCGGCGGATCTGCCGCTGCTCAACGAGGTGCGGGAGACGGACTTCGACACCGCCTGCGGGCTGAGCGAGCTGCCCGGACTGGACGCGAGCGGTACGGAGCTGGCGCGCTGGGCCCAGTGGCTGGACGAGTCGATGTTCGGCACGGACCCGGCGGGCGAACCGCTGCTGACCTGGACGGGCCTGGCGCTGGACCAGGGGCTGACCGAGCACGCCCGGGTGGCGCTGATCCATGAGCTCGACGCGCTCACGCTGGACCAGGGCAGGCTCAGACGGCCGGACGACCCCTCCCGGCTGAACCCGGAGCCGCTGGGCGCGCTGGCCCGGGAGTTCGAGCGGCTGGGCGATCTGCGGCAGGCGCTGCGCGCCCAGCGGCTGTACGCGGCGCTCCAGGAGACGGCGTGGGACCGGGTGTCGGCGCGGCTGACCCAGGCCCGGCTGGAGCGCGAGGCGGGGCGGGCGGTGCAGGCGGCGGGGACGCTGACCGCCGTCCGGGCGGTGCTGGCCGATCCGGGGGACGGCTCGCTGGCGTACTGGCGGCGGGTGAACCTGGGCCGGTTCATCGCCGAGGAGCACTACGCGCTGGCCAACGCCCTGGCCGACGCGCGGCTGCCGCGGCAGGCGCGGGCGGTGCTGGCGGCCGGGGACGCGATACTCGGCGAGCTGTCGGACACGGCCGCGAAGGGCGTCCGGCAGCTCGCCGAGGAGACCGCCACCTGGGTGTGGGGCGTCAGCTGACCGCTTCCAGGGACGGCGCCTGTACGGACAGGCCCCGTCCGGAGGGGAAGGGCAGGGAGAGCCGTGGCGGCGGGAGCGGGGCCGGTGCCCGGTCCGGCAGGAAGCCATGGGTGCGTCTCGCCAGGTAGTCGGCCCGGTAGCGGTCGACGGTGCGGTGCCAGTGGAGGATGCCGGACATCCAGTTCTCCAGATCGGTCACATAGTCGCGCATGATCCGCCGCCCCTCGGCGGACAGCTCGAAGTCGTCGTAGACGACGGGCAGTTCATGGGCGACGACATGCTCGAACTGCTTCATCCGCTGGGTCATCAGATCGTGGACGATGCCGACCGCGGTCGGGTAGTCGCAGCCGAAGAAGTTCTGCACCACGAGGATCGAGTTGTGGATCTCGCCCTCGTACTCGATCTCCTTCTGGTAGGAGAAGACATCGTTGAGGAGGCAGGCGTAGTCGGCGGCGGCGTTCTCCAGGGAGCGGACGGGGCCGGTGCGGTAGATCTCGTCGGGGACGGCGGGGCCGTGGCCCATCCGGCAGAGGCCGAGGGTGAGATCGGAGCCGAAGGTGTCGCGGCGCATCTCCAGATAGTCGACGGGGTCGGGGACGCGGTGCTGGACCTGGTTGACCAGCTCCCACATCCAGGACGCGGTCATCCGGTCGACGGCGCCCTTGAGGCGTTCGCGGTGGGCGGTGCTCATCCCGGCGGTGGTGCGGGCCCACAGGTCGATCAGACCGCGTTCCATGGCGTTGACCGGGACGGGGACGGGCTCGCCGTGCACGGGCATGCAGTCGGAGAGCCGGGCGGTGGTGAGCCGGGCGGCGGCGAGATCGCGGCGGTTGCCGTAGACCAGGGGGTAGTAGTCGTCGCCGTAGGTGCCCCAGGCGAGCCAGCCGGCGCTGAGGTCGAGGGCCTCCTCGGTGCCGTCGGGGTCGATCCCGGCGGAGCAGAGGGCGAGATCGCAGGCGCGGAGCTTGTCCTCGTCCCAGACGCCTTCCTGGAGGAAGCCGATACGGCGGGAGTAGTCCAGGAGCCGGGCGCGGGTGGCGTCCAGATGGGGGCTGAGCCGGGATTCGAAGGGCATGTAGAGGTCGGGGACGAGGGACGGGCCGACCTTCGGGTACGGCACATGGGTGTGGGGGCGCAGCCGTCCGGCGCGGCCGAAGTAGGTGGGGGCCGAGGCCGATCCGCCGGTCTGGGCGAGCAGCTGGGCGAGTGCGGCGGCCGAGGTGCCGGGGCCGGTCGGGGTGGTCCAGGGGGTGGTGGTGGGGCGGGCGTTCTCGTTCATGTAGCGGCTGGAGCGCAGATGCCACTCATGGCCGCCGGACTGCCAGTCCTGGAGCCCCTTGGTGTAGGCGGCGACGGCGGTCACCTCGCCGGGGGTGAGGCCGTGTTCGAGGGCGAGGGCGGGGACCTCGGTGAGGGCGGTGTGCTCGAACTGGTGGAGGCGGGAGGTGAGGATGTCGTTGACATGCTCGGCGGCCTCCTGGGTGGGGCAGCCGAAGAAGGTCTCCAGGACCAGCACACCGTTGCTGAGTTCGCCCTCGTCCTCGACCTCGCGCTGGTAGGAGAAGAGGTCGTTGCGCAGATGGACGCCGTCGGAGAACGTCTCCATCAGCACCCGCAGCGGGCGGGACCCGGCGACGGCGGCCGGTACCTCGGCGGTCGCGTACTCCACCAGCCCCGCCGACCAGGGGGCGCCGCCGACCTTGCGGCGCATCTCGATGTACTCGACGGGGTTGGCGATCCGCCCCTCGTTGATGTTGGACAGCTCCCACAGGGACTCGTTGAGCAGATGCTCGGTCGCGGTGGCGAAACGCTTCCTCCACTGCGGGGACATGGACGGGACGGTACGGGCCCACAGATCGGCGAGCCCGGCCTCGACCGGGTTCTGCGGCTCGGGCACGGGGGTGGCGAGGTCGAGCGGCATGAACTGCGGCAGCCGGTCGAGATACGCCTTGCCGCCCGCGCGGTCCTGGGAGCGCTTGAAGGTCTCCAGGAAGTGGTCGTCGAAGAAGAACACCCACACGTACCAGTCGGTGATCAGGGAGAGGGCGGGTCCGTCGCAGTCGGGATGGGTGTAGGCGCACAGGAGCCCGTAGTCGTGCGCCTCCAGATCGGACTGGTCCCAGATCCCGGACCCTTCCAGCATGCCCATCTGCCGCGCCCATGCGGTGGAGTGGCTCCGGGCCTCGTCCAGATGCGGATTCAGGCGGGCCGGATACGGCATGTAGAAGTGCGGGAGTTCGAACGGCTGCGTCATGGCCCCGGGCTACCCGGGTCCCTCCGGACCCATCCGCTCAAAGGCAGATGATCACACCATCGCGTGAATCGAGGACGAATCCGGAAGTTCCCGGGCCGCCGTATGGCTCCCGCCGTGCCGCTCCCGCTGAGCGACGACGGCGGCGGCGACGGTCGACGGGGTGGGTGAGACAACCGGTCGGCTCACCCACCCCGTGCGACAACCGCTCAGCTCAGGCCCGCCGTCTTCAGCCACTCCTGGGCCACGTCCAGCGGGTCCTTGTTCTCCAGCTGCACCTGGGCATCCAGTTCGAGCAGGGTCGCGGTGTCCAGCTCGGCGGAGACCGCGTTGAGGGCGTCCACACCTTCCTGGGACAGCCCGGACTTGTGGACCAGCGGGGTCACATTGGCGAACCCGAAGAGGTTCTTCGGGTCCTTGAGGACCACGAAACCCTCCTTCTTGATGGTCGGGTCCGTGGTGAAGATGTCCGCCGCCTGCACGGTGTTGTCCGTCAGCGCCGCCTGGGTGAGCGGGCCACCGGCGTCCAGCGCCTTGAAGGACTTGAACTTCAGGCCGTACTCCTGCTCAAGACCGGGCAGGCCCTGCTGGCGGGTCTGGAACTCCGGGGAGCCGCCGATGACCATCTCGGGCGCGATGTCCTTGAGGTCGTCGAGGGTCGACTCCGCGGTGAGGCCGTACTTCTCGGCCGTCTCGGCGTTGACCGACACCGAGTCCTTGTTCTCGGCCGGGGAGGACTCCAGCAGGGTCAGCTCGCTGTTGAGGCCCGCCTTGACGGCCTCGTTGACCCCGTCCGCCGACTCCTGCTCGGCATCGGCGTCGAGGTAGGACAGCAGGGCGCCGTTGTACTCGGGCAGCACCGTGATGGTGCCGTTCTCCAGCAGCCCGTAGGTGGTCTCCCGGCTGCCGATGTTGGGCCGGTACTCGACGTCGATGCCCTTGGCCTTGAGCGCCTCGCCGTAGATGTCGGCGAGCAGGATGCTCTCGGCGAAGTTGTTCGAGCCGACGACGACCTTGCCGCCCTCCGCCTGCTCCCCCGCGAGCGGGTCGGAGGTGTCGTCGGACGAGCCGCACCCCGCGACGAGGGCCGCCACGACGGCGAGCGCGGCGGCGGCCACGCCGGGGTGTCTCGTACGGGTCCAGCTGCTCTTCGCGGTAGAAGTCACGATGTCCGTTCCGGGCTCGGAGATGGGATGAACTGTCGATGGACGACTCGTTGGGGGCCGAGCCGGTGGATGACTCGGTGGAGTCAATGGAACCGTTGGAACCGCCGATGACGCATGGCGTTTTCTGATCCAATCCAGCAGCTTCTGGCGCAGTCAAGTGCTCCTCGGTGACCAAGCGGTTTCGGACCGTAATCATGTGCGAAGGACGCGCGGACAACCCGCCACCGAGCCGCAGCAGGTTGTAACGGATTCTTGACTTCTGGCCGCCAAGCGATCACCGCAAGAGAAGGTAGTCTCCCCGGAGTTGGCGGACGTCACACGGGTATACGGAGGTCGCACTCGTGTCGCCCCCCGCACCTGTCGTCACCCGTCGTCAGCCGGCCTCGACCGGTCGGAATCGGTCTCCGATCGTTCTGCGACAGTCATGTGAAATCTTGGCGCGACACCCTGGAGGAGGCCCGGTGGCCACTGGCGGAGGCCCGGAGTCCATGAGCGCACCGGACGACGCGCCGACCCCTGACGGGTCCTCGGCCCTTCGCGCCCTGCCCGTGCCGCGCCGGCTGCGGAACCTCGTCGTCCGCTGGCCCTTCCGGCGGAAGCTGAACGTCCTGGTCGGTGTGCCGCTCGCCGGACTGGCCCTGCTGCTCTCCTATCTGATCGCCGGACAGGTCGGGCAGGCCCGGGACGCGGCCGAGGCCGCCCAGCTCGTCCGGGACAGCACCCAGGTCGCGGAGCTGGTGGACCGGGTGCAGACCGAGCACCAGCAGGCGATCCTGCTCTCGGTGCGGTTCGAGGCGCTCAACGCCGATCAGTCCGCCGCCGCCTACCGGGTGGCCCAGTCCTCGGTGGACGACCAGGTGACGCGGGTACGGGACGCCTTCGGCGACCGGATGCCGGGGACCGCCGCCCGTGCCCTGCGCGAGATCGACAGCCTCGTCGCGCTGCGGGACACCATCGAGCAGGGCTTTCTGCCCGCCGACAACGTCGACCTCGCGTACACCAAGGTCGCCGAGGCCCTGATCGACGGACTCGCGCTGGACCGCAACCCCGTCCTCTCGGCCACCTTCATCGGCGATCTGCTGGACTCGCTGCTGCGCGCCGACGCGGCCCACGCCGTCTTCGAGACCTCCGTGCTGTCGGCGAGCACGGGCGACCCGAACACACAGGTCGAGTTCATCAACGCGGCCGGGGCCCAGGAGCTGTACGTCCACCAGGCGGAACGATTCGGCCGGTTCGCCACCGAGGAGCAGGTGGAGGAGCTGTCCGGGATCGTGTACAGCGTCCCGCAGGCCACCATCGAGGAGGAGTACGCGAAGCAGCAGATCGACCCCGGCGGCCTCCAGTTCGAGACGCCGGAGGAGACCCGCGCCTCGCTCGCCGAGGCCCTCGCCGCCTTCCCCACCTACCGGGAACAGGCCGAGGTGCGGCTGGAGATCACCGAATCCCTCATCAACCAGATCGCCGACCGCGCCGAGGCCACCTCCAACGAGGCATGGCGGAACGCGGCCTGGCTGCTGAGCGCCGCGGTGCTCGGCTACGGGCTGTGGCTCGGTCTGTCGGTGGCGGTGCGCCGCTCGGTGGTGCGCCCGGTGCTGGAGCTGACCGGCGCCGCGCAGGAGGTCGCCGACGCCGCCGCGCGCGAGCTGGCCCGGGTCGCCGACGACGACACCGAGGACGAGGGGCCGCCGCTGCTGCGGGACATGCCGGTCACCGCCCGCGACGAGATCGGCGAGCTGGCCGACGCCTTCAACCAGGTGCAGACCACCGCCGTCGCCCTGCTGGAGCGCCAGGTGCTCAGCCGCCGCAATGTCGCCGAGATGTTCGGCAACGTCGGCCGCCGGGTGAGCAACCTCACCACCCGCCAGCTCGCGCTGATCGACGCCGTCGAGCGCGGCGAGACCGACCCGGAGCTGCTGGAGCGGCTCTACCGCATCGACCACATCGCGGTCCGGCTGCGCCGCAACGCCGACAGCCTGATGCTGCTGGCCGGGCTGCGCGAGACGGTCCTCGCCGCCGGGCCGACCGCGCTCACCAATGTCGTCCGGGCCGCGCTCGGCCAGATCGAGGGCTATCAGCAGGTCGAGCTGCACGCCGGTACCGAGGTGATGGTCGAGCCCGACATCATCGGCGACCTGACCCTGATGGTGGCCGAGCTGCTGGAGAACGCGGTGGCGTTCTCCCCGGCCGGCAGCCCCGTCGAGGTCACCGTCGGCACCGGCGAGGCGGGCGGCGCCGTCATCACCGTCGCCGACCACGGTCTCGGGATGAGCGCCGAACGGCTCGCCGAGGAGAACGCCCGGCTGGTGCGCCGCGAGCGTCTGGACCTGGTCCCGACCAAGGTGCTCGGGCTGTTCGTGGTCGGTACGCTCGCCCGCCGCTGGGAGATCGGCATCACGCTGGCCGGCACCCCGGGCGGCGGTGTCACCGCCGGCATCGACATCCCGGCCTCCCTGCTGCTGGCGATGAGCGCGGTGGAGGGCGGGAAGCCGCAGGTCCCGTCCCTGAACAACGGCACGGCCCCCCGGCCGGTCGCCACCGCCACCGGCTCCGACTCCGGTCCGCGGCCCGCCGCCGCGCTGCCCGCCGGGCCCGACGCCGAGGCGCCGCTGCCCCGCCGGGTCCCCCGCCGCGACCCCGCCGACGACGACCGGGCCGCCACCGCCCTGATCCCCAAGGCCCGGACCGCCGAAGCGCCGTCCGAGCCCGGCCGGGGCGACGCCGCCGCCCGCCCGCTGCGGCGCCGGGTGCGGGGCGCGACCCTGCGCACCACCGCCGCCGACACCGGCCACCGCCCCGCCACCACGGCCCCCGCCGACGCCGACGCCGTACGCGACGCGCTGGACGAGTTCGAGGCGGCGATCGAGCGGGCACACCGAGACAGTGCGAACGGCTCCGCCGACAGCCCCACCGGACCCCGCACCAACGCCCCGGCTCTCCCCACGTCCCCCACGTCCCCCACGTCCCCCACGCCCCTCACGCCCCCCACTCCCCCGACTCCCCCCACGCCCACCCCACCCACCGCACAGCACGAGAAGCACCTCCCGGAAGGAGCGGAGCAGTGAGTACGTCGACAGGTGGCACTCCGGCGCAGGGCGCCACGCCGGACGAACTGCGGGCCGCAGCAGCCGACTTCACCTGGCTGCTCAATCGCTTCGCGACGGAGACGGCGGGTGTCGTGGACGCCATCGCCGTCTCCTCCGACGGGCTGCTGATCGCCGTGGCCCAACTGCGCGAACGCGCGCACTCGGAGCGGCTCGCGGCGATCGTCTCGGGTCTGACCAGCCTGGCCGCCGGTGCCTCCGGCAACTACGGCCTGGGCGCGCTGAACAAGGTCATCATCGATCTGGAGGGCGGCCATGTGCTGGTCTCCGCGATCGGCAACGGGGCCGTCCTCGGTGTGGTCGCCGACAAGGAGGCCAAGCTCGGCAACATCGCCTATGAGATGACGCTGTTCGCCAACCGGGCCGGCGCCGCGCTCAGTCCGCAGCTGGTGCTGGAGCTGAAGAACACGGTCGGCGCCACCTCGGCCGGCTGACCGGCCGGCCCGGCAGCGGTCACCGTTCGCGGCAGCGTTCGCGCAAGAAGAGGAAGAAGAGACCAGTCATGGCGGACGGCCGCAGCTCCGGTGCGCCGGGTCCGGACCCGGGGGAACCGGTCGCCGCGGTACGGCCGTTCCTGGTCACCGCGGGCCGGGTGGCGGGTACGGCCACCGGCCGGACGATGCCCGTGGAGACCCAGGTGATCGCCACCGCCGGGGGAATCGGCGCGCTCGGCCGGCTCTCCTTCGAGAACCATGACATCGTCGCCGCGTGCGCGGTGCCGCAGTCGATCGCCGAGCTGTCGTCCCGGCTCAAGCTGCATCTGAACGTGGTCCGGGTCCTCGCCGAGGATCTGCGGGCCGACGGGCTGCTGGCGGTGCACGTGCCCGACGCCGCCGCCACCCATGACGCATCCGTGCTGCGCAGGGTCATCGACGGCCTGCGGGCGATTCCCGACTCCCGAGGGGTACTCCGTGACACCGACTGACCGTCTCGCCGTCGGCACGGCCGGGCAGACCGCCGTACGCCCGCCGCTGCCGGTCAAACTGGTGATCGCGGGCGGGTTCGGGGTGGGCAAGACCACCACGGTCGGCGCGATCTCCGAGATCGAGCCGCTCACCACCGAGGCCGCGATCACCGAGGTCGCGGCGGGCGTGGACGATCTGAGCCACACCCCGCGCAAGACCACCACCACCGTCGCCATGGACTTCGGGTGCCTCACCATCGACCCGACGCTCAAGCTGTATCTGTTCGGGACGCCCGGCCAGGAGCGGTTCGGGTTCATGTGGGACGACATCGTGGAGGGCGCGGTCGGCGCGCTGGTCATCGTGGACACCCGTCGGCTGGACGACTGCTATGCCGCGGTCGACTACTTCGAGCACCGGCGGATTCCGTTCGCGGTCGCGGTGAACGCGTTCGACGGGTCGGTGGAGCACGCCATGGACGAGGTGCGGTGGGCGCTGGATGTCGCCGAACGGGTTCCGGTGGTGGTGTTCGACGCGCGGGAGCGGGGGTCTGTGCGGGACGCGTTGCTGGTGGTGCTGCAGTTGGCGTTGGAGCGGGCGGAAGGGTAGGGCGGGGGGGAAGCGGGTGCGGTCGGTGGGGGCTGGTCGCGCCCCTGACAAGCGCCCCCTACGGGGCGCTGTGCCTTCTCACTCCCCTGGACACCGTCAGGCGTGCCGCCAGCCAGAACACCCCCAGCGTCACCAGCGCCAGCACCGCCACCAGCGTCGCGCCGCCCACGACCTTCTCGTAGTCGCGCTGGTAGAGGCCGTCCACGATGTAGCGGCCCAGGCCGCCGAAGCTGACGTAGGCGGCGATGGTGGCCGTGGAGACGATCTGGATGGCCGCCGAGCGCAGACCGCTGAGGATCAGCGGGAGGGCGACCGGGATCTCCACCCGGAAGAGGATCGCGGGTTCGGCCATGCCCATGCCCCGGGCCGCGTCCACGGGGGCCGGGTCGACGGAGCGGACGGCCTCGTAGGTGGTGACCAGGATCGGGGGGATCGCGAGGACCACCAGGGGGATCATCACGGGCGCCAGGCCCAGGCCCAGCAGCACGAACATCAGGACCATCAGACCGAAGCTGGGCAGTGCGCGGGCGGCCGTGGCGATCAGGGCGAGGGTGTTGCCGCCCCGGCCGGTGTGCCCGGTGATCAGGCCGACCGGCAGGCCCACGGCGGCGGCGATGCCGAGGGCGAGCAGCGTGTACCGGAGGTGCTCGGCGAGCCGGGTGGGGATGCCGTCGTAGCCCTGCCACCGGGCGCTGTCGCTGAAGAAGGCGTCGATGAAGCTCAGGATGTTCATGGGGTGGACTTCTCCAGGGCGGCGCCGGTACGGGAGGAGGAGCCGCCGCCGGTCGCGCGCGAGCCGCGGGGCATCCAGGGGGTGACCAGCAGCCGCAGACCGATCAGCAGGGCGTCCACCGCGACGGCGAGCACGGCCGTGCCGATGACGGACAGCCAGATCAGCCGGGGCTGGTTGTAGATCATGCCGCTGTTGAGGAGGTTGCCCAGCGCGCCCTGGTTGCCGATCAGCATGCCGACGCTGACCAGGGAGATGCTGGAGACGGACGCGACCCGCAGACCGGCGATGATGGCGGGCGCGGCGATCGGCAGCTGCACCTGGAGGTAGCGGCGGATCGGGCCGATGCCCATGGCGGTGGCGGCGTCCAGGGTCTCGCGCGGCACCGAGCGCACCCCGTCGACGATCGCGGGGACGAACACCACCAGGCTGTAGACGGCCAGCGGGATCATCACGGTGGTCTCGCTGAGCCCGGTGTAGTCGATGAGGACGACGAAGAAGGCGAGCGACGGGATGGCGTAGAGGATCGTCGTCACCCACAGGACCGGCGGGTAGAGCCAGCGCACCCGGACGCAGAGCTGGGCGATGGGCAGCGCGACCAGCAGCCCGATCAGCACCGGCACGAGCGCGTTGCGCAGATGCAGGCCGATCAGTCCCCAGTAGGTGTTCTGGAGGTCGCTCGGCATGTCGAACAGGCCGTTCACGGGGCGACCTTCTCGGTCCGGTGGCCGCGCTGGGCGCCCAGGCCGCTCTTGGCGTGCTCCCCGCGGATGGTGTCGCCGATGGTGGCCTGGGAGACCACCCCGGTGGCCCGGCCCTCGGCGTCCACGGCGACGGCCCAGCCGGTCGGCGAGAGCACGGCGGCGTCCAGGGCGGCCCGCAGGGAGTCCTCGGCGGGGTGGAAGGGGTGGCCGTAGGGCAGCAGCCGTTCGGGGTGGATGTCACCGGCGGTGAGTTCGCCCCGGACGCCCCAGCCGAGCGGGCGGCCGTCGAGGCCGGTGACCAGGAGGTAGGGCACGTCCTCGCCGTCGCGGGCGGCGAGCTGCTCGGCGGTGGCGTCGACGGCGACGATCGGCGTGGTGAGCAGCGGCAGTCCGGCGGACGGGAAGAAGGAGAGACGGCGGACGCCCCGGTCGGCGCCGAGGAAGTCCTCGACGAAGTCGTCGGCAGGGTGCGAGAGCAGTTCGGCGGGCGGCGCGAACTGGGCGAGCCTTCCCCCGGTGCGCAGCACGGCGACCATGGTGCCGATCTTGACGGCCTCGTCGATGTCATGGGTGACGAAGACGATGGTCTTGCCCAGCTCGGCCTGGAGGCGCAGCAGTTCGTCCTGGAGGCCCTTGCGGACGATCGGGTCGACGGCGGAGAACGGCTCGTCCATCAGCAGGACGGGCGGGTCGGCGGCGAGGGCGCGGGCCACGCCGACGCGCTGCTGCTGGCCGCCGGAGAGCTGGTAGGGGAAGCGCTGGGCGAGGGCGGCGTCGAGGCCGACGCGCTCCATCAGCTCGCGGGCCCGGGAGCGGGCCTTGTCCTTGCTCCAGCCGAGCAGGCGGGGGACGGTGGCGATGTTGTCGACGATGGTGCGGTGCTGGAAGAGGCCCGCGTTCTGGATGACGTATCCCATGGAGCGGCGCAGGGTGTTGACCGGTTGCTGGGTGACGTCGACGCCGTCGATCAGGATGGTGCCCTCGCTGGGCTCGACCATCCGGTTGATCATGCGCAGGGTGGTGGTCTTGCCGCAGCCCGAGGGTCCGACGAAAACGGTGATGGAGCGGTCCGGTATGTCCAGGGAGAGCCGGTCGACCGCCACCGTGCCGTCCGGGTAGCGCTTGGTGACTGAATCTATCCGTATCAAGGTGCCGGATACCCTTCGGGGTTGGCAGATGCTGAGCGCGTTCACACACCGTTGTGCGCGGTCTCGGCCGGTCGCGGACCGAGTCTAGACCGGTAGTGTTGCGGAAACTTGGCGTACGCACACCGTTTCCCGACCGTAATGGTCGGATTCCCGATCGGCCGCACGGATTCCCCGGCCGGGGCGGGGATTCGCGCTGCGACCCGCCCCGTGCGCGAACTCACGCCGCGACCGGCAGCCCCGCGCTCCTGCGCACCCGGCGCTCCCCGTCCACCGCGAACACCTCGCACCCCGCGCGTCCGGCGGCCCAGGCGATGCCGTCGGCGCCCAGCGCGAACGCGGCGGTGGCCGTGACGTCCGCCTCCGTCAGGGTGGGCGCCACCACCGTCAGGCTCAGCAGGCCGGTCGCGGGCCGCCCGGTGCGGCCGTCGAGGATGTGGTCGCCGCGCTCGTAGCGTGCCGAGGTGGCCACCGCGCCCTCCTCGATCTCCAGCACCACACACACCTGGTCCGCGATCTCGGGGTGGCGCACCCCCACCCGCCACGGTCCCCCGGCGGCGACCACATCGCCCCCGGCGTTCAGACAGAACCTGCGCACCCCGGCCTCGCGCAGCAGCCCCGCCGCCCGCTGCACGGACCAGCCCTTCACCACCGCACAGGGATCGAGCCCGCGCCCCGGCAGCCGTACGTCGAACGCGCCGCCGGTCTCGGCCCGGTACCGCTCGGACAGGAACAGCACCTCGGCGAGGTCGGCGCTGATGTCGTCCGGCCCCAGCTCACCCCGGTCGAGCCGGCAGACCTCGCTGTCCGGGCGGAACGGGCTGAACCGCCGGTCGACCTCGCGCAGCCAGCCGAACACCGCGTCGCCGAGCCCGTCCGGCACGCTCTCGTCGTCGATCCGCAGCGAGACCGGGAAGCCCATCACCTGCTCGACCCGGTGCATGTCAGACGCCCTTCGCGTCGAGCACGGCCTGGAGGGACTGCTTGTAGGCGTCGCTGGTGATGGTCGCGCCGGAGACGGTGTCGATGTCGGCGCCCTGCGCGGAGAGGGTGTCCTCGATCAGCTGCGGCACGGCGGCCGTGGTCTGCGGGTGGTTGGGCTGCTGGAGCATCCGCACGGCGCTGATGGTGTCCCCGTCGAAGGTCACCTCGACCTGGACCGGGCCCTTCTCGGTGTTGACCGTCGGCCCGGCGAGCGTCTCACTGACGGGCTCGGCGGCCGGTTCGTCGGCGGCGGGTTCATCGGCGGCGGGTTCATCGGCGGCGGGTTCATCGGCCGGTGCGTCCGCCTCCGCGGCCTGCGCGTCCAGGGCGGCCTGCAACGACTCCCGGTAGGCGTCGCTGGTGAGGGTGGCGCCGGAGACGGTGTCGATGTCGGCGCTCTGCGCCGAGAGCGTCTCCTCGATCAGGGTCGGGACGGCCGCCTCGGTCTGCGGATGGTCGGGCTGCTGGAGCATCCGCACGGCGCTGATGGTGTCCCCGTCGAAGGTCACCTCGACCTGGACCGGGCCCTTCTCGGTGTCGACGGTCGGCCCGGTGAACACGGTGCTGCCACCACCCGCCGCGGTCGCGGAGGGGACGGGCGCCGGGGCGGTCACGACGGTGGAGCCGGTGTCATGGGAGGGGGCGTAGCGCCACACCGGGATCAGTCCGGCCACGGTGAGGGCCAGGACGGGCAGTACTCGCTTCACGATCGATCGTTTCCTTGTCGTCGGCTCGGTCGGTGGGGGCGGCCGGGTCGGGCCCGCGCGCTGACGAACCCGCGGGTGGTGGGTCAGCCCGCCAGGCTGAAGCGCTCGAAGTGGACCTGCTGCTTCGGTACGCCCAGGGTCTTGAGATGGCCGATGACGGCCGTGGTCATCCCGGGCGGACCGCAGACGAACACATCACGTCCGGCGATGTCCGGGACGAGCCGGGCGAGGGACTCGGGGGCCAGCGGGTCGGGCCTGACCGGGCCGGTGACCAGGTGCAGCTCGGCACCCCGGTCCAGGGCCAGGCCGCGCAGCTCGTCGTAGAGGACGGCGTCCTTGTCGCTGGCGACCCGGTAGAGGACGACGGCGTGGCCGGGCAGCTCCTCCAGCAGGGCGCGGATCGGGGTGACGCCGACGCCGCCGGCGATCAGGACCGCGTCCGGGCGGGTGCGGTGCAGGGCGGTGAAGGCGCCGTAGGGGCCCTCGGCGAAGACGCGGGTGCCGGGCTTGAGGTGGCGCAGCGAGGCGCTGCCGTCCCCGGCGGCCTTGGCGGTCAGGCGCAGGGTGCGGCCGTCGGGCGCGGCGGACAGGGAGAACGGGTTGGCCTGCCACCAGCGGTCGCGGGTGAGGAACCGCCACAGGAAGAACTGTCCGGCGCGGGCGGGCAGCCGGTCCAGATCGCGGCCGGTCATATAGACGGAGACGACGTTGTCCGACTCGGGGACGACGGCGGTGACGACCAGCCGGTGGCGCCAGTTCCGCCACAGCGGCAGCACCGCCCGGCCGACGACGACCGCGCCGAGCGCGCCGCCCCACAGCAGGTACCAGTAGGCGGTCGCCAGGGACGAGGAGGCGAACGACGTACCGGCGGCGACCTGGTGGGTGAAGGCGAGGACCACCGCGAGATAGGTGTAGAGGTGGATGAAGTGCCAGGTCTCGTAGGCGAGGCGGCGCCGGGCCCAGCGGGCGGAGACCGCGCCGACCAGGATGATCAGGACGAGCGCGACGATCGCCCGCAGCACGCCCTCGACGGTCTCGGCGAGGTCGACGAGCTGGTTGACCGGGTCCAGACCGGCCGGCTGGGCGTAGCCGAGGACGATGAAGACGACGTGCCCGAGCAGCAGCCACAGCAGGGCGAAGCCGGTCCAGCGGTGCCAGGAGGTCAGCCGGTCCATGCCGATCCGGCGGTCCAGCCAGGGCAGCCGGGCCACCAGCAGCAGCTGGAACGCCATCAGCAGGGCGCCGTAGAGGCCGGTGAGGCGGCCCAGCACGATCAGCGCGTTGGAGGCGAATCCGCCCTGGACGAAGAAGTACGCGACGATGGCCGCGTTGGCGGCGAGGGCGGCGTACAGGCCGGTGCGGGCCACGACTTTCGGCCGTACACCCGTGGTGGGGGCGCGATGGGATGCGACGGTCGTCACGGAGGGCAACTCCTTGATCGGGGCTCGGTATCCCGAGCTTGCCGGGCGGGAGCTGTCGATCCCCTGTCGGACCACTTTCAAGTGATTATCGATCGCCGCCGGATCTTCACCGGGGTCTGGCGCGGACGGCCCGGTGCCGCAGTATGGACGCGTGGACAAAGTTCGAGTGCTGGTCGTGGACGACGACCCGCCGATCGCGGACCTGGTGGCGACCGTGGCGCGCTACGAGGGCTGGGACGCGATGACGGCCAACTCCGGCGAGGACGCGCTGCGGCTGGCCGGTGAGTTCCAGCCCGACATCGTGGTGCTGGATCTGATGCTGCCCGATGTGGACGGCTTCGGCGTGCTGGACCGGCTGCGCCGCTCCGGGACGATGGTGCCGGTGGTGTTCCTCACCGCCCGGGACGGCGTCGCCGACCGGGTCGCGGGGCTGACCCGGGGCGGGGACGACTACCTGGTCAAACCGTTCGCGGTGGAGGAGCTGATGGCCCGGCTGCGGACGGTGCTGCGGCGCAGCGCGGGCCCCGGCTTCCAGCGCTCGGTGCTGCGGGTCGGCGATCTGACGATGGACGAGGACACCCGTGAGGTGCGCCGCGGCGAGAAGTCGCTCACCCTCACCCCCACCGAGTACGAGGTGCTGCGCTATCTGATGCGCCGCTCCCCCACGGTTCTCACCAAGGCCCAGATCCTGGACCATGTCTGGGAGTACGGCTTCGGAGGGCGGTCGAACGTGGTGGAACTGGTGGTCAGCAGGCTGCGCCGCAAACTGGACGACGACAGCGGCGACCCGCTGATCCACACGGTCCGCGGCTTCGGGTACGTCATCAAGCAGGCCGCCGAGTGAGCCGCGCACCGGGCGGCCGGCTGCGGCAGGCGTACGACCGGCTGCGCCTGGGCACCCGGCTGGCGCTGGGCCTGGGCGCGCTGTCGCTGGTGGTCTTCGCCGTGGTCGGCACGGTACTGACCACGTACATGCACGACTACCTGGAGACCCAGCTCTCCGGTCAGATGGAGTCGGCGCAGGTGGTGCAGGCCGAGGACGCCGTCAAGCACGGCGCCGTCCAGCGCGAGACGTACATCGGCTGGTACCAGGCGGTGTACGACGTCTCCGGCGGGACCCCCGAGGCGCGCTCGCCCGCCGCCCTCCCGAACGACAGCAGCGCCTTCACCGCGCTGGCGGCCCGCTTCAGCGACGGCGACGTCAAGGACCTCTACGCCACCCGTTCCATCGAGGACCGGGGCAGCTACCGGCTGCGGGCCTGCGAGGTGGAGCCGGGAGTGGTGCTGGTGACGGCGGCGCCGAGGGACGGCATCGAGAACACCGTCACCCGGCTGATCACCGTCCAGGTCATCGCGTTCGCGGTGGCGCTGCTGGCGCTGGTGGTGTTCGGGCGGCGGATGCTGCGGCGCGGGCTGAAGCCGCTGAGCGACATGGCGTCCACCGCGCACGGCATCACCTCGCACGATCTGACCGAGTCCGCGGCCCGGCTGCCGCTGCGCGCGGACCGGCGGGGCGGCGGCCCGGAGGTGGAGGAACTGCGCACCGCGTTCAACACGATGCTGGAGCACATCGACGACTCCCTGGCGGTACGGGCGGAGGCCGAGCAGCGGCTGCGCCGGTTCGTCGCGGACGCCTCGCACGAACTGCGCACCCCGCTGATGTCGGTGCGCGGATACGCGGACCTCTTCCAGTACGCCCCGGCGAACGCGCCGGAGGAACGCGACAAGCATCTCTCCCGGCTGCGCGCCGAGGCCGCCCGGATGGGTGTCCTGCTGGACGATCTGCTGATGCTGGCCCGGCTGGACGCGGCGGAGGTGGAGGCGCCGGTACGGCTGGCGCCGACGGATCTGGTGGAGCTGGTCCGGCAGGCGGCGGACGCGTTCGAGGCGACCCGCCCGGACCATCCGCTCACCGTGACGACCGGCCCGGACCCGGTCCGCCTCCCGGTGGACGCCCAGCGGCTGCGCCAGGTCCTGGACAACCTCCTGGCCAACGCCGCCGTCCACACCCCTGCGGGAACCCGGGTGGCGATCGGGGTGACGGTGACACCCGGCGAGGCCCTGGTGACCGTCACCGACAGCGGCCCGGGAATCCCGGCCGCCGACCGGGAACGGGTCTTCGACCGCTTCTACCGCGTCGACAAGGCCCGCACCCGCGACCGCGGCGGCAGCGGCCTGGGCCTGTCGGTGGCAGCCGCCCTGATCCGGGCCCACGGCGGCAGAATCGAACTGACGAGCACTCCAGGGGAGACGGTTTTCCGGGTACGGCTGCCTTTGCGGGGGGTTGCGCAGGACGGGGCGGCCGGTCCGGACGGTCCGGGGGCGTCGGGCGCTCTTGGGGTGCCGGGTGGGCGGGGTGGTCAGGGCTTGCCGGGTGGGGCGGGTACGCAGGGGGCGCCGGGTACGCAGGGCAGTCGGGGGACGCCGGGCACGCCCGGTATCTCGGGCACGCCGGGTGCGCCCGGCACTCCGAGGGCACCGGGTGCGCCAGTCACTCAGGGTGCGCCGAGCGGTCCGGGCACGCAGGGCGCTCAGGGCACGCCGGGGCCTTCCACGGGGTTGCCGGAGGCGTCCGCACCCGCACACCCACCCACGCGGGCCGAGCGCCCGTTGCCCCAGCACTCGGGCTCGACCTCACGCTGAACGGCGGGCCGGGCACGCCCGGTGAGCCGGGCACGCAGGGGGCGCCGGGCACTCGGGGGGCGCCCGGTACCTCGGGCACGCCGAGTGGGCCGGGTACTCCGAGGGCACCGGGTGCGCCAGTCACTCAGGGTGCGCCCGGCGCCCAGGGCACGCCGGGGTCATCCACGGGGCCCTCGCCGGAGGCGTCCGCACCCGCGCGGGCCGAGCGCCCGTTGCCCCAGCACTCGGGCTCGACCTCACGCTGAACGGTGGGCGGGGCCGGAGCCGTCATGTCTCGGCGCTCCGCCCGCGCAGGCTCGCCGCCAGTAGGGCCACGTCGTCCTCCGCGTGGGCCGCGTCCAGGCGGGTCAGGACGGTGTCCAGGATGGAGTCCACGTCCTCCGTGCCGGTGAAGCGGACCGCGGCCAGGCGGTTCAGGGAGTGGTCGATGTCCTCGTCCCGACGCTCGACCAGCCCGTCGGTGAACAGCAGCAGGGTGCGGGCCGGGTCCAGCGGGTAGGTGACCGCCTCGTAGCCGCCGAGTCCCGTGCCCAGCGGCGGGCCGACCGGCACCTCCAGCAGGGTGGTGCGGCCGTCGCCGCCGATCACGGCGGGCGGCAGATGCCCGGCGCTGGCCAGCGTGATCTGCTCGCGCACCGGATCGACCCGGGCGATCAGACAGGTGGCCGGGCGCCGGTCGGGCTCCCCGGCGGCGATGTCGTCGAGCTGGCGCAGCACCCGGTGCGGGGGCAGATCGGCGGAGGCGATGACCCGCAGGGACTGCCGGTAGGCGGTCATGTCGACGGCGGCCTCCACCCCGTGCCCCATCACGTCCCCGACGACCAGCAGCGTCCGCCCGAAGTGCAGTCGTACCGTCTCGCACCAGTCGCCGCCGACCAGGGCCCGTTTCCCGGCCGGGAGATGGCGGATGGCGACATCGAGGTTGGGGTGCGGGCGGCCCGGCTCGGCGAGCAGCGCCCGCTGGAGGTCGCCGACGACATGGCTGACCCGGTGGTGTTCGCGGGCGTGCCGGATGTGGGAGGCGGCGCGTTCGGCGAGGAGGGCGAGGGCCTCGGCCTCGTGGCGGATGAAGGGCAGGCCGCTGCGGGCGCACACCAGGACGCCGAAGTGCTGCTCGCCGGAGGCCAGCGGCAGGCTGAGCGCGGGCCGGGCGCCCGCCCAGAACGCCCGGTGCCCGTCGCCCCCGGTACCGCGCGCGGCCGTGGCGGCGGCCCAGCGCGTGTCGGGCAGCAGGGACGGGTCGCCGTTGACCGCCTCGTACCCGGGGCCGGTGCCGCTCTCCCCCGGGATCCGCAGGACCGCCGCCGTGCAGCCGATGTGCGCGGCGGCGCCCCGGGTCAGTTCCTCGCAGGTGGTGACCTCGTCCAGGGTGGTCCCGATCCCGGCCATGACCACGCGCAGCACGGCGAGCCGCCCGGCCCCGACGGCACCGGGCGGAGGCGCCCCGCCTCCCGCCCTGTTCCGCCCGGCGGACGGGGGTCTTCGGACCGACCGCAGCCAGCGTGATACACCGCACACACCTAAAGGGTGGCAAATCACTTGGCGGAACGCACAGAATCCCGGCAGACCCGCACCAATGGGCCATCGGGTGGGGTGTGGCACGGCGTGCCCGCGGGGATGACCTCCGTGGCGGACCGGCGCAACGCCACGGCACCCGAGGCCGTGTCGCCCGTCCGCCCGCGCTTCGTCGGCTCCTGGACACCCGTCCGTCACACCGAGCGGGGACCTTTCCCTGGGGTCCCCGGCCCCGCTCCCCACCCGGTCCCCATCCCGGTCCCCCGACCGGGTCGCCCCGTCCCCCGCCTCCCCGCTCGCCTTGCATCCGTCCGCCCCCCTCACTGCCGGGCGTGATGCGGAAGGACGACGAACGCCGTGACGCTGATGCCGCTCGACGGGCTGCCCCAGCCCGCCCCCGCCACGGGCCCGCCCCCGGCCACCCCGCCCGCCCCCACCGGTCTGCGCTCCCCCGCCGTGGCACGGGCCGTCCGGCTCGCGATCAGTGTGCTGCCACTGCTGCTGATCGGTGCCTGGGCGGTGGTCGACTGGCGGTCCATGTACGACGGTGCCGCCCGGCTCGCCTCCGCCGACCCCGCCTGGCTGCTGATCGCCGGTGTCTTCACCGGCCTGGGCTGGGTGGCCGCCGCCTGTGTCCGGCAGGGCGCGCTGCCCGAGCGGCTGCCGCCGGGGCTGCTGCTGGCCTCGCAGTTCGCCGCGGGCGCCGCCAACCACGTCCTCCCGGCGAGCATCGGCGCGCACGCGGTCACCCTGCGTTTCCTCCAGCGCCAGGGCATCCCGCTGGCCCGGGGCACCGCGTCCCTGGCGCTGTACTCGCTGGTCAAGCCGGTCGCCAAGACCGCGGTGCTGCTGGTCTTCCTGATCGCCTTCCCCGACATGCTGCACTTCGGCGAGCTGCTGCCCGACACCTGGACCCTGGTGCTGATAGCGGGCGGGCTCGCGGCGGCCCTGACCACGACCGTCGTCCTCCTCGCGGTCGTCCCGTCGCTGCGCCGCCCGGTGACCGGCTTCCTGGGGACCGCCCTGACCGACGCGCGGGTGCTGCACACCCGGCCGAGCCGCTATCTGCCGCTGTGGCTGGGTGCCGCGGCCACCCCGCTGCTCCAGGGCAGTGTGATCGCCGCGGTCGGCTTCGCGCTGGGGCTGCCGCTGTCCTGGGCGCAGGTGGTGTTCGCGCTGCTGATCGCGAGCACGGCGGTGGGCGCGGTGCCCGCGCCGGGCGGGATCGGCCCGCTGGACGCGGCGATGGTGTTCACCATGACCGCGTTCGGCGCCCCGGTCGGCCTCGCCACCGCCACGATCATCGGCTACCGCGTCCTGACGGTGTGGATCCCGCTGCTGCCGGGGGCGCTGGTGCTGTCGGCGCTGGTGCAGCGGAAGGTGCTGTGAGGCACCACCGCACAGCGCAAGGTGCTGTGCGGCGGTATCGCACAGCGCAAGGTGCCGTACGGCGGTGGCCCGCCCGGAATGCCCAGAACCCGGGATGCCCGGAACCCGGAATGCCCCCAGAACCCGGGAAGCTCAGAACCCGGAATGCCCAGAACCCGGGAAGCTCAGAACCCCGTCCCGCCCGCCCGTGCCCCCAGCCGCGCCGCCAGCACCGCCACGTCGTCCTCCGCCTCGCGGGCGTCGAGGCGGGCCAGGACCGTGTCGAGCATGTCCTCCATGCCCGTGCCGGGCCGGAAGTCCAGCCCGGTGAGCCGGGCCAGGGAGTGGTCGATGTCCTCGTTTCGGCGCTCGATCAACCCGTCGGTGAACAGCAGCAGCGTCTGGCCGGGCGCCAGCCGATGGGTGGCCGGTTCATAGCCGCCGTGGCCGGTGCCGAGCGGCGGGCCGACCGGTACGTCCAGCAGCGAGACCCGGCCGTCGGTGCCGATCAGGGCCGGGGGCGGATGCCCGGCGGAGGCCAGGTTCACCAGCCCCCGCACCGGGTCCGTCCGGGCGATCAGACAGGTTGCCGGACGCAGGTCCGGCTCGCGCGCGGCGAGGTCGTCCAACTGGCGCAGCACCCGGTGCGGCGGCAGATCGGCGGAGGCGATGTAGCGCAGTGAGGAGCGGTACGCCGCCATGTCCACGGCCGCTTCCAGGCCGTGCCCCATGACATCGCCGACGACCAGCAGTGTCCGCCCGAAGTGCAGCCGTACCGTCTCGCACCAGTCGCCGCCCACCAGGGCCCGTCGGCCCACCGGCAGATAGCGCAGGGCGACCTCCAGGTTGGGGTGGGGGCGGCCGGGCTCGGCGAGCAGGGCGCGCTGGAGCCGGCCGACGACGGCGCCGACGGCGTCGTACTCGCGCGCGTGCCGGAGCGTCGCGGCGGCGCGCTCGGCGAGGAAGGCGGCCACCTCGGTATCGGCGTGGCCGAAAGCCGCCCCCTCACCGGCCTCCCGGGCGCAGACCAGCAGCCCGTAGCGGTGTCCGTGCGCGGCGAGCGGGACGACCAGGACGGGCCGGGGGCCGGTGCCCGGGGTCAGGGCCTCGCCGGGGGCGTGTCGCGCGGCCGGGAGGACGGCACCGGGCCCGGGGAGCAGGTCGGCGTTGCCGCCGACGGCCGTGTACGCGGGCCCGGAATCCTCGTGGGTGCGCAGCACCCCGGCGGCGGCGCCCAGCAGCGCGGCGGTCTCCCGGGCCAGTTCGGCGCAGGTGGTCGCCGCGTCGAGGGTGGTGCCGATCCGTGCCACGACCGGGCTCAGCAGGCTCAGCGGGGGAGGTGCGCCGCCGTCCCGGGACGCACCGGCACCGGTCGGGCCCACCGTGGCCGGCCCCTGCAACGATTCGAACGATCGCGCCACGCGCACCACTGTAGGAGGAGGGCGCGCGGACGCGGGTAACGCGGGGGTTACCTGGTTCCCGTCGATCGGTATCGATCACTCACGAAGGGCCGGCGCCCTCACACCTCCGCCCGCCCTCACACCTCCGGCGTCAGCCGCAGCGAGATGCTGTTGATGCAGTACCGCTGGTCCGTCGGGGTCGGATACCCCTCACCCTCGAACACATGCCCGAGATGCGAGCCGCAGCGCGCACAGCGCACCTCGGTCCGCACCATCCCGTGCGAACGGTCGGCGATCAGCTCCACGGCGTCCGTGTCCTTCGGATCGAAGAAACTCGGCCAGCCGCAGTGCGACTCGAACTTGGTGGCGGAGGTGAACAGCTCGGCCCCGCAGGCGCGACAGGAGTAGACACCCTGGGTCTTGGTGTCGGTGTACTCACCGGTGAACGCGGGCTCGGTACCGGCCTGGCGCAGCACCGCGTACTCCGCCGGGCTCAGCTCCGCGCGCCACTCCTCGTCCGGCTTCTCGACGTCGTACGACATGACCTTCAGCCCCTTACCTCGACTACCTCGGCTATTTCGACAGGTGGTCCAGCACGATCGGGCCCAGGTCGGTGACATCGCCCGCGCCCATGGTGAGAACGAGATCGCCGGGCTTCGCCATTCCCGCGATCACGGCCGGGGCCTCGCCCTTGTCGTGCACGGCGGTGACCTCGGCACCGGCCGCGCGGGCGGCCTCGATGATCAGCTCGCTGGTGACCCCGGGGAGCGGGTCCTCGCGGGCCGGGTAGATGTCCAGCACGACGGAGGCGTCGGCGAGCGCGAGGGCGTCGCCCATCTCCTTGCCGAGTTCCTGGGTGCGGGAGAACAGATGCGGCTGGAAGAGGACCAGGATCCGGCCGTCCCCGGCCGCCGCCCGCATGGCCTCCAGATCGGCGGTCATCTCGGTGGGGTGATGGGCGTAGGAGTCGATCACCTGGACGCCCGCCGCCTCGCCCTTGAGCTGGAGGCGCCGCTTGACGCCCGTGTAGGCGCCGAGCGCGGCGGCCAGTTCCCCGGCCGGCACCCCGAGCGCCACCCCCGCGGCCAGCGCGGCGACGGCGTTGTGCGCGTAGTGACGGCCGGGCACGGAGACCGTGAAGGTCAGCTCGGCCCCGTCGATCACCACCGTGACCTCGCTGGTCAGCCCCTGCGCCACGATCGAGGTGATCCGCACGGCGGCGTCCGCGGACTCCCCGTACGTCACCACCCGCAGATCCCGCCCGGCCAGCCGGCGGGTCAGTTCCCGGGCGCCCTCCTGGTCGGCCGCGATCACCAGGGTGCCGCCCTCGGTGATCCGGTCGGCGAAGGTGACGAAGGAGTCGTGGATCTCCTCCATCGAGGCGTAGTTCGCGTGATGGTCCAGCTCGACATTGAGGACGATGGCGACCTCGGGGGCGTACTTGTGGAAGCTGCGGTCGCTCTCGTCCGCCTCGGCCACGAAGATCTCGCCGTCGCCGTGCAGCGCGTTCGAGCCGGGCGCGTCCAGGTCCCCGCCGATCGCGTACGACGGCTTCAGCCCCAGCTCGGTCAGGGAGACGGCCAGCATCGAGGTGGTGGTGGTCTTGCCGTGCGTCCCGGCGACCGCGATCGGGCGCAGCCCGGTCATCAGCGCGGCCAGCGCGTCCGACCGGTGCACCACGGGGATGCCCAGCTCGGCCGCGCGCACCAGCTCCGGGTTGTCCGCCCGGATCGCCGACGACACCACGACACCGCTGGCGTCGTCCGCGAGATGCCCGGCCGCGTGCCCGATGTGCACCACGGCCCCGAACCCGCGCAGCGCCTCGGCGGTCGCCGACTCCTTGGCATCACTCCCGGCGACGGCGGCCCCGCGCTGCGCGAGGATCTTCGCGATCCCGGACATCCCGGCCCCGCCGATCCCGATGAAGTGGGGCCGCTCCATGGCCTGGGGGATACCGGGTGCCATGCGTGTACTCCTCGTGCAGTTACGTGCAGTTACGGGTTACGGGTGCGGAAATCGCGTTCAGCCTATCCAGCTGGGGGCGCCCCTGATGCCGCCAGGGGCGTGGGGAACTGCGCGACCAGCCACAAACCACCTGAACCCGGCGAACAACCCCAGAACCCCCATTCACCCGCCCCCTACACCTTGCTGTGCGAGAACAGCTTCAGCACCGGCACCCCCACCTTGTGCCGCGCCCGGGACGCCCAGTCCCGGTGGAAGAACTCCTCCACATAGTGGGGATCGGTCAGCACGATCACCTCGTCCGCCCCGATCTCCTCCACCAGCCGCTTCAGCTCGTCCAGCGGATGGTTCTCGATCAGTCGCCCCTCCGCCGCGCTCCCCGACGTCCGCAGCGCCTGGAGGGAGACATCCAGCGCCTGCTGCCCCTCGCCCCGCGCCTGCGCCCCCTCCGGGGTCTCCCGCTCCCGCGCCGCCTCGTCGAGTTCGCCGAGCGCGAGGTCGTCGATGGCCCGCAGCAGCCGGTCCGCCTGATCCCCCCGCGGCTGGAGAAGGACGTGGAAGGCGACCGACTCGTCCCCGTGCAGGGTCGTGACGAACTCCACGTCGGCGGACGTCAGGGCCTTCTCGATCATCAAAACGCTTGTGAACACCAGACGCCCCTTCTGTTCGAGGGCTCGAAGCCCTCCGTCCTGCGTGGGCCGCTCAGGGCCCTGCGGAAACCATCCTGCCCCGTGATCGCACGGGTACTGCCTGTCTAGTGTGCCCACCGGAAGGTAAACGGAACGGCAGATTCCGCTGATTTACGGCCGACGGTAACGACCGAACAAAAACCCGGCCTCCTCCAGCAGGGACACCAGTTCGAAACGGGCCGGTACGGTCACCCCGGGCCCCCCGGCGATCCGCTGCGCGTCCCCCGCGGTGAGCAGCGGCGCCACCGTGAGGCACAGCTCGTCCAGCACCCCGGCCGCCACGAACTGCCCCAGCAGCCGCGGCCCGCCCTCGGTCAGCAGCCGCCGGTACCCCCGCTCGCCCAGCGCCGCCACGGCCCGCGCGGGGTCCACCCCGGCACCGTCCCCGGCGATCACCACCAGGGCCCCGGCCCGCTCGGCCGCCGCGATCCGCTCCGCCGGTGCGGCGGCCCCGGTGAGCACCAGCGTGGGCACCAGCGGCGAGGTGAACAGCGGCAGCGAGAAGTCCAGGTCGAGACTGGCCGAGACCACGGCGATGGCGGGCACCGGCGCCTGTCCGGCGGCGGCACGCCGGGCCGCGAACTCGGTCCGCGCGCGGGCCGGGCGGTACTGCTCCTGGCGTACCGTTTCTGCGCCGACGACCACGGCATCCGCCAGCGCCCGCAGGGTGCCGAAGACGCGCATGTCCGCGGGATGGGAGATCGGCTGCGACCGGCCCTCGTGCTGGGCGGCGCCGTCGAGGGTGGAGACCATGTTGGCCCGCAGCCAGACGGAGGGTGCCGGGACCGCGGGGGGCTCCGAGCCCTCCGGATGCTCCGGGCCCTCCCGATGCTCCGAGCCCTCCCGATGCTTCGGGCCCTCCGGGCGTTCGGGGCCCTCAGAGTGCTCGGCGCGCTCCAGGCGCTCGGCGGGCTCCAGGCGCTCAGCGCGCTCCAGGCCCCCCGGATAGGCATACGCGTCGGCGAGGGCGTCGAGGCTCCACTCGCCGGTCCCTCCGTCCACCCCCTCCCCGGGGGCACCGCCCCGCGCGGCGGTCGGTGTCTGGTCGGTCACAGGGAACAGGCGTCGCATGCCGAGCAGTGTTCCACGCCGCCTACCATGGTGAACCGTGTCGTCCTCCCCCGCCGCCCCCGCCCCCGGCCCCGGTCCGATAGCCGACGCGGCCCCGCTGTCCCTGTGCGCCCGTGAGCCGCGCGTCCCCGCGGACCGGCTGGTCGCCGAGATGGTCCCGCCGCCCCGCTTCGACTCGGTGCGGTTCGCGACCTACCTCCCCGACCCGGACCAGCCCAGCCAGACCGAGGCCGTCCAGGTGCTGGAGCGGTTCGCGGCCGGGCTCACCGGAACCCCCGGATCGGTCGGTGCCCGCCGCGGCTTCCTCGGCTTCGGCCGGGCGAGGGCGGCGAGCGGCGGCGGAAGGACGGGCGGCGGCGCGAAGGCGAACGGTAGGGCGAAGGGTGCCCGGCAGTCGGCCACCGCCGGTGGCAGCCCCCTCGGGGTCTATCTCGACGGCGGCTACGGCGTCGGCAAGACCCATCTCCTGGCCTCCCTCTGGCACGCCACCCCGGCCGAGCCCGACCGCAAGGCGTTCGGCACGTTCGTGGAGCTGACGAACCTGGTGGGCGCCCTGGGCTTCCAGCAGACCGTGCAGACGCTCTCCGGCCATCGGCTGCTCTGCATCGACGAGTTCGAGCTCGACGACCCGGGCGACACCGTCCTGGTCTCCACCCTGCTGGGCAAGCTGGTGGACGCGGGTGTCGCGCTCGCCGCCACCTCCAACACCCTGCCCGGCAAGCTCGGTGAGGGCCGGTTCGCCGCCGCCGACTTCCTGCGCGAGATCCAGGGCCTGTCCGCGCACTTCCGCGCCCTGCGCATCGACGGCGAGGACTACCGCCACCGCGGTCTGCCCGAGGCCCCGGCGCCGTACTCCGACGAGGTCGTCACCAAGACGGCGTACACCACGCCCGGCGCCTCCCTCGACGCCTTCCCCGCTCTGCTGGAGCATCTGGCCCGGGTGCACCCCAGCCGCTACGGGGCGCTGACGGACGGGGTGGCGGTGGTCTGTCTGACGGATGTCCGGCCGGTTCCCGACCAGTCGACGGCGCTGCGCCTGGTGGTCCTCGCCGACCGGCTGTACGACCGGGAGGTGCCGGTGCTGGCGTCGGGGCTGCCGTTCGACCGGCTGTTCAACGACGAGATGCTCAACGGCGGTTACCGCAAGAAGTACTTCCGGGCGATCTCCCGCCTCACCGCGCTGGCCCGCGACGGCCGCGCCCTCACCACGGCTGGTTGACGCCCCTTCCCCCGCATCCTCGCCCCCTCCGGCCGAACCCTGATCTCCCCCCCTCCGGCCGAACTCTGATCCACCCTCCGGCTGAACTCCCGGTCGTCCGTTCGGGAACCCGCCCGTACCCCGTGCCCAGCGGCGGGTCCGTACCCTCGCGACACGCCGCCGAGGGCGTCGCCGCCCGCCCGCGACACGCGATCAAGGGCAGTATCACGCCAGCCGACCCGCACTTTTGAGGCTCTCTCCCACCCGAAACGCGGAGTTAACCCTGCAAACAACTTCGCAGGGTTAACGTGTTTCTTGACCAGCAATTGACCAACCGTTGGTCTGTGTATGGGGCGCGTAAAGGGGCGTAAGTGCGAGGTAAGACGGGTGATACGGCACAGTCGCCGGGTTCCGTCCTGCCCCGCGCGCCCCGGCTCTCCGCGTTCGCGGTGAGATTCGCGACCGTGCACACGGTCCGTCAAACCGAGGCCAATGCCTGGCCCGGCAATCCACCGAGACGGCCGTCCATACCGAGTTCACCGAACTCACCGAGCCGCTGAGCGGGACCAACCCCGCTCACCGGCCGAGAGGAACCCTCCGCCCTCCCCCTCTCTTTCCGAGGGCGCGGGCGGACATCCCCTCCCCCCGTCCCGTAAGTCCGACGCGCACCCCCCACAGCGCGCGCCAGGAGGAGACACGAACCATGCAGCCCCTCATCGACAACGCCCGTACGTTCGGACAACGCCCTGAGGAGTTCGCCCAGCTGGCCCAAGGCCAGTCCCCCCAGGTGCTGTTCATCACCTGCTCCGATTCCCGGGTCGTCCCGGCCCTGATCACGGGCGCCCGCCCCGGCGAGCTGTTCGAGCTGCGCACCGCGGGCAACATCGTCCCGCCGTACGCCTCCGAGCGGCCCACCGGCGAGGCGGCCACCATCGAGTACGCGGTCCAAGTGCTCGGCGTCCGCGACATCGTGGTGTGCGGCCACTCCCACTGCGGCGCCGTCGGCGCCCTGGTGCGCGGCGACGACCTGGACGCCGTACCCGCCGTGCGCGCCTGGCTCGGGCACGCGGCCGAGGAGCCGCGCTCCGGTGACCCGGCCGATCCCACCGTCGCCGCCGGAGTGCAGCACCATGTGCTGGCCCAGTTGCTGCGGCTGCGCTCCTATCCGTGTGTGGAGACCGGGCTGGCCGAGGGCCGGCTCACCCTGCACGGCTGGTACTACGAGGTGCACACCGGTGCCGTGCGGGCCCACCGTGCGGCCACCGACACCTTCGAGGCCCTGTGAGTCCTGTGATGACCCCCAACCCTCACTCGCAGGACCCCCACCTGTCCCTGCCCCCGTCCCCTGCGGCCAGGTACCCCCACCTCAAGCAGGACTTCGCGGCCTCCCTGGTCGTGTTCCTGGTCGCGCTGCCGCTCTGCGTCGGCGTGGCCGTCGCCTCCGGTGTCCCGGCCGAACTGGGTCTGATCACCGGCATCGTCGGCGGCATCGTCACCGGCATGATGCGGGGCAGCAGCCTCCAGGTGTCCGGCCCCGCGGCCGGTCTGACCGTGCTGGTCTTCGAGGCCGTCCAGGAGTTCGGGCTGGCGGCGCTCGGCGCGATCGTGCTCGCGGCGGGCGCCCTCCAGCTCCTGATGGGCGCCCTGAGGCTGGGGCGCTGGTTCCGGGCCATCTCGGTCTCCGTCGTGGAGGGCATGCTCGCCGGGATCGGCCTGGTGATCATCGCCGGGCAGCTCTACGCGGCGGCCGGGATGCCCGCCCCGGCCTCCGGCCTGGACAAGCTCACCGGCCTCCCGGAGGCCGTCGTCGAGGCCCTGGGCAGCACCAGCGCCCTGATCTCGCTGGCCGTCGGCGCGGGCACGATAGCCGTGCTGGTGCTGTGGCGGCGGGTTCCGGCCAGGGCTCGGGCCCTGCCGGGCGCGCTGGCCGCCGTCCTGCTCGCCACGCTGGTCACCCTGGTGCTCGATCTGCCGGTGGCGACGGTCGAGATCCAGGGTCTGCTGGACTCCGTCCAGCCGCCTGGGCTGGACGCGCTCGGCGGGCTGGCCACCCCGGCGGTGCTGGGCACGGTCCTGGCGTTCACCCTGATCGCCTCCGCCGAGAGCCTGTTCAGCGCGGCGGCGGTGGACCGGCTGCACAGCGGGCCGCGCACCCAGTACGACAAGGAGCTGATGGCCCAGGGCGCGGGCAACGCGGTGTGCGGGGCGCTGGGCGCGCTGCCCATGACAGCGGTCATCGTGCGCAGCTCCGCCAATGTCCAGGCGGGCGCCAAGACCAAGGCGTCCCGGGTGCTGCACGGCGTCTGGCTGCTGCTCTTCGCGGCGCTGCTGCCGCAGGCGCTGGCGCTGATCCCCATACCCGCGCTGGCCGGCATCCTGGTCCACGCCGGCTGGAAGCTGATCCCGTTCCGCCAGATCGGCTCGCTGTGGCGGGAGCACCGCGGCGAGGCCCTGATCCTGGTGGTCACGGCGGTGTCGATCGTCGCCGTGAACATGTTCGAGGGGGTGCTGATCGGGCTGGCGCTGTCCGTGGCCAAGACCGCCTGGGAGGCGTCCCACCTCAAGCTGGAGGTGGTCGACAAGGGCGCCGGACCGGTCCAGGCGTATCTGTCGGGCAACGCGACCTTCCTGCGGCTGCCGAAGATCCTCGACAGTCTGGAGGCCCTGCCCCAGGACCGCCCCGTGGAGCTGGACCTCTCCGGGCTGCACCATCTGGACCACGCCTGCCGTACGGCCCTGGAGAACTGGGCGGAACGGCACAGCGCGGCCGGGACGGAACCGGTGAAGGTGACGGCGCAGTGAGCCCGCGCTGACGCCGTCCGGCGATCGGAGTGTCCGGCCCGGGGCCCTCGCGCCTCCGGGCCGGACACGCCTTTGCGTTCATCCTTGGCCGTCCTGATCAGCCCTCCCTGACCAGCCTTCCCTGATCGGCGATCGGCCTTCCTTGATCGGCCTTCCCTGATCACGGAGGGCCGATCACCCCTCCCTCACCCCTCCCTTATCCCTCCCCTCCCTCCTCGGGCATATCGTTGAAGAGACGGCGAAAACGGACCTCTGTACCTCGGTAGCTCCGCACTACGAGGAGGTCGAGATGCTCGAAGCACTCCTGGTGACCCTCGCGACCGTCGGTTCGGTGGGGGCCGTGTACCTCGCCTCTGCCGCCCGGGTCGTCAAGCAGTACGAACGCGGTGTGGTCCTGCGGCTCGGCCGGCTGCGCGGCGGGGTACGGGGGCCGGGGCTGACGATGATCGTCCCGTTCGTGGACCATCTGCACCGGGTGAACATGCAGATCGTGACCATGCCCATCCCCGCCCAGGAGGGCATCACCCGCGACAACGTCACGGTGCGTGTGGACGCGGTGGTGTACTTCAAGGTCGTGGACGCGCCGAACGCGCTCATCACGGTCGAGGACTACAAGTTCGCGGTGTCCCAGATGGCCCAGACCTCCCTGCGGTCGATCATCGGCAAGAGCGAGCTGGACGATCTGCTCTCCAACCGGGAGAAGCTCAACCAGGGCCTGGAGCTGATGATCGACAGCCCGGCCGTCGGCTGGGGGGTGCAGATCGACCGGGTCGAGATCAAGGACGTCTCCCTGCCGGAGACGATGAAGCGCTCCATGGCCCGCCAGGCCGAGGCCGACCGGGAGCGCCGCGCCCGGGTCATCAACGCCGACGCGGAACTCCAGGCGTCCAAGAAGCTCGCCGAGGCCGCCCAGCAGATGGAGGCCACCCCGGCCGCGCTCCAGCTCCGGCTGCTCCAGACGATCGTCGCCGTGGCGGCGGAGAAGAACTCGACGCTGGTCCTGCCGTTCCCGGTGGAACTCCTGCGCTTCCTGGAGAAGGCGCAGCAACCGGCGGACCCGCCGAAGAGCCCACCGCAGAACCCACCGGCGGACCCACCGAAGAACCCACCGCAGAGCCCACCGAAGAACCCGCCGCAGAGCCCGGAAATCTCCCCGTAGCCCTCACCCCTGCCGCCGAGGGCCCGCCCTTAGCCCGATCGGCCCCCGCCCCTCCCCCCACACTCCGCACACCCCTCACAATGCGCAATTTATCGTATTTGTAACGTTACGTTCGTCGGATGATCCTCCCTGCCCGGCGAACGTATCCCCGCCCCCACCGCCCCCTCGCGGCCTGCGTCCTGGCCGCCGCCCTGCTCTCCTCCCTCGCCGCCTGCGGTGACGACTCCGGCGGCGCCGCCCCGAAGGCGCACCCCGCCCCCTCGGCCCCCTCCCGTCCGCCCACCCTGGCCCCCGGCCCCGGCGGGCTGACCCCCGTCTTCCACAGCGCCGCCCGCACCCGGGACAAGACCGTCGCCCTCACCTTCGACGCCGATATGACCGCCGATCAGGGCGACCGGGCGGCCTCCGGCGAGCACTTCGACAACCCGGAACTGGTCGCCACCCTGCGCCGCCTCAAGGTGCCGTCGACGGTGTTCATGACCGGGCGGTGGGCCGAGGAGTACCCGGCGCAGGCCCGCGCGATCGGCCGGGACCCGCTGTTCGAGGTCGCCAACCACTCCTACAGCCACTACGCCTTCACCGGCGACTGCTACGGCCTGCCGACCGTCGCCCCGGACCGGATGGCGGCGGATGTGGAGCGGGCGTTCACGGCGTTCCGCGCGGCCGGGGTGCCCGATCCGATGCCGTACTTCCGTTTCCCGGGCGGCTGCTACGACCGGCGGGCGCTGCGGGCGCTCAGCGCCACCGGGGTCACGGCGGTGCAGTGGGACGTGGTGAGCGGTGACGCGTTCGCGACGGACGCGGACGCGGTGGCCCGGCAGGTGCTGGACGGGGTGCGGCCCGGGTCGGTGGTGGTGCTGCACTGCACGCGCAGCGCGGCGCCGGTGACCGAGGACGCGATCCGGACGATCGTGCCGGAGCTGCGCGCCAAGGGCTACCGGTTCGTGAAGGTGTCCGAGCTGATCGGCTCGGGCACGGCCCGTTCCTGACGGTCCTACGCTTAAGGCATGAGCGAGGACCGCACCGGCGGCGACGACCGCGATTACTGCCTCATCGACGCGGCCCGCCCGCCGAAGGCCGACGGGCCGCCGTTCGCGGAGTGCGTGCTGTGCCGGGAGCCGACCGAGTACCCGGAGTCGTACCGGGGTGTCACGCTGTGCCCGGTGTGCGAGTGGCAGGAGGCGCAGCGGACGGCCTGCTCGGGCTGACCCGGCGGGCGCCGAGGCCGGTCAAGTACCCTGCGGTCCGTGAGTGAGAGCCCCTTCCGGACAGAGCCCGGTGACCGTGACACGGCACGGCAGTTCGTGCTGCCGCTGGTCGTACGGATCGAGCGGGGCGCGCCCCCGCCGCGCACGGACGCGCTGGAGACGGCGGCCCGCGCGGTGCTGGTGATGCTCGCCGACCCGCGCTCGCTGGGCGGCGGGGAGTGGGCCGGGGCCATGCGGGACTGGCAGGACGCCCGGATCCGCAAGGTGGTCCGGCGGGCCCGGGGCGCGGAGTGGCGCCGCGCGGAGGCCCTCCCCGGCATCACGGTGACGGGCAAGGCGGCCGAGGTACGGGTCTTCCCGCCCGTTCCGCTGGACGGCTGGCCCAAGGATCTGGCCCGGCTCCAGGTCTCCGGCACGGATCTGGACGACCCGGAGCCTCCGCCGGGCGCGGACCGGGGGGCGCCGGTGCTGTGGCTGAGCCCCGAGGTGGAGATGTCGGCGGGCAAGGCGATGGCCCAGGCGGGGCATGGCGCCCAACTGGCCTGGTGGGACCTGCCGGACGCGGAGCGCGCCGCCTGGCGGGACGCCGGTTTCCCGCTGGCGGTGCGCACGGCGGACCCGGCGGAGTGGCGGGCCCTGACGACGTCCGGTCTCCCGGTGGTCCGGGACGCCGGTTTCACGGAGATCGCCCCGGGTTCCTGCACGGTGGTGGCGGACCACCCGGCCCTGCGCCGCGCCTCCGACGGCGGCTGACGGCGGCTGAGGATGCCGGGCCCCTACGAGCCTCCGGCCACGCCCAAGGCCCCCCAGGCCCCCCAAAGCTCCCCAAAGCTCCTGGGGCTTCCAGCGCTCCCGGGACTCCCGCACCCTGAACTTCCGGCCACTCCCAAGGCCCCGGGACCCTAAGCCTCCGGCCACTCCCAAGGCTCCCTGAGAAGTTCGCGGAGCGACCCCGCGCTCTGGGCCGGACCCGTCGCCGAGCGGGCGGTGTCCGAGCGGGCGGTGTCCGGGCGGGCGGTGTCCGAGCGGCTCGTGTCCAGGCAGATCGTGTCCGGGCGGGGGAAGAGCCGTCCCCAGGCCGAAGCGCGGCCGAGCGGAGCGAGGCGCGTGGCGGTCCGCAGCGCGTGCCGCAGTTCCGCCGCACCGAACCCGTCCCCGGTGAACGGCTCCAGGTAGGCGTCCCGCAGCCGGGGCAGTACGCCGGGCCCGTAGCGCTGGACGGCCTGGCGGGCGGGGACGAGGAAGCTGCACAGGGGGTGGGTGACGAGGGCGTCGCCCCAGTCGAAGAAGACGAACCGGCCGGGGCGGGGCCGGAACAGCTGGGCCTCGTGGAGGTCGGCGTGGTCGAGGGTGTCGGGGAGGCCGAGGGCGAGGAGTTCGGCGCACCACTCGGTGAGGCAGGGCCGGAGCGCGAGCAGCCGGGAACGGTCCTCGGGCGACAGCGCGGTGTTCGCGGTGACGAGCCGGTCGAAGAGGCCGGTCAGGGCGGTGGTGCGGGCGCCGGGGACACCGAGCCGTTCCAGGGCGTCGGCGTGCGGGGCGAGGGCGCGTTGCAGGGTGGCGTACTGGCGCAGCGGCTCCTCCCAGGCGCGCGGGTCGGCGGGCTCGCGGTCCAGGACCGTACGGAAGTCGTCGCCGCCGTCGGGGAGCAGGGTCCAGCCGTGGGCGGTGTGGACGGCGAGGGGGGTCAGCACCTGGTCCGGCACCCAGTCGGCGAGGGCGCGGCAGAGGGCGGCCTCGAAGGCGCCGGCCGGCGGACTTGCCTTGAACCACATCACCCCGCCGTCGGCGACGGTGAACCGGATGAGCACCGACCAGGGCCGCAGCCGTACCCGCCACTCCCCCGCCGCCGGGCGCCCGGCGGCGGCCAGTTCCCGCCCGGCCCAGGCGAGGGCGTCGGCCCGCCACCCGGGGTCCTCCCACGGAGTGACGGCGTCCGGATAGGCGCCGCGGTCGACGGCGGTGGGCAGGGCGGGGCGGGCATCGGCGGGCATCCGCCCATCCCACCACTGCGCCCGCCCGTCCCGAACCTCAAATATTGCTCTGAACCAGCGACCCACGGGGTTCACCGCGCTCCGGCAGGGCCATACCCCGACTCACCGGGATCGTGAGATGCCGTAGGAGGAGGGGGACATGGGGACAGCACAGGCGGAACGGGCCATCCGGGGAACGGCACTGGTCCTGGGGACGGGGATCGGGTGGCGGCCGGAGATCGCCGGTGCCGTGGAGCGGATGCCGGGGATCGACTGGGTGGAGGTCGTCGCCGAGAACGTGTGTCCCGGGCATCTGCCGGAGTCGCTGGTACGGCTGCGCAAGCGCGGGGTGACGGTGGTGCCGCACGGGGTGGCGCTGGGGCTGGGCGGGGCCGAGCGGCCCGACGCCGGGCGGCTCGCGGCGCTGGCCGAGCGGGTGGCGGCACTGGGGGCGCCGCTGGTCACCGAGCACATCGCGTTCGTCCGGGCGGGCGGGCCGCTCACCGCGTCGCCGCCGCTGGAGGCCGGTCATCTGCTGCCGGTGCCGCGCACCCGGGACGCGCTGGACGTGCTCTGCGCCAACGTCCGGATCGCGCAGGACGCGCTGCCCGTGCCGCTCGCCGTCGAGAACATCGGCGCGCTGCTGTCCTGGCCCGGCGACGAGATGACCGAGGGGCAGTTCCTGTACGACCTCGCGGACCGGACCGGCGTACGGCTGCTGATCGATGTGGCCAATCTGCACACCAACCATGTCAACAGCGGTGCCGATCCGGGCCAGGCGCTGGCCGAACTGCCCCTGGAGGCCCTCGCGTACGTCCATGTGGCCGGGGGCTTCGAGCGGGACGGCGTCTGGCACGACAGCCACGCCCACCCGGTGCCGCGCCCGGTCCTCGACCTGCTCACCGACCTCGCCTCCCGGGTCGCCCCGCCGGGGGTGCTGCTGGAGCGCGACGAGGACTTCCCGGCGGAGGGGGAGCTGGAGCGGGAGGTGGAGAGCATCCGGGCGGCCGTCGCCCAGGGGCGGCGGAAGGGGGCGGCGGCCGTGGCGCCGGTGTGGGGGACGCGGATCGACGAGGAGGCTCCCGGCACCGACGGGGCCCGGCAGCGGGTCGGGCTCGCGCAGACCGCGCTGCTGTCCGCGCTGGTCGCCGGGACGCCCGCGCCGGAGGGGTTCGACCGGGCCCGGCTGCGGGTGCAGTCGCGGGCGCTCGCCGGGAAGCGGGCGGATGTGGTGGCCAAGGTGGCGCCGGAACTGCCGGAGATCCTGGGAAGCGCGTACCGGGGGGCCTTCCTGGCGTACGCCCACCGCCGTCCGATGGCGGGCGGCTACCGGCGGGACGCGCTGGACTTCGTCCGGCATCTGCTGCGGGACGGGGAGGGGGCGCGGGAGTCCCGTGCGTCGCGGGAGTTGCGGGAGTGGCTGCTGGACCGGTCGGGGCCCACACCGAGGGCGACCGGGCGCGGCGCGCGACTCGCGCGAGCCACCCTGCGGGTACTGCCCCGGCGTTGAGGGGGCGGCGGCGAGCGGGCGGGCGGCAGTAACATGCCCATCCCCCATATATCCGCCCCCTCTCCCCTCCCCCCTCTCCCCCAGAAGCGCACTGGCGTGCGGTGCCGCTCCAGGACGCGCCATGCGCCCCCCGGGCCGGGGCATCCTCAACGGCACCGGTCTGATCCTGCTCTGCCTCTCCGCCACCCTGGCCGCGCTGTTCATCCCGCTGTGGTGGTACGACGACGAGTGCGCCGCCGCCGCCGATCCGCTCGCCGCGCAGACGCTGTCCACCCGGTACGGCCCGCTCTCCGCGCAGGACCAGCGGCTGTCGGCCGACCTCGGGGAGGTCCGCCGCTGGGGCCCGGAGGCGGGCCGCCAGGCGCACCACGGACGCCGTACGGGGTGCGGGCGCTGGAGGCGACGGGACACATCGACTACCCGGCACTGGCGGGCGACCCGGGTCCCGGGGAGGTCGTCCCGTTGGCGTCGGTGACCTCCGTGCCCGCCCCGGGCGGCTCCTGAGGCATGACGGGCTCCGTCACATACGCGCGACGCGCTGTCCGGATGATGAACAGGGCATGGCGTTCTCCACCCCTCTGGCATAGAAACGCGGCATGTTCTGGGTGCTTCTGCTGCTTCTGGCCTGGGCCGTCGCCGGTGCGGCGTGCACCCGGCTGTGTCTGTCCGCGGCCCGCGCGGCGGACGCCGGCCCGGACGCCGGGCGGGGGCACGAGCTGACGCTGTACGAGGCGGCGTTCCTGTCCGGCGGCCCCGCGCGGGTCGCCGAACTGACCCTGGTGTCCATGGCCCGCCAGCGCCGGCTGCTGCTCGCCCGCACCGGCTGGGCCACGGTCGTCGATCCGCGCGGACGGGACGAGATGGAGCGCACGGTGATCGGCGCGATCGGCCCCGAGGGGCAGTCGCCGATAGCGCCGGTGCGGACCGCGACGGCCGCCGCCGACCCGGTGCGCGGTCTCGCCGACGGGCTCGTCCGCGCCGGTCTCGCGGTGCCGGACGGCGCCGGGTCCACGGTCGCGGCGGGGGTACGGCAGGTGCGGGGCGCGGCGGTGGTGGTGGCCGCGCTCGGGGCGGTCGCGCTGCTGATGCCGGGGCCGACCGAACTGCCGCGCCATCTGGTGGCGCTGTGGTTCGCGCTGCCGCTGACCCTCACCCTGAGCTGTCTGGCCCTCGCCCGGATCGAGGTCCACCCCTACTCGCACTGGGCCTCCCCGGCCGGGCAGCGTCTCATCGGCACCCTGGCCCGGCGCACCGGCCGCACCGCCGCCACCGGGGACGACCGGGCGTTTCTGACCTCGGTGGCCGTGCTCGGGGTGCACGC
Organism: Streptomyces sp. NPDC004610; assembly: GCF_040609715.1. Taxonomy (NCBI): domain Bacteria; kingdom Bacillati; phylum Actinomycetota; class Actinomycetes; order Kitasatosporales; family Streptomycetaceae; genus Streptomyces; species Streptomyces sp. NPDC004610. The sequence continues at coordinate 33,605 of NZ_JBEXLA010000015.1, read as the reverse complement.
GGTGGGCGAGCCGGATCTGCGGGCGGCGTTCGCGCACCGGGAACGCCACCTGGACCCCGGCGACTAGGGCTGTCGGGGGGCGCATCGGCGTGTTGGCCCGCGCCACGCGCCGCCGGTGCTTGCCTTCCCCCCACCTCGCACCAAACATCCCTTCTGTCACCACCGTGCTCCGAAGGGATACCTCGTATGCGAGCCGCCGTGCTCCACTCGGCCGCCGGGGCGCTGCTGCTCGGCGCTCTGACCGCCGCCCCGGCCGGTGCCGCCGCCCCCGGGCTCGCGGGTGCCGCCGAGGCGCACGGCACCCGGGTCGCCGCCGAGCGGGCCCGCGCGGCCGGGGTCACCTTCGGACCCTGCGCGGACGCCCAGGACCTGCCCGGCGCCATGGAGTGCGGCAAGGTCGCCGTCCCGCTCGACTACGCCGACCCCGACGGCACCCGGATCGAGCTGGCCGTCAGCCGGGTCGTCGCCACCGGTACCGATCCCGGCAACAGCAAGCGCAAGGTGCCCCGGCAGGGCGCCCTCGTCTACAACCCGGGCGGCCCCGGCGGCTCGGGCCGCTACTTCCCGCTGATCGGCATGCTCCCCGAGTGGAAGCGCCTCGCCGCCGCCTACGACCTCGTCGGCTACGACCCGCGCGGGGTCGGCGGTTCGGCGCCGCTCTCCTGCCAGGACCCGGCGGGGTTCTTCAAGGGGCCCAGCCAGTCCCCGACGCATCCCTCGGCGGCGTACAAGAAGGAGCGGATCGCGCGGGCGCAGACGTACGCGCGGGGCTGCGCCGAGCGGTCCGGGAGCGCGCTGCGGCACTACCACTCCCTCAACAACGCCCGCGATCTCGACGTCATCCGCGCCGCGCTGGGCGAGGAGAAGCTGACCTTCATGGGGTCGTCGTACGGCACCTACTTCGGCGCGGTGTACGCCACGCTGTTCCCCACGCATGTGCGGCGGATGGTGTTCGATTCGGCGGTCGATCCGGATCCGTCGAGTGTCTGGTACCGCAACAACCTGGCCCAGTCGGCCGCGTTCGAGGGCCGCTGGGCCGACTTCCGGGCCTGGGCCGCCCGGCACGACGCGGTGTACGGGCTCGGTGCGACGGCGGACGCGGTGCAGGCCAGCTACGAGAAGGCGCGGGAGCGGCTGGCCGCCGAACCGGCGGGCGGCGAGGTGGGGCCCGGCCAGCTCCAGGGGATGTTCCTGGAGGCCGGGTACTACGACGACCACTGGCCCTACCGCGCCGAGGCCCTGTCGGCGTACCTCAAGGGCGATCCGCAGCCGCTGATCGACATCGCGGCGCCGGTCGAGGAGGCGGCGGCGGAGGCGGAGAACGCGAGCGCGGTCTACACCGCCGTCGAGTGCAACGACGCGCCCTGGCCGACGGACTTCGCGGTGTGGGACCGGGACAACACCCGGCTGGCCCGGGTGGCACCCTTCGAGACCTGGGACAACGTGTGGATGAATCTGCCGTGCGCCTACTGGGAGGGGCCCCGGCAGACGCCGGTGGATGTGCGGACCGGGCCCGGTGAGCTGCCGCCGACGCTGATCGTGGCCGCCGAGCGGGACGCCGCCGCGCCCTACGAGGGGGCGGTGGAGCTCCAGCGGCGGCTGTCGGGGGCGGTGCTGGTGACCGAGCGGGACGCGGGCTCGCACGGGCTGGTCGGCGGGCCGAACGCCTGCGTCAACGGGTATGTGGACGCGTATCTGCTGGAGGGGCGGCTTCCGGTGCGGCGCGCCGCGTGCGCACCGCACCGTGAGCCGAGCCCCGGCAAGGCGAAGTAGGGCCTGCGCGGTGACGCCTACGAGGTGACGCCTACGCCAGCCCGGCGACCAGGTCGGCGACCGACTTGCGGCGGCCCGTGTAGAACGGGACCTCCTCGCGGACGTGCATCCGGGCCTCGGAGGCGCGCAGATGGCGCATGAGGTCGACGATCCGGTGCAGTTCGTCGGCCTCGAAGGCGAGGATCCACTCGTAGTCGCCGAGGGAGAACGAGGCGACCGTGTTGGCGCGGACATCGGGGTAGCCGCGGGCCATCTTGCCGTGGTCGGCGAGCATCCGGCGGCGGTCCTCGTCGGGCAGCAGATACCAGTCGTAGGAGCGCACGAACGGGTACACGCTGATGTAGTCGCGCGCGGTCTCGTCGGCGAGGAAGGCCGGGATGTGCGAGCGGTTGAACTCGGCGGGGCGGTGCAGCGCCATGTTCGACCAGACCGGCGTCAGCGCGCGGCCGAGCCGGGTGCGGCGGAAGAGGTTGTACGCCTCCTGGAGCTGGTCGGCGGTCTCGGCGTGCCACCAGATCAGCAGATCGGCGTCGGCGCGCAGGCCGGACACGTCATAGGTGCCGCGGACGGTGATGTCCTTGGCGGCGAGCTGGTCGAACAGCTCCTGGACCTCTTCGGCGTACCCCGCGCGGTCCTCGGGCAGGGCGTCCTTCAGCTGGAAGACGGACCACAGGGTGTAGCGGATGACCTCGTTGAGGTCCTTCGCCAGCTTGCCCTTGTTCGGAATCCGGTCGGTGGTGGGGGCGTCGTCACTCATGCGGCTATTCTCCCGCTCCGCCGTGCGGGCTCCGCACCGGGGCCGCCGTGAGGCCATGCACGCCCTCCGGGGCGCCGTCCAGCAGGTCCACCGCCGCGTGGGCGCTCGCGATGCAGGCCGGGACGCCGACCCCGTCGTAGACCGCGCCGCAGACCGCGAGGCCGGGCAGGGCGGCGATCCGCTCGCGGATACGGGCCACGCGCGCGTGGTGGCCGACGGGGTACTGGGGCAGGCCGTCCGTCCAGCGGGTCACCGCCGTGCCGACCGGGTCGGCGGTCAGTTCGGTGGCCGCCCGCAGATCGTGCCGGGCGACGGCGACCAGGTCGGGGTCGGGGCGGCCGAGGATCTCCGTCTCGCCGTACCGCCCGACCGAGGCGCGCAGCACCACCGTGTCCGGGTCCTCGGCGGCGATCCAGGCCCACTTCTGGGAGGCGAACGTGGACGCCTTGATGGTGTGGCCGTCGACCGGCGGGACCAGGAAGCCGCTGCCGCCGGGCAGCCGGACGTCCGCGCGGCGGTAGGCGAGGGTGATCAGCGCCATCGAGGCGTACTCGACGGCCGCGAGGTCGGCCGCGGCGGCGGGTGCCTCGGCGCGCAGCAGCGCGGCGGCGGCCGGGGCGGGCAGGGCCACGACCACGGCGTCCGCGCGCAGCTCCCGCCCGCCGGTGACGACCCGCCAGCCGTCCGCCGCCCGGCGCAGCTCCGTCACGGCGGCGCCGGTGGCGATCTCGCCGCCCCGCGCGCGGACCGCCTCGGCCACCGCGAGCGGCAGGGTGCCCACCCCGCCCTCGATGCCCATGAAGACCGGCCCGGCCGCCGCCGCGCCCGCCGCCTTCGCCTGGATCGCGCGGACCGCCTCCGTCAGCGAGCTGTGGGTCCGGGCCGCCTCGAACAGCTGGGGCACGGCCGAGCGCATCGACAGCCGGTACGCGTCACCCGCGTAGACCCCGCCGAGGAGCGGCTCCACCAGCCGGTCGACGACCTCGCGCCCGACCCGGCGGGCCACGAACTCGCCCACCGCCACATCGTCCCCGACCTCCGTGCGCGGCAGGTCGGCGTCCTGGGCGATCCGCCGCAGGCCGTCCTCGGAGAGCACGCCGGACAGCGCCTGCGCCGTCCCCGGCACGCCCATCACATGTCCCTTGGGCATCGGCCGGAGCGCCCCCCGCGTCCACAGCGACGCGGAGGCGGTGGCGGGCGGCTGGAGCCGGTCGGCGAGGCCCACCTCACGGGCCAGCGCGACGGCCTCGGGGCGCCGGGCGAGCAGCGACTCGGCGCCCAGATCGACCCGGACCCCGGCGATCTCGCCCGCCAGCAGCTTGCCGCCCACCCGGTCCGCCGCCTCCAGGACCGTCACCGAGGCGCCGCGCCCGAGCAGCCGGTGCGCGGCGGCGAGCCCGGCGATCCCGGCCCCGATGACGACGACATGCCTGGTGCGGAGGGCTGTGGTGCTGGTCATGGACCCAGCCTCTCAGACCCCACTGACACTCCGGCCCGCGGACCCCTCAAGGCCAGGCCCCGCCCCGTGCCCGGTCCGAGTCCCGACCGTGACCGCATCGGGACCGGCCGCCCCCAACGTCCCGGGCCGCTCGGGCGTCGAAGGAGCATCTGTTCATCACGATCCCCGGGGGGGCGCACATGCGCACACTGCCCGCACCGCACACCCATCGACCGGACCGGGCCGTACGGCCGTCCGCGCGGCGCCCGGCCCGGCTGCTGGCGGGCGTCCTGCTCGCCGCCGCGCTCGGCCTCGCCGGATGCACCGGTGCCGGCGACACTGCGGACAGCATGGCCGACGGCGGTTCGGGCGACGGCAAGGCGGCGGCCGACGGGGCGGCGCCCGGAAGCCTGGACGCCGGTTCCGGGGAGGCCGACGCGGGTGCCAGAGCCGATGAGGCCCAGGCGTCCGAGAAGTCCGAGGAGTCCGCCCCCGACCTCCCGGCGACCCACGTCATCCGTACCGCGTCACTGACCGTGCAGGTCAAGGATGTGCCCAAGGCGCTGCGCGAGGCCCGGTCGGCGGTCGAGGGCGCGGGCGGCCATGTCGGCGAGGAGCACACCACCCGCGACGAGGACGACGCCGAGTACACCGATGTCACCCTGCGGGTGCCCGCCGAGCGCTACGACGAGATCCTCGGCGATCTGGAGGGCGTCGGCTCGGGCAAGCTCCTGGAACGGTCCACCAAGGCGGAGGACGTCACCGACCAGGTGGTGGACGTCGAGAGCCGGATCCAGTCGCAGCGGGCCAGCGTGACCCGGATCCGGGAGCTGATGGACCGGGCCGAGCGGCTCAGCGATGTCGTCACCCTGGAGGGCGAACTGAGCCGGCGTCAGGCCGACCTGGAGTCCCTGCTCGCCCGTCAGTCCTCCCTGGAGGACCGCACCACCCTGGCGACCATCGCCCTCACCCTCACCGAGACCCCGGTCGACCGGGACGCCAAGGACGACGACCCCGGCTTCCTGGACGCGCTGTCCGGGGGCTGGGACGCGTTCGTCTCGGTGCTGCGCTGGCTGCTGGTCGCGCTGGGCGCGGTCCTGCCGTTCGCGGTGTCGCTGGCGCTGCTGCTCCTGGTCTGGCTGCGGATCGTACGGCCCCGGCTGCCGCGCCGCGCGGAGCCCGCGTCCGCGTCCGCCGTGGCCGCCACGGGCACGCTGCCGCACGCCCGTCCGGTGACGGTGGACGGCAGTGCCGCGAAGGCCCCGGAGACGGGAGCGGAGGAGGAGTGACGGGGCGGCCGGGAACCCCGCCGCCGGGGCCCGTAGCGTGGAGGGCATGAGCAGCAACGGGGCGCGGAGCGCGCGGGAACGACTGGTCGTGATCGGCGGTGACGCCGCGGGGATGTCCGCGGCGTCCCAGGCCCGGCGGCAGAAGGACCCCGACGAACTGGAGATCGTGGCCTTCGAACGGGGCCACTTCAGCTCCTACTCGGCGTGCGGGATCCCCTACTGGGTCGGCGGTGACGTACCCGAGCGGGACGATCTGATCGCCCGCACCCCGCAGGAGCACCGGGACCGGTCCATCGATCTGCGGATGCGCACCGAGGTCACCGAGATCGACGTCCCGGGCGGGCGGGTACGCGCGCGGGACGTGGATTCCGGGGCCGAGTCCTGGACGTCGTACGACAAACTCGTCATCGCCACCGGGGCCCGGCCCGTGCGGCCCGAGCTGCCCGGTATGGACGCGCCCGGTGTCCACGGGGTGCAGACCCTGGACGACGGACAGGCCCTCCTGGACACCCTCGCGGCGACCCGCGGACGGCGTGCCGTGGTCGTCGGTGCCGGGTACATCGGCGTGGAGATGGCCGAGGCGATGATCAACCGCGGGTACGAGGTGACGGTCGTCAACCGGGGCGCCGAGCCGATGGCGACCCTGGACCCCGACATGGGGCGGCTGGTCCACGAGGCCATGGAGGGGCTCGGCGTGACCATGGTCAATGACGCCGAGGTGACCCGGATCCTCACCGGGAACGACGGGCGGGCCCGCGCGGTGGCGACGGCGTCCGCCGAGTACCCGGCGGATGTGGTGGTCCTCGGGATCGGGGTCCGGCCGGAGACCTCGCTCGCCCGCGCGGCCGGGCTGCCGCTCGGCGAGCACGGCGGGCTGCTCACGGATCTCGCGCTGCGGGTGCGCGGGCACGAGAACATCTGGGCCGGCGGGGACTGCGTCGAGGTGCTCGATCTGGTCTCCGGGCAGCAGCGGTACATCCCGCTCGGCACCCACGCCAACAAACACGGGCAGGTCATCGGGGCGAACGTGGGCGGCGGTTACGCCACGTTCCCGGGGGTGGTGGGGACCGCGGTCAGCAAGGTGTGCGATCTGGAGATCGCGCGGACCGGGCTGCGGGAGAAGGACGCGCGGCGGGTGGGGTTGCGGTTCGAGTCGGTGGTGATCGAGTCGACCAGCCGGGCCGGGTACTACCCGGGGGCGTCCCTGATGACGGTGAAGATGCTCGCCGAGCGGCGCACCGGGCGGTTGCTGGGTGTGCAGATCGTGGGGCGGGAAGGGGCGGGGAAGCGGGTGGATGTGGCGGCGGTGGCGTTGACCGCCGGTCTGAGTGTGGAGCAGATGACGATGCTGGATCTGGGGTATGCGCCGCCGTTCTCTCCGGTGTGGGATCCGGTGCTTGTTGCTGCGCGCAAGGCGGTGAGCAGGGTGCGGGGGGTGGGGTGAGGGGTTTGGGGTTTGTGCCGGGTGCGGGTGGGTTGTGGCTGGGTGCGCAGTTCCCCGCGCCCCTGAGGGCGTGGTCGTGGGCGGGGTTTTGAGGGGCGCGTGCATTGGTGTCGGGCGGGTGCGGGTCGGGGGTGGCTGGTCGCGCAGTTCCCCGCGCCCCTTGAGGGGGTTGCTGGGGGCCGGGTTTGAGGGGGCGCATGCCTTGGTGTCGGGCGGGTGCGGGTGGGTTGTGGCTGGTCGCGCAGTTCCCCGCGCCCCTTGAGGGGGTTGCTGGGGGCGGGGTTTTGAGGGGGCGTATGCCTTGGTGTCGGGCTGGTGCGGGTCGGGGGGCTGGTCGCGCGGTTCCTCCCCCAGAGGGGGTACCCCCAGCGACCCTTAAGGGCGTTGGGCTGTTCGGTGTTCTGAGGTGGTGTGGACGTAGTCCACCAGGCGGGTGAGGGCGTCCGGGGGGGTGGAGGGCATCACGCCGTGGCCCAGGTTGAAGATGTGGCCCTCCAGGGTCGTCGCCGTGTCCAGTACCTCGCGTGCCTTGGTCTCGACCGCCTGCTGCGGGGCGAACAGGACCGTCGGGTCCAGGTTGCCCTGGAGCGCCTTGCCAGGGCCGACCCGGCGGGCCGCCTCGTCCAGCGGGACCCGCCAGTCGACGCCGACGACATCCGCTCCGGCCTCGCCCATCAGGCCCAGCAGCTCACCGGTGCCGACGCCGAAGTGGATGCGCGGGACGCCGTAGCCCTCGACCGCGCGGAACACCTTCGCGGAGGCCGGCAGGACCGAGCGACGGTAGTCGGCGGGGGCGAGGGCGCCGGCCCAGGAGTCGAAGAGCTGGACGGCGCTGGCGCCCGCCTCGATCTGCACCTTCAGGAACGCGGCCGTGATCTCCGCGAGCCGGTCCAGCAGATCCGCCCACAGCTCCGGGTCGCCGTACATGATCGACTTGGCGTTCTCGTAGGTGCGCGACGGGCCGCCCTCCACCAGGTAGCTCGCCAGGGTGAACGGGGCCCCGGCGAAGCCGATCAGCGGGGTCGCGCCCAGTTCGGCGGTGAGCAGGCCGATGGCCTCGGTGACGTAGGGGACGTCGTCCGGGGTCAGATCGCGGAGCCGGGCGAGATCGGCGCGGGTGCGGATCGGGCGCTCGACGACCGGGCCGACGCCGGGCTTGATGTCGAGGTCGATGCCGATCGCCTTGAGGGGGACGACGATGTCGCTGAAGTAGATCGCCGCGTCGACGTCATGGCGGCGGACCGGCTGGAGGGTGATCTCCGTGACCAGGTCGGGCCGCATGCACGAGTCCAGCATGGCGACGCCCTCGCGGACCTTGCGGTACTCCGGCAGGGAACGCCCGGCCTGGCGCATGAACCACACCGGGGTGTGCGGCACCGGCTCACGCCTGCACGCCTTCAGGAAGGCGGAGTCGTAGGTGGCTGTCGGGGGCTGGCCCGTGGGGCGTCCGTTGGCACTCACGGGGTCAGTCTCCCACGGGGTGCGGTGGGGGTCCGCCGAGGGGACGCGGGCCGCCGCCGGGCCCGGCGGGGCGGGGTGGCCGGGGTGTCTTGCCCTGCGCGCGGGCCCCGTTCCGCTTAATCTTCCCCGCATGGCTGCGGCTCAGGGACGACTGTCGGACGGCGCTGGCGGAATGGACGAACCGAAGGACAACGGGGAGGGCTCACTGATTCCGGACGGCACGGCCCCGCCGCCCTTCACGGCCGCGGTCGACGCGCTGCGCTCGGCGCGGCTGCGCCCGCAGCTGGAGATCGAGGCGGTCCCGGCACCGAAGCGGCTGGCGCCGTTCGCGTACGCGATGGAGGCCACGGTGGTGGACGGCGAGCAGGATCTCGCCGACGGCCGGCTGGTGCTGCTGCACGATCCCGACGGGCACGACGCCTGGCGCGGCGCGTTCCGGCTGGTGACGCTGGTGCGGGCGGAGCTGGAGCCGGAGATGGCGGTGGATCCGCTGCTGCCGGATGTCTGCTGGTCCTGGCTGACCGGCGCGCTCCAGGCCCGCGGGTTGACGTACGGCGAGGCGAGCGGGACGGTCACGCGCGCCGGTTCGCACTACTTCGGCGGGCTCTCCGCGCGCCCCGCCGTCTCCCAGATCGAGATCCGCGCGTCCTGGACGCCGCGCGAGGGGCTGGGCGGGGTGCCGGACACGGGTGCGCATCTGGCCGCGTGGAGCGATCTGCTGGCGCAGGTGGCGGGGCTGCCGCCGGCCGGTCCGGGGGACGCGTCGGTGGTGACGCTGCCGCAGCGGCGGGGGCCGCAGTCCCGATGAGCGGCGCGGCGCGCTGACGCCACGCCGTCCGGTATCGGTGAGGAGCGTGAGGGGCACGTCCGGTGGACGTGCCCCTCACGCATGTCCCGGCCCCCGTCGGCCGCCCCTCCCCCGCCGCCTCCCCCGCCGTCTCTCCCTCTCGCCCGAACGCCGGGTTTCTATACCGTCACTTTGTCGATTCGGCCACTTTCGGCCACTCAATTGGCCCCGACCGATCCGATTCGATCTTCGGACGATCGACCGCGTGTCCGAATTGCACGGATTGTTACTCACTGGATCGTGATCATTCTCTAAAGGACCACGGGTTTGCTGCCGAAGACCTCAGTGACCTTGAAAGCACGGTTCGTACCGGCTTCATCCCCACGAGCCGGCCCCGTCCCGCACCCCAGGAGGCCTGGTGTCCGTTCTTCTTGAGCAGCCCGCAAGCCTGGTCGCCTACCGTCCGAACAAGCCCACCGCGATGGTGGTCGTGGCCGATCCGCGCGTCCGTTCCACCGTCACCCGGCATCTGTGGGCGCTCGGCGTCCGCGATGTCATCGAGGCGTCGTCGGTGGCCGAGGCGCGGCCCCGGATCGGCAACCCGCGTGACATCTGTGTCGCGGACGTCCACCTGCCGGACGGTTCCGGCCTCACGCTCCTTTCGGAGACCCGCGCCGCGGGCTGGCCCAACGGCCTCGCCCTGTCCGCCGCCGACGACATCGGCGCGGTGCGCAACGCCCTGGCGGGCGGTGTGAAGGGCTATGTCGTCACCGGTACCCGCACCAACGTCGGGCTCCCCACCCGCCCCGGTGCCGCCCCCATCGGAGCCGCCGCCGCCCGGCTGCACCGCCGTCCCCCGGGCGCCCCGAGCCACCCGGGCGGCTACCGCGAACTGTCCGGCCGTGAGGTCGAGGTGCTGCGGCTGGTCGCGGAGGGCCAGTCGAACAAGGCGATCGGCGTCTCCATGGGCCTGTCCGCCCTGACCGTCAAGAGTCACCTCGCCCGGATCGCCCGCAAGCTCGGCACCGGCGACCGCGCCGGGATGGTGGCCGTGGCCCTGCGCACCGGCATCATCCACTGACCCCGCCGCCCCTCCTCCCGTGCACGTGCCCCTGCCCCTGACATCCACCCCCCGCCACCGCCATGAACCCGGCCTTTCACCGACATGACTGGTTTACGACCCTCGCGCGCCCGTCGACGGAACGTTCCGTCGGCGGGCGCCGTCCGTACACGGATACCCTTGACAGGTGACCGACGCCCAAGACACCGCAGCAGCCAGTTCACTGCGAACCACCGGGGGCGCCCCTCCGGACGACGGCGGTACCACTGCTCCTGGGGCGCCGACACCGCTGCTCGAACCGCGTGACGGCATTCCGCCGGTGATCGCGGACGCCGATTCCCTCGCCGCCATGATCGCCGCGTTCGCGGCCGGGTCCGGCCCCGTCGCCGTGGACGCCGAGCGGGCCTCCGGATACCGCTACGGGCAGCGGGCGTATCTGGTGCAGCTGCGCCGTGAGGGCGCGGGCACCGCGCTGATCGATCCGGTCGCCTGTCCGGATCTGTCGGGCCTGGGTGAGGCGCTCTCCGGTGTGGAGTGGGTGCTGCACGCCGCCACCCAGGATCTGCCCTGTCTGCGCGAGATAGGCATGCTGCCCAGCACGCTCTTCGACACCGAGCTGGCCGGGCGGCTCGCCGGGTTCCCCCGGGTGGGGCTCGGCGCGATGGTCGAGAGCGTGCTCGGCTTCGTGCTGGAGAAGGGACACAGCGCGGTCGACTGGTCCACCCGCCCGCTCCCCGAGCCCTGGCTGCGCTACGCGGCGCTGGACGTGGAGCTGCTGGTGGATCTGCGGGACGCGCTGGAGAAGGAGCTGGACCGGCAGGGCAAGCTGGAATGGGCCCGCCAGGAGTTCGCGGCCATCGCCGCCGCGCCGCCCGCCGAACCCCGCAAGGACCCCTGGCGGCGTACGTCCGGGATGCACAAGGTGCGGCGCCGGCGGCAGCTCGCCGTGGTGCGCGAGCTGTGGCAGACCCGGGACCGGATCGCCCAGCGGCGGGACGTCTCACCGGGCAAGGTGCTGTCCGACGCCGCCATCGTGGAGGCCGCGCTCGCGGTGCCGACCACCGTCCAGGCGCTGAGCGCGCTGAACGGCTTCGGGCCGCGGACCGGGCGGCGCCAGCTGGAGCAGTGGCAGGCGGCGGTGGACCGGGCCCGTGCGCTGCCGGAGTCCCGGCTGCCGCAGCCGGGGCAGGCGGTGACGGGGCCGCCGCCGCCGCGGGCCTGGGCGGACAAGGACCCCGAGGCGGCGGCGCGGCTGTCGGCGGCGCGGGCGGGGGTCACGGCGCTGGCGGAGCGGCTGGGGTTGCCGCAGGAGAATCTGATCACGCCGGATACGGTGCGGCGGGTTTGCTGGGAGCCGCCGGCCGCTGCCGCGGATGTCGAGGGTGTGAGTGCGGCTCTGGTGGGGTTGGGGGCTCGGGAGTGGCAGGTTGAGTTGGTGGCGCCGGTTTTGGTGAGTGCGTTTTCCGCCAAAGCGGGGGGTGGGGAGGGCTCCGCCGAAGCGGGGGGTGGGGAGGGGTAGGGGTGGGGGGGTGGGTGCGGGTCGTGGGGGGTTTTGCGCAGTTCCCCGCGCCCCTGAGAGGGGGGTGGGAAGTCCGGACGGGTGGCGGGTGCCGGTCGTGGTGGCTTTTTTGCGCAGTTCCCCGCGCCCCTGAGAGGGGGGTGGGAAGTCCGGACGGGTGGCGGGTGCGGGTTGTGGTCGCTTTTTTGCGCAGTTCCCCGCGCCCCTGAGAGGGGTGTGGGTTGTGGGGGTTTTGGGTGGTTCTCCGTGTTCCTTTCGGGTGGGGGGTGGGCAGCTACGTTACTGGCAAGTAGCATGGTGGTGAGCAAGCGCTCAGCGTCCGCATTTCTGGAGGAGAGCCATCGTGCCTCGTACCGTCAGGGACGTCGTCTTCGTGGACGGCGTCCGTACCCCGTTCGGCAAGGCGGGCCCGAAGGGCATCTACCACGAGACCCGCGCCGACGACCTCGTCGTGAAGGCCATCCGGGAACTGCTGCGCCGCAATCCGAACCTGGACCCCGCGAAGATCGACGAGGTCGCCATCGCCGCGACCACGCAGATCGGTGACCAGGGGCTGACCCTGGGCCGGACGGCCGGGATCCTCGCCGGGCTGCCGCAGTCCGTGCCGGGCTACTCCATCGACCGGATGTGCGCGGGCGCGCTGACCGCCGTCACCACCACCGCGGGGTCCATCGCCTTCGGCGCGTACGACGCCGTCATCGCCGGTGGTGTCGAGCACATGGGACGGCACCCGATGGGTGAGGGCGTCGACCCCAACCCGCGGTTCGTGAGCGAGAAGCTGGTGGACGAGTCGGCCCTGTTCATGGGCATGACCGCGGAGAATCTGCACGACCGCTTCCCGGGCATCACCAAGCGGCGCGCGGACGAGTACGCGGTGCGGTCGCAGGAGAAGGCCGCCAAGGCGTACGCGAACGGGAAGATCCAGCAGGACCTGGTGCCGATCTCGGTGCGCAACACCAACCCGGAGGTGGGCGAGACGGGGTGGGGGCTGGTCACCGCCGACGAGCCCATGCGGCCGGGGACGACGCTGGAGAATCTGGCGGGCCTGAAGACGCCGTTCCGGGTGCACGGGCGGGTCACGGCGGGCAACGCGGCCGGGCTGAACGACGGGGCCACCGCCTCGATCATCGCCGCCGAGGACTTCGCCCGCGCCCACGGGCTGCCGGTGCGGATGCGGCTGGTGTCGTACTCCTTCGCGGGGGTCGAGCCGGAGGTGATGGGCTACGGGCCGATCCCGGCGACCGAGAAGGCCCTCGCCCAGGCGGGGCTGTCCATCTCCGACATCGGGCTGTTCGAGATCAACGAGGCGTTCGCGGTCCAGGTGCTGGCCTTCCTGGAGCACTACGGGATCGCGGACGACGACCCGCGCGTCAACCAGTACGGCGGCGCCATCGCCTACGGCCACCCGCTGGCCTCCTCCGGGGTGCGGCTGATGACCCAGCTCGCCCGGCAGTTCGAGGAGCAGCCCGAGGTCCGCTACGGCCTCACCACCATGTGCGTCGGCTTCGGCATGGGCGCCACCGTCGTCTGGGAGAACCCGCACTTCGAGGGGGACAAGTGAGCACCACCACCGCAGAGCTGTTGAAGGGCGCGGCCGGGCTGTTCCCCGACGAGGTCGTGACGCAGGCGCACGTACGGCATCTGGAACTGCCGTCCGGGGCCGGGCGGTTCGCCCTGATCACCCTGGACAACGGGTTCGACCACACCAAGCCGACCACCTTCGGACCGGCGTCGCTGGCGAACCTCGCCACCGCGATCGACCAGGTCGAGAAGGAGGCCGCGGCCGGGGAGATCACCGGCGTCGGCCTCACCGGCAAGCCCTTCATCTTCGCCGTCGGCGCCGACCTCAAGGGCGTCGAACTGGTCAAGGAGCACGCCGACGCGTTCGCCATCGCGAAGGGCGGCCACGATGTCTTCAAGCGTCTCGCCGGTCTCGCCGTGCCGACCTTCGCCTACTACAACGGCGCCGCCATGGGCGGTGGCGTCGAGGTCGGGCTGCACTGCACCTACCGGACCGTGTCCAAGGCCGTGCCCGCGTTCTCGCTCCCCGAGGTCTTCCTCGGTCTGGTCCCCGGCTGGGGCGGCTGCACCCTGCTGCCGAACCTGATCGGCCCCGAGAACGCGATCTCGGTGATCGTCGAGAACAGCCTCAACCAGAACCGGCAGCTCAAGGGGCAGCAGGTCCACGACCTCGGGATCGCCGACGCGCTGTTCGAGGGCGCCGACTTCCTGGAGCAGTCACTGCTCTGGACCGCCCAGGTCCTCAAGGGCGACCTCACCGTCGAGCGGCCCGCGATCGACCGCGGCGAGGGCTGGGACCGGGCCGTCGCCCACGGCCGCCTGCTCGCCGACGGCAAGGTGCACGGCGCCGCCCCGGCCGCCTACCGGGCCCTGGACATCATCGCCGCCGTCAAGGACGGCGACCTCCAGAGTGGCTTCGACGCCGAGGACAGCGCCCTCGCCGACCTCATCATGGGCGGCGAACTGCGCTCCGGGATCTACGCGTTCAACCTGGTCCAGAAGCGCGCCAAGCGGCCCGCCGGGGCGCCCGACAAGAGCCTCGCCCGGCCGGTCACCAAGGTCGGTGTCGTCGGCGCCGGGCTGATGGCCTCCCAGCTCGCGCTGCTCTTCCTGCGCCGCCTCGAAGTGCCGGTCGTGCTGACCGACATCGACCAGGAGCGGATCGACAAGGGCGTCGGCTATGTCCACGCCGAGATCGACAAACTGCTCGGCAAGGGCCGGATCAAGCAGGACCAGGCCAACCGCCTCAAGGCCCTGGTCACCGGCACCCTGGACAAGGCCGAGGGGTTCTCCGACGCGGACTTCGTGATCGAGGCCGTGTTCGAGGAGATCGGCGTCAAGCAGCAGGTGTTCGCCGAGGTCGAGGCGGTCGCCCCGGCGCACGCGATCCTCGCCACCAACACCTCCTCGCTGTCGGTGACGGAGATGGCCTCGCAGCTCAAGCACCCCGAGCGGGTCGTCGGCTTCCACTTCTTCAACCCGGTCGCCGTACTGCCGCTGCTGGAGATCGTGCGCGGCGAGCGGACCGACGACGCCTCGCTGGCCACCGCGTTCGCCGTGGCCCGCAAGCTGAAGAAGACCGCTGTGCTGGTCAAGGACGCCCCCGCGTTCGTCGTCAACCGGATCCTGACCCGCTTCATGGGCGAGATCCAGAACGTCATCGACGAGGGCACCCCGGTCCCGGTCGCCGAGAGGGCGGTCGAGCCGCTGGGGCTGCCGATGTCCCCGCTGGTGCTGCTGGAACTGGTCGGCCCGGCGATCGGCCTGCATGTCTCCGAGACCCTGCACCACGCCTTCCCCGACCGGTTCACCGTCTCCCCCAACCTCAAGGCGGTCGTCGAGGCGGGCAAGCGCGGGTTCTACGTCTACGACAGCGGGGCCCCCGTGCTGGATCCCGAGGTCGCGGGGCTGCTCCGGCAGGGGGACGCGGTGCTGACGGAGGAGCAGGTGCGGGAGCGGGTGCTGGACGCTGTCGCCGAGGAGATCGGGCTGATGCTGGCGGACGGGGTCGTCGCCGAGGCGCAGGACATCGACCTGTGTCTGATCACGGGGGCGGGATGGCCGTTCCATCTGGGCGGGATCACGCCGTATCTGGATCGGGTGGGGGTGTCCGAGCGGGTGAATGGGGCGCGGTTCCTGGAGCCCGGGGTGGCTAGCGTGCCGGGCGCGTAGCGGTTTTACGCCGGTTCCCTGTACGTGGGTTGTATGGGGGGCCGGCGTTTTTGTTTGTCGTCATAGTGCGGGTGAGTGGGGGCTTGTCGCGCAGTTCCTCCCCCAGAGGGGGTACCCCCAGCGCCCCTAAAAGCCTTGGGGGCGGCGGCCGTTGGAAGGCTTCGCCCGCCCCGCCCATTGCCACCACGGTCACGGGATTTCCTGCCATGCCGCCAGGGCCAGGCCCGGTTCGTTCTTCTGGCGGGAGATCCGCAGAACGCCCTCCGGTGTCACCGTCGCCGCCACCACCCTGCCCTCCTCGTCCGTGGTCAGGGACACCCTCGTGTCCGTGGGGAGTGGGGGGCCGGACTCGGTCCACCACAGGCCCGCGGACTCCTGTTCGGTGGGGTACGCGGCGAAGGCGATCCTGCCGGAGGCCGAGCGCTGGGCGAGGATCGTGCAGTCGTGGCCGTCGAGGTCGCAGCGCAGGGTCGCGACCGGGCCGGGGCCCGCCGCCGGGAGGAGGGGGACCGGGTCCTCGCCGGGGCGCCAGGCGTGCAGGGTGCCCTGCGGGTCGGCGTAGTACAGGGTGGTGTGCTCCTTGGACGTGGGCAGGGCGCTGAGCGTGCCCGGTTCCACCTCCGCCCGCAGGGGGTCGCCCGGTTCGGCGCGGGCGCCGGCCTCCGCCTGGTGCCAGCGCAGGATGCCGTCGGGGTTGGTGGCGTACACCGCGACGAGGCCCGACTCCGCGGTGACGGCGACGAGTTGCTCGTGCACCTTGGAGCCGCGCAGGTCGTGCCACGCGTTCCAGCCGCCGCGCGACTTCTGGTTGACGGTGTGCACGCCGAGGCCCCGGTTGCGGACGAAGACATAGGCGCGTCCGGCCTCGTCGACGGCCACGGCGGGGTCGCCGGTGCGCGCGCCCTGCCGGTTGGGGTGGCCGACGGGCAGCCAGTCCAGCGGGGCGAGCAGCGGGCGGAAGTGTGTGGAGTGGACCAGGCCGTGTTCCTCGCCCCGGGTCGGCCGCCAGGCCGCCAGATGGGTGTAGCCGTCGGCGCCCCGGGCGAGCGCGAAGCCGCCGTGCAGGCGCTGTTCGCCGCCCACGCGGCGCACCGGGCCCCAGGGGCCGCCGGGGGCGCTCTCGGCGCGGCACAGGACCGCCTCGTCGGTGGAGAGATAGACGCTGAGCCGGCCGTCTCGGCCGCGTATGAGCCAGTCGCCGTTCACTGTACGGACCATTGACACGACCCCACCTTAATGCGGTGGCGGGGTGAAGCCCGCGCGGGTCGTGCGACCCTGACCTCATGAGTGACGGCCTGCTGGTGATCGTGGACGCGGCGAACGTGGTCGGGTCGGTGCCCGACGGGTGGTGGCGGGACCGGCGGGGGGCGGCGGAGCGGCTGCGGGACCGGCTGGCGGCGGACGGGGTGCCGGGGCGTCAGGGGCCGGTGGAGATCGTGATGGTGGTGGAGGGGGCCGCGCGAGGGGTCGCGTCGGTGGCGGGGGTGCGGGTGGAGGACGCGCCGGGCAGTGGGGACGATCACATGGTGGCGCTGGTCGCGGCTGCGGCGGGGCGGAAGGTGCTGGTGGTGACGGCGGACCGGGAGCTGCGGCGGCGGGTGGTGGAGCTGGGGGCGGAGGTCGCGGGGCCCCGGTCGGTGCGGGGGTAGTCCCGCTGCTGGGGGGGGTCAGCGGAGGCGGGGGTCAGCGGAGGCGGGCGTAGAGGATCGCGCCGTCGACGCGTTCGACCTCCTGGTAGCGGGCGGTGAGCAGACGGCGCAGGGTGGGGACGCGGTGCGGGGCGTAGGGCTTGCCGCGGGAGTCGTCGACGATCAGGGCGGGGGCGTGCGCGGCGAGTTCGGCGCGGAAGACGGGGAGGGTGCCGGGGACCGCGTATGCCTCACCGACCTGGGGGCCGTCCCGGCCGCCGCTGTAGTTGGTGAGGAGTCCGGCGGTGAGATAGCGGGTGGCGGGGGTGCGGTGGGCGAGCCAGTAGGTCTCCGGGTGCATGCCCCAGATCAGGACGGTGTCGCCGGGGGTGGTGCGGCGGGCGGTGGCGTCGGCGAGGCGCTGGGTGTGGGCGAGTTCGGGACGGGGGGCGACCAGGCCCCAGGTGAGGAAGAGGGCGCAGCAGCAGGCGGTGAGGGAGAGGGCGCGGGTGCGGCGGTCGCGGGGGGTGTGCTGGAGGGCGGCGGTGGCCAGCAGGGCGAGCGGGGGCAGGAGTTGCAGATAGTAGTGGCCGAAGAAGTGGAAGCCGGCGCAGACGGCGGCGGCGGAGGCGGCGAGCCAGAGCC
The DNA here is from genome assembly GCF_040609715.1 of Streptomyces sp. NPDC004610. Classification (NCBI taxonomy): domain Bacteria; kingdom Bacillati; phylum Actinomycetota; class Actinomycetes; order Kitasatosporales; family Streptomycetaceae; genus Streptomyces; species Streptomyces sp. NPDC004610. The sequence goes on along the minus strand of NZ_JBEXLA010000015.1, from coordinate 16,111 downwards.
ACAGGTCGCGGGTGGCGGGGCTCCGGGTGCGGGCGAGGGCGGGGAGCAGTGCGGCGCAGGCGGCGGCGAGGAGGGCGGCGTTGCCCAGGGCGCGGCCCAGGACGTGGAGTTCGGAGCCGGTGAGGGAGGCGTAGGCGCCGGAGCCGGTGACGGTCCAGAAGAGGAAGCCGCCGGGGTCGGTGAGCAGGGCGGCGGCGAGGACGGGCGGGACGGCCCCGGCGGTCAGGGCGAGCAGGGCGCGGCGGTCGGCTGCGGTGGAGCGGTGCCAGAGCCACAGCACCGGCAGCAGCACCGCTCCCCCGGTCTGTTTGACCAGGAAGGCGGCGGCGACCGCGAGGCCCGCCGGGAGCCAGCGGCGGCGGTCGGCGCACCACAGGGCGGCGGCCGTGCAGGGCAGCATGAACACCTCGAACCCGGCGGCCTGGGCGTCCTCGGGGTTCACGCCGATGGAGATCAGCAGATAGAGGACGCCCGCGGTGCGTCCGGCGCGGTCGCCCCAGCGGCGGCGGGCCAGCGACACCAGCAGCACGGCGGTGAGGAGATGGGCGGCGACGGCGAGGACGCGGACGCCGGTGAGGGTGTCGGAGCCGGTGAGCGCGAAGGCGCCCTGGTAGAGCAGGGGCACCAGGGGCGGTTTGCGGTCGACGACGGTCTCGTAGAGCGTGCCGCCGTGGGCGAGCAGGCGGGCCTGGACGGCGAGATAGCCCTCGTCGGGGCTCCACAGGGGGTGGCGGAACGAGGGCAGGCGGGTGAGGCAGGCCAGCGCGGTGAGCGGCGGCAGCAGCCGGGTCCAGTAGCGGCCCGTCCGCGCGGGGGACTCGGCGGGGGTCTCGGCGGGAGACGGGGTCGCGGGGATCGCGGGGATCACGGGGGCGGCGCACACGCTCCGTACGCTATCCGGCCCCGTACGTCCCATCGAAGCAGGACATACGGGGCCGGGAGGGATCGGGGAACGTTACTGCGCGTCAGGTGAGGGTGGGGTGGCGGGCTCGTCCTCGCCGCGGGCCAGGCGGCTGTGGGTGCGGCTGTAGAGGAAGTAGACGATCACCCCGAGGAGCATCCAGCCGCCGAACCGGATCCAGGTCTCGGCGGGCAGGTTCAGCATCAGCCACAGGGACGCGGCGACCGACACGATCGGCAGCCAGGGCACCCAGGGGGTGCGGAAGGAGCGGGGCAGGTCGGGGCGGGTGCGGCGGAGCACGACCACGCCGATGGCGACCACCACGAAGGCGAACAGGGTGCCGATGTTGACCAGTTCGGCCAACTCGCTGAGCGGGGTGAACCCGGCGACGATCGCGATGATCACCCCGAGCAGGATGGTCGGCCGGTACGGGGTCTTGAACCGGGGGTGGACGTAGGAGAAGAAGCGGGGCAGCAGTCCGTCCCGGCTCATCGCGAAGAAGACCCGGGTCTGGCCCAGCAGCAGGATCATGCAGACGGTGGTGAGGCCGACGGCGGCGCCGAAGCTGATCAGCCCGGCGTACCAGGGATGGCCGGTGGCCTTGAAGGCGTCGGCGAGGGGGGCGGTGACGGAGAGTTCGCTGTAGTGCTGCATACCGGTCACCACGATCGACACCGCCACGTACAGCACCGTGCAGATGAACAGGGAGCCGAGGATGCCGCGGGGCATGTCCCGCTGGGGGTTGCGGGTCTCCTCGGCGGCGGTGGCGACGACATCGAAGCCGATGAACGCGAAGAACACCACGGACGCGGCGGTGAAGATGCCCATCACCCCGAAGTTGGAGGGCGCCCAGCCGACCATCAGCTGGATCAGCGGCGCCTGGAGGTCGCCGCCCGCCGGTACCGGCTGGGACTCGGGGATGAACGGGTCGTAGTTGCTGCCGGTGATGAAGAAGGACCCGGCGATGATCACGATGAGCACCACCGCCACCTTGATGGCGACGACGATGGAGGTGATCCGCGCGGACAGCTTCATGCCGAGCACCAGCACGAAGGTGAGGACCAGCACCAGGGCGGCGGCGAGGATGTCGAAGCCGAAGCCCGTCGCCCCGTCCCGGGAGCCGAGCGACGCCGGGAGTTCCCAGCCCGCGTTGGAGAGCAGCGAGGCGATGTAGCCGGACCAGCCGACCGCGACCACCGCCGTGCCGAGCGCGAACTCCAGCACCAGGTCCCAGCCGATGATCCAGGCCGGGAGTTCACCGAGCGAGGCGTAGGAGAAGGTGTAGGCGGAGCCGGCCACCGGGACCGTGGAGGCGAACTCGGCGTAGCACAGCGCGGCCAGCGCGCACACCACACCGGCCACCACGAAGGCGAGGGCCACCGCGGGTCCGGCGTTGTTCTTGGCGACCGTCCCGGTGAGGACGAAGATGCCGGTGCCGATGATGACGCCGACGCCGAAGACCGTCAGGTCCAGTGCCGACAGCGACTTTCTCAGCGCGTGTTCCGGCTCCTCGGTGTCACGGATGGACTGCTCGACCTTCTTCGTCCGGAAGAGGGTGCTGCTCACGGGTGTACCTCCCACGCTTGCCGTCCCCGACATGATCGAGAGGGGGTGGCCTGCGTATGCCCCGGCACGAGCGGCGTCACGCGAATGGGCCGGTTCCACCACCCGTGCCGGGGAGGGAACCGGCCCGTTCGGGTGTCCGTACGGCGTGGCGTCTGGACGGGGCGCGGGAGTCGGTCGCGGGGGTCAGTCCCGGGCGTCGGTCGTGAGGGTCATGGCGGGGGTCAGTCGCGGGCGGCCTCGACCTCATCCGCCGCGGCCTGGCCGTACTTGCCGTCCAGCTTGGCGACCAGGCCGGTGACCTGCCGGGCGATGTCCGGCGCGGTCAGCCCGATCTCGGCCATCACCTCGGCGCGCGAGGCATGGTCGAGGAAGCGGGGCGGGATACCGAAGTCGCGCAGCGGTACATCCACCCCGGCGTCCCTGAGGGCCTGGGCGACGGCGGAGCCGACCCCGCCGACCCGGGAGTTGTCCTCGACGGTGACGACGACGCGGTGCCGCTCGGCCAGCGGGGCGAGGGCCTCGTCCACCGGCTTGACCCAGCGCGGGTCGACGACGGTGGCGGAGATGCCCTGCCGGTCCAGCAGGGTGGCGATGTCCAGGCACATCGGGGCGAGGGCGCCCACGGAGACCAGCAGCACATCGGGGGTCTCGGTGCCGGGCTCGCGCAGTACGTCCATGCCGCCGACGCGGCCGACGGCGGGGACGGCCGGGCCGACGACGCCCTTGGAGTAGCGCAGCACGGTCGGCGCGTCCTCGACGGTGACCGCCTCCCGCAACTGCGTCCGCAGCTGCTCGGCGTCGCGCGGGGCGGCGATCCGGAGGCCCGGCACCACCTGGAGCATGGACATGTCCCACATACCGTTGTGCGAGGCGCCGTCGTCGCCGGTGACGCCCGCCCGGTCCAGGACGAACGTCACTCCGCACCTGTGCAGGGCGACATCCATCAGCACCTGGTCGAAGGCGCGGTTGAGGAAGGTGGCGTACACCGCGAAGACCGGGTGGACGCCGCCGGTGGCGAGACCGGCCGCGGAGACGGCGGCGTGCTGCTCGGCGATGCCGACGTCGTAGATCCGGTCGGGGAACTCCTCGGCGAACTTCTTCAGGCCGACCGGCTGGAGCATGGCGGCGGTGATGGCGACGATGTCCCCGCGCTCGCGCCCCAGCTTGACCATCTCGTCACCGAAGACCGAGGTCCAGCTCGCCGCGGACGCCTTGATGGGGAGGCCGGTGTCGGGGTGGATGGGGCCGATGCCGTGGAAGCGGTCGGCCTCGTCCTGCTCGGCGGGCTCGTAGCCGCGGCCCTTCTCGGTGAGGCAGTGCACGATGACCGGGCCGCCGAACCGTTTGGCCCGGTTCAGCGCGGACTCCAGCGCCTCGATGTCGTGCCCGTCGATCGGGCCGACGTACTTCAGACCGAGGTCCTCGAACATGCCCTGCGGGGCGATGAAGTCCTTGAGGCCCTTCTTGGCGCCGTGCAGGGTGTCGTACAGGGGCCGCCCGACGACCGGGGTGCGCTCCAGCAGGTCCTTGCCCCGGGCGAGGAAGCGCTCATAGCCGTCGGTCGTCCTCAGGGTCGCCAGATGGTTGGCGAGGCCGCCGATGGTGGGCGCGTACGACCGCTCGTTGTCGTTGACGACGATGACCAGGGGGCGGTCGCCGTCGGCGATGTTGTTGAGCGCCTCCCAGGCCATCCCGCCGGTCAGCGCCCCGTCGCCGATCACGGCGACGACATGGTCGTCCCTCTTCAGCAGCTGGTTGGCCTTGGCGAGGCCGTCGGCCCAGCCGAGGACGGTGGAGGCGTGGCTGTTCTCGATCACATCGTGATCGGACTCGGCGCGGGAGGGGTAGCCGGAGAGCCCGCCCTTGGCGCGCAGCCGGCCGAAGTCCTGGCGCCCGGTGATCAGCTTGTGGACATACGCCTGGTGGCCGGTGTCCCAGAGCACCCGGTCCTTGGGCGAGTCGAACACGCGGTGCAGCGCGAGGGTCAGCTCGACCACGCCGAGGTTGGGGCCGAGGTGGCCGCCGGTCTTGGCGACGGCGTCGACCAGGAAGCTCCGGATCTCTCCGGCCAGCTGGTCCAGCTCCTCCGGGCTGAGCCGGTCCAGATCGCGCGGTCCCCTGATGCGGGTCAGCAGCGGCACCCGTGCCTCCTTGCAGTAGAGCTGTTCGAGCTGTTGCCGGGCTCGTCGAGTCTAATCTTCCGCCCCGAGCGCCGACGCCCGGAGAGTGCGTCATACATCACGCGATCGGCTCTACCCATAAGCAGCCTTCCGTATGACATACAGAATCCCCGGCACCGTGTTCGATACCGGGGACTGTATGCGCCTAAGGGGCGAGGGGAACTGCGCGAAGAGCGACCACGACCCGCACTCGCTCCCCTGAGATCAGGCCCTACCCGCCGTCTTCTGCGTACGCCGAGTCACCGAGTCGATGACAACCGTGGTCAACAAGACGCCCGCCGTGATCATGTACTTCACCGGCTCCGCGATCGACTCCAGCTGCAACCCGTACTGGATGGAGACGATCACCAGCACACCCAGCAGCGCGTTCCACGTCCGTCCGCGTCCGCCGAACAGGGACGTGCCGCCGATCACCGCCGCCGCGATGGCGTTCATCAGCAGGTCGCCCGCGCCCGCGCTCTGGTTGGCGGAGGCGATCTTCGACGCCAGGAAGAGACCGCCGATCGCCGCGAACCCGCCGGAGATCGCGAACACCGAGATCCGTACGGCGGTGACATTGATACCGGCCCGGCGGGACGCCTCCACGCTGCCGCCGAGCGCGAAGACCTTGCGCCCGTAGGAGGTGCGCCGCAGCACGAAGTCCGTGGCGACCAGGAACACCAGGAAGATCACGGTGGCCAGCGGCAGCCCCTTGTACTGGTTGTACATAAAGGCCGCGGCGAACGAGATCACCGCGAGCAGCACGGTCCGCAGCAGGGTGTCGCTCATCGGCCGGGACGGCACCCCCGCGGCCTCCCGCCGCCGGTTCCCGAGGAACGACGTCACGAAGAACACGCCGGTGACGACCGCGGCCAGCCCGTACGCGGCGGCGACATCGGTGAAGAAGTACGTCGTGAGGTTGCCGATGAAGCCGTCGCTGTCGAGGTTGATCGTGCCGTTCTCGCCCAGCGTCTGGAGCATGAAGCCGAGCCAGAACAGCAGCCCGGCCAGGGTGACCGCGAAGGCGGGGGCGCCGAGGACCGCGAAGAAGAAGCCGTGCGCCGCGCCGATCAGCGCGCCCGCGCCGATCGCGAAGAGCACCGCGAGCCACTCGGGCCAGCCCTGGTTGACGGCGAGGACGGCCGCGATGGCGCTGGCGGCGCCGCTGACCGAGCCGACGGAGAGGTCGATCTCGCCGAGCAGCAGCACAAAGACGATGCCGACGGAGATCATGCCCGTGCCGACCATGGTGACGGTGATGTCACTGATGTTCTGCGCGGACAGGAACGCGGAGTTCATGCTCTGGAAGACGACACAGATCACGATCAGGCCGATGACGACCGGGATGGAGCCCAGCTCACCGGCGCGGATCTTCCGCTTGAACTCGCCGAGGTACCCGGCGAGGCCCTGCTCGCGCACCAGCAGCCGGGGATCGACGGCGGTCACCGCGGCGGCGGCGGCCTCCGGGTTGTCGACGACCGTGGGCGCCGGTTCGGGCGTCTTGTCGAGGCTGGTCACTTCGATACCTCCCCGGTCGTGCGCGCCGCACGGCGGGTCACGGCATTGTCGGTGGCGCCGGTGATGGCGGAGATGATCTCCTCCTGGGAGGTCGTCTTGACCTCGAAGACGCCGTTGTTGCGGCCCAGGCGCAGCACCGCCACCTTGTCGGCGACGGCCTTGACATCGGCCATGTTGTGGCTGATCAGCAGGACGGCGAGGCCGCGCTCGCGCAGCCGCTCCACCAGGTCGAGCACCTGGGCGGTCTGCTCGACGCCGAGGGCGGCGGTGGGCTCGTCCAGGATGACCAGCTTGGGGGCGCCCAGCATGGAGCGGGCGATGGCCACGGTCTGGCGCTGACCGCCGGAGAGCGAGGCGATCGGGATGCGGACGCTGGGGATGCGGATCGACAGCGTCTGGAGCAGCTCGCGCGAGCGGCGCTCCATCTCGACCTCGTCCAGCACGCCGAAGCGTTTCAGCTCGCGGCCGAGGAAGAGGTTGCCCACGACATCGATGTTGTCGCAGAGGGCGAGGTCCTGGTAGACGGTCGCGATGCCCAGGTGCTGGGCGTCGTGCGGCCGGTTGATGGAGACGGACCGGCCGTCCCACTCGATGGCACCCTCGTCGATGGGGTGGACTCCGGCGATCGTCTTGACCAGGGTGGATTTTCCGGCGCCGTTGTCGCCGACCAGGGCGACCACCTCACCGGCGTGGACCTCAAGCTCGACATCGGTGAGCGCCTGGACGGCACCGAATCGCTTGGAGACCCCGCGCAACGCCAGCACGGGCGTAGCGGTCACGTGAACCATCTCCTTCGCCGCCTGACCCGGCGGAAGGTTTGTGCGAAGACTGGGGGTATGGGGGGGAAGTGTTCCGTCCGGCGCCCCGCACTGGCTTTGCGGGGCTGGAAGCGGGGCGCCGGAGGAGCAGGGGTGCGGCGGTCAGCCGCCGATGCCGGCCGCGTCGCAGGCCGCCTTGTACTTGGCGGTGCAGATCTCGGCGGCGGTGTAGACGCCGTCCTTGATGACGGTGTCGTTGATGTTGTCCGCCGTCAGCGAGGTGACCGGGACCAGGACGGACGGGACGTCGGTGGCGCTGTCGCTGGAGACCTTGTCCTTGGCGATGGCGGCGAGGTCCTCGCCCTTGGCGAGCGCGACGGCCATCTCGGCGGCGGCGTCGGCCTCGGGGGCGTACGGCTTGTAGACGCTCATGAACTGCTCACCGGCGACGATCCGCTGCACGGCGGCCAGCTCGGCGTCCTGGCCGGTGACCGGGACATCGATGCCGGCGGCCTTCAGGGCGGTGATGATGCCGCCGGCCATGCCGTCGTTGGCGGAGTAGACGCCGACGATCTTGTCCTTGCCGATCGCCGAGATCGCCGCCTCCATGTTGGCGTTGGCGTTGTCCGGCGACCATTCCTTGGTGTCGTACTCCTTGCCGATCTCCACCTTGCCGTCGAGGACGGAGTGCGCGCCCTCCTTGAACATGGCGGCGTTCGGGTCGGTGACGGAGCCGTTCATCATGACGATCTGGCCGTCGCCGGCCTTGTCGCCCAGCTCGGCGAGGAGGGCCTCGCCCTGGGTCTTGCCGACCTCGACGTTGTCGAACGAGGTGTAGGCGCTGATCGGGCCCTCGGCGAGGCGGTCGTAGGCGACGACCTCGATACCGGCGTCGACGGCCTTCTGCACGGAGTTCTTGATCGCCTTGGCGTCCACGGCGTCCAGGATCAGCACGTCCACCTTGTTGGTGATCATCGTGTCGACCTGCTGGGCCTGGAGGTTGGCGTCCTGGCGGGCGTTGTTGTACTGGATCTCCGCCTTGTTGTTCGTCAGCTCCTTGATCTTCTTCTCGATCAGGGGCCGGTCGAACTTCTCGTAGCGCGCGGTCTTGTTCTCCGGGAGGAGAAGGCCGACCTTGATGTCATCGCCCTTGGCGGCGGCGGAGCTGCTGGAGTCGCTGCCGGCGCCGTCGGCTTCCTCGGCGCTGCCACAGGCGGCGAGCGAGACGGCCATCGCACCTGCTGCGACGGCTACGGCGGCGCGACGCATACGCGTGTTCACTTCAGAAACCTCCCTGACGAGGCCGCGTCGTTGCGGCCGAGGTGGCTGGAAGTCAACTCGGCCGTACGTACGACGTCAAGAAGTAAATCCTTAACGAGATGGCAACGGTGCCATACGTTATCTAAGTGAAGGCAGGCGCGGAACCGGCCAATGAGCCATCCAGAAGCGCCGAATCACCCATCTCGCCGAGGGCGAGGGCGAGGGCGCCGAGCACCTCGGCCCGGCCGCCGAGTGCCCCGGGGAGTACGGAGAGTTGGCGGGCGGCGCTGGGGATGGCGTAGCGGCCGACGGACTCGCGGATGGGGCCGAGGACCAGCTCACCGGCCTCGGCGAGATCGCCGCCGAGGACGACCCGGCTGGGGTTGAGCAGATTGCAGAGGTTGGCGACCCCGCTGCCGATGTGCCGTCCGACGTCGGCGATGACCCGGCGGCAGCCCGGATCGCCGTCCCGGGCGAGGCGGACCACGGTCTCCATGGTGAGGTCGCCGCCATGGCTGGAGTGCAGCAGCGGGAGGACATAGCGGGCGGCGGTGAAGGTCTCCAGGCAGCCCCGGTTGCCGCAGCGGCAGACCGGGCCGGACTCGTCGAGGGTGATGTGCCCGATCTCCCCGGCGGTGCCGCCGGGTCCCCGGTAGATCTTCCCGTCGATCACCAGACCGGCCCCGACACCGCTGCTGACCTTGATGTACGCCAGATCGCGGACGCCCTTGCCGGCGCCCCAGACCAGTTCTCCGAGGGCGCCGAGATTGGCGTCGTTGTCGATGTGCACCGGGACGCCGAGCCGCCCGCGCAGTTCCTCGGCGGGGCGGGTGCCGGTCCAGCCTGGCAGGATGGCGGTGGAGCCGAGCGTGCCGGACTCCACATCGATCGGCCCGGGTACCCCGAGCCCGAGCCCGGCGATCTTCGTACGGTCCACTCCGGTCGCCGCGATCAGCCGGTTGACCAGGGCTTCCGCCGCGTCGAAGCCCTGTGGCGCGGAGGCGTCCACATCGAGGGGCTCGGCCTCCTCGGCGAGCACCTGGTGGGCGAGGTTGCCGACGGCGACCCTGAGGTGGGTGTGCCCGAAGTCGACGCCGATCACGATCCCGGCGTCCCCGCTCAGGGAGACACTGCGGGCCCGGCGGCCCCCGGCCGAGGTGGGGGTGACCTCGACGGTGCCGCCGTCCTTGAGTTCGCGCACGATGTTGGAGACGGTGGCGGCGGACAGACCGGTGGTCCGGGCGATCTCCGCCTGCGTGAGTGATCCGGCCAGCCGTACGGCCCGTACGACCCGCTCCAGGTTGGCTCGGTGCAGCGACGACTGCGACCCCGGAGTCTCCACGACGACCTCCCGCGCACGGGGTCGCGCCGATGGGACCCCGTCTATGTCCAACTAGTGAACTATTAGCTGACCTGTTTTGGTCACCTCCCGTCAAGAGGTTGAACTTGATCCCCGTCGCCGGACATGCCTGACACGCCGCTGCCCTGGGCGGGGAGCGGCGTGTCATTAACCGTTTGCGGAGTGTCACTTCATGGCGTTACCGGCGGGTCACTTCAGGGCGCCCGCCGTGAGCCCCTGGACGACCTGGCGCTGGAAGACGATGTACGCGGCCAGCACCGGCAGCATCGCCATCACCAGCCCGGCGAAGAGCCCGGACCAGTCGCCCTTGTAGCCCTGGCTGACGGCGAGCTGGACCAGGCCCTGGGTGAGGACGCGTTTGTCGGGGTCGGTGTTGAGGACCGTGGGCAGCATGTACTGGTTCCACTGCCCGAGGAAGTTGAAGATCCCGACACTCACCAGCCCCGGCTTGGCCATCGGCAGCATGATCTGGAAGAACGTCCGCGAGTGCGAGGCGCCGTCGACGAAGGCGGCTTCCGCGATCGAGGTCGGCAGGGTGCGGAAGAACGCGGTCAGGAAGAACACCGTGAAGGGCAGCGAGTAGGCGATGTAGACCAGGATCAGCCCGTGGATGGTGTTCAGCAGGCCCATGTTGTTGACCACGTAGAACAGGGGGACCAGGGCCAGCATGATGGGGAAGCTCATCCCGCCGACGAACAGGTAGTAGAGGAACCGGTTGCCGGGGAACTCGAAGCGGGCCAGCACATAGGCGGCCATGGAGCCGAGCAGCAGGGTGCCGATGAGCGAACCCCCCACCACCAGGACGGTGTTGAGGAAGTAGTCGCTCATATTGGCCTCGGTCCAGGCCCGCGACCAGTTGTCGAAGTGCAGCCGGTCGGGGAGCGACCAGGGCGAGGAGAAGATCGAGCGGTCGTCCTTGAAGGAGGTCATCACCGCCCACAGCAGCGGCATCACCACCATGATCGCCCAGATGATCAGGACGCCATGGGAGAAGACATTGAGGACGGAGCCGTCCTTCTTCTTCTTGACGGGCGGACCCGCCGACGGGGTGCCCCCGCCGTCGGTCTTGGCGAGGGTCACGGCACCGGATCCGACGGGCTCGGCGGGGGGCCCGGCAGCAGGGCTCTGGGTCGTCTTCATCTGTCTCAGTACTCCAGCCGCTCGCGCCGGCCCAGCCGCATCACGGCGGCGGCGAACACCAGGGTGACGACGAGCAGGGCGACGCCGATGGTGGTGGCGTAGGCGGCCTGACCGTCCCGGAACGCCTTCTGGTAGACGTACAGGACCATCACGGTGGTCGAGTAGTCGGGGCCGCCGGGGCCGACCGTCATGATCTGCACGACGGCGAAGGACTCGGCGCCCAGGGCGAGGATGCCCATATAGACCCAGCCGGACTGCACGGTGTCCCACAGCAGCGGCAGGGTCACCTTGAAGAAGGTGGTGGCCCGCCCGGCGCCGTCCAGCAGCGCCGCCTCGTACATCTCCGCCGGGATGGAGGCCATGCCCGCGGAGAAGAGGACCACGAAGAACCCGACCGTGGACCACACCAGCACCGCCATCACGGCCCACAGCGCCAGATTGGGGTCACCGAGCCAGAGCGGCTGGATGCCGTCCAGCCCGATCCCCCGCAGGACGGAGTTGATGGCGCCGCTGTCCGGGTTGTACGCGAAGGCGAACAGCAGGGCCACGATCGCGATGGACAGCACCTGCGGGAAGAAGTACACGATCTTGTAGAAGGACGAGCCCCGGACCCCCGTGATCGCGGGCCCGCCCTTCCGCTTCCGGCCGCCCACATTGATCATGAAGGCGAAGAACAGCGCCAGGCCGATCGTCACCAGCGGCACCAGCAGCGCGAACAGCAGGCTGTGCTGCAACGACTTCCAGAAGATCTCGTCGTCGAGCATTCTTTCGTAGTTGTCGAAGCCGACCATCTTGAAGTCGGGACTCAGGCCGGTCCAGTCCGTGAACGAGTAGTAGATGGACTGGATGAACGGCCAGACGACGAAGAGGGCGTACAGCGCGAGGGGTGCCGCGAGGAACCCCACGATGAACCGGTACTTGCCGTGCTGCATTGCTACCGACCCCGATCTGTGCGCGGGTGCCGCCGCTGGTGACGGATCCTCACCTGATCACTACCGCCCTACTGGTGCTTGTAGTGCTTGATGGAGTCGTCCTTGGCGGCCTCGTCGGCATAGCCCTGGATCTTGTTGATGGCCTCCGCCGGGGTGAGCCGCCCCGCCATCATCTCCCCGAGCCCGCCGACACCGATCTGCTCCTTCTGGAGCTTCACGTACCAGTCCTGGAGCCGCGGGTTCACCACGTTGTCCCCGGCGAGGTCCAGCGCCGCCACACCCGACTTCAGCCCCGGGGTCAGCTCGACCCCGTCCGTGCCGCCGTCGTAGGCGGTCAGCGACTTCACCTTGCCGGTGAAGTTCTTGGACGACGCCTCGCTGAGCATGATCCTCAGCTGCTCCATGCCGCCGGGGGCGTTCTTCGCCTGGGCCGGGACGATGAAGGGCTCACCGCCGGACGCCCAGATGGTGCCGAAGGGCATCTTGTCGGAGCTGTCGATGCCGGTCGGCGCGGAGACGGCGAGGTTGAAGTCGGCGGGGATCACGTTCGCCGACTCGTTCTCCACCCAGGAGCCGTTCGGCAGGAACAGCGCCTTGCCCTCGGCCCACGCGGTCTGCGACTGGATGTGGTCGAGCCCCGGGGTGCCCTTGAGTACATATCCCTTGGCCTGGAGCTCGTAGTACGCCTCGAAGCAGGTCTTGACGGCCGGGTGCTTCCAGGCGTTCGGCTCCAGGTTGTCGATGGCGTCCAGCACCTCCCGCCCACCGACCTTGCCGATCATCGGGTACAGCGAGAACGGGATGTAGTACGGGTACTTGCCCGCGTACGTCCAGCCCGCGATGCCCTTCTTCTTGGCGGCGGCGCAGACGGCGAGCATCTCGTCCCAGGTCTGCGGGTACTCGACCTCCAGCGAGTCCAGCGCCTTCTGCGAGTACCAGACGCCGTAGACCGTGTAGGCGTAGTACAGGATCCACACCGGGTCGCCGTCGAACTGGCCCATCTCCACGATGCCGGGGCGCAGGGTGTCGCGGACCTTCTTCGCCGGGTCGTCGTACGAGGCGGCGTCCAGCAGCGGGGTGAGGTCGGTGAGCTGGTTCTTGCCGACCAGCACACCCATGTCCATCTGCTCGGCGCCGGAGTTGTCGATCAGGTCCGGCGGGCTGCCCTGGTTGAAGCGGGGCTGGAGGGTGGACTGGATCTTCTGGGTGGCGGAGAACTTGACGGCGGCCTCGGGGAAGGCGGTCTCGTAGATCTTGACCGCGTCCTCGGCGTACTCCTTGCCGAAGCCGCCGTCGAAGAGGACGAACTCCATCCCGGCGGAGTTGTTGACCCCGAGCGGGTTCTTGTCGGTCTTCTCCCCGGACTCGGCCTTCTCCTGACTGTCCCCGCCACCGCCGCTGGCACACGCGGAGAGGAAGCTCATCGTGGGGACGGTGATCAGGCCGAGCGCGGCGGAGCGCTTGATGAGGTTGCGGCGACCGACGCCACGCTCTTCACTCCGGTTCTCGTGGTGGGGCTCGCTGTGGTGCTCGTTCTGGTTCTCGTTCACGCCGGAAAGGGATCCCATGCTCAAGTCCTCGCCTTCTCCAGGACTCAGGCGGTGAACCGGATCACTTGCCGGGCACCGCGATCGGGTCGAGCTGGTTCGTGCACGAAGGGTGGTGCGGGAAGAGTGGTGCGGGAAATGGGGGGTGTGCAGGGCTTACGGGCTTGCGGGGCGTACGGGCCGTGCGTGGTCGTTCTCGTGGTCCTGCTCGTGATTCGAGGGTCGTACGAGACGCACCGAAACAGTGCGTGACATGCCGCGTTCCCCAGGACGAACACCGCCTGGTGGCCGACAGGTATAGTCCACTTCCGGGGGCCGGAGCAAGATCGAGCGCAGGGTTCGACGGTGGTCTTTTCCGAGTTGAGACCTCCCCGACATGTGCGATCACTGTGGACGACCTGAGCCCGTCCGCCTCCTTTTCCGTTCCGCTTCGCCATCCGGGTCACCGGCCAGCGGATTCCGGTCACCGACGATCGGACTGCGGCGAGGGCGAGTCCGGAGGGCTCGGAGGACCCGGTGAGTCCGGCAAACCCGGCGAGTCCGGTGAACCCTGTGAGCCCGGCGAGCCCTGTGAGCCCGGCGAGCCCTGTGAGCCCGGCGAGCCCTGTGAGCCCGGCGAGCCCGGCGGCGACCGGAGCCGATGTGGACCCTCACCCCCCGTCGATCACCGATGAAACGGCTGGCAATCCCCTGTGAAATGGGGCGCTTCTCTCATAGGAAGCCGAGCTACCTTCAAACGGATAGATTCATCCATTTCACAGGAGGCTCCCCCATGTCCGCATCCCTCGCGGCCAGGAACATCGCCGGTGTCGTGCTCCTCGGACTCGGACTCGCCGTCAGTTCCACCGGGACCCCGGCCGTGGCGGCCACCGCCGCGGCGCAGCTCGGCCCCTGCCCCACGCCGACCGAGGCGCCCGGAGTCACCGGGCCGATCCCGGTCGCCAGCTCGGTGAAGCCGACGGACACCAGCACCAGCACGGTGATCGTCCCGGACGGCCCGCAGATGCAGTGCAGCACCACCCCGCCGACGCTCCACGAGGACATCACCTACTCCACCCCCACCACCAACGGAGTGGAGACGGACCTCCAGCTGGACCTCCAGGTCCCGGCCACCCCGGGTGACAAGCCGCTGGTCGTCTACCTCACCGGCGGCGGCTTCGTCACCGCGAACAAGACCGCCAACCTGGGCCAGCGCACCTATGTGGCGGACCAGGGCTACGCGGTCGCCAGCATCGAGTACCGCACCACGCGGACCAGCGGGGCCACGTACGAGGACGGCCTCGCCGATGTGAAGTCCGCGATCCGCTATCTGCGGGCGCATGCCGACGAGTACGGCATCGACGCCGACAAGGTCGCCGTCTGGGGGCAGTCGGCGGGCGGGTACCTCGCGGCCATGGCCGGGGCCACGAACGGGATCAAGCGGTTCGACATAGGCGAGAACCTGAACCAGAGCAGTTCCGTGCAGGCCGTCGTGGACGAGTTCGGCGCGAGCAACCTGGCCGCCGTCGCCGACGACTTCGACGCCGCGACGAAGGCGACGTACATGGCACCCGGCAGCTTCATCAACAACTATGTCTTCGGGGTCGGTTCGACCCAGACCGTGGCGACGAACCCCGCCGCGAACCGGGCCGCGAACCCCGCGACCTATCTGCGCAGGTCCTCGTCGGCCCCGGTCATCCTGCTCCAGGGCGACCAGGACCAGATCATCTCGCCCAGTCAGTCCCTCATCTACCTCAACGACCTCAAGGCCAAGGGCGTCGAGGCGACCCGCTATGTCGTCCAGGGCGGCAACCACGGCGACATGTCGTTCCTCGGCGACCCGGACGCCGGCCAGCAGTGGTCCACGCAGAAGGTGATGGACGTGATCACGGGCTTCCTGGACAAGAAGATCGACCGCTAGGCCCCGCGCTTGCCGGTCGCGGTGGTGTCCGCCACCGGCAAGCGTGATCGTCGAAGACTGCCCGACCAGGACACTGCGGCGGCGTGCTCGCCTCGGCGTGGATACCGGCGGCCCACTCCTTGTACATGACAAAGGTGGTTGACCTGATGCGATCGACCCGTACGATCCTGGCTCTGGCCGCGGGTGCTCTGGCCCCGGTGCTGCTGTTCACCACGCCGTCCCTGGCCGCGCCCGCACCGGCCGCGCCCGCGATCACCGTCGCGACGGCGGACTCTCCCTACGACGAGATGGACGCGGACGACCTGCGGGTCGAGATATTCCGGATCCTCGCCGACCCGGACAGCGGCCGACGCGTCATCGCGGAAGCGAACGCCCTCCTCGACAACGGCACCGTGGAGGAGATGCGCGCCTGGCTGGAGACGGGCTATCGCCTCGCCCAGGCCGAGGACGACCGGGTCGCCATCTTCCGGATCCTCGCCGACCCCACCATCAGCGCCGCCCTGCGCGCCGCCGCCAACGCCGCCCTCACCGACGGCACCCCGGAGGCGCTGCGGCACTTCCTGGAGGTCGGGCGGTACGAGGTCGGCTGACGACCGATCCGGAATCACGACGGATGACAGATGACGGGCGGCGGGCGGCGGGCGGCGGGCAACCGGGTCCCGCCGCCCGTTCATCGTCCCTGTGCATGTCCATGCGCCAGGACCACGGACATCACGAACGCGAAGACGGACGACCAGACGAGGAGCATGAGGGCTCCGCTCCAGAGGAGGCCATCGGAACTCCTGGGTGGCCGGGCCTTCTCCTCGGTGGTCGGGGGCGGTTCAGTCACGGGTGAGGCCCGTGGGCGGGGCGGGGACGAGGCCCGCCGGGAGGTGGGTGCGGCGGGCGAGTCGGGCCCGGATCAGACGATCCCGCTCCGGGCGGCGGATGTTGTCGGGGTCGGCGGTCCAGGGGCGGCCGGGTTCCAGGGGGCGCAGGAGGTAGCCGACGACCTCGCCGATGTCGTCGGTGGCGGTGTCGAGGACGGTTTCGCCGGTGAGGGGTCGGTGGGGGCGGTCGGCGAGGATGCT